>NZ_NNCE01000003.1 GCF_002245785.1 Mycoplasma testudineum
TTTTCAAAGAAAGAAAAAAATACAAAATTCAAAAGTCCTTCCAAAATAGTTTCATTATTTATTGATGGAATATTTGTAAATACTAACAATAAAACTACTGGCAGAAAAAAAGTACTTATTCATTCAATTGGAATAGATGAATATGGCTCGAAAATTTAATTTCCACCTTTACTATTTAATTCAGAAAACACAATTTCTTATAAAACCTATTTCAGATATCTAAAACGTTTAGGTTTAGAAAAAGTAAATTTAGTTGTTAGTGACACTTCATTAAGTGTTTCTAAAGCAATTAAGGAAGAGTTTAGTAAAACTTTACATCAGACTTGCTTAGTGCATCTTAGAAGAAATTTAGAAAAAATTTTAACGACTAAATTTAAGGCATTTAGTTCAAAGATTATTGAATTAATCAAACTTGAAAATCCAAAATTTGTTGATGATCAAATAAGCAAATATTTGCCGCATTCTATTTTTAAAAAAATTAAAAGGATGCTAAAAATTGGTAGTTATTTTACTGTTCCAAAAATTGAAAATTGACAAACTTCACAATATGATCTATGACCAACCAATATAATTGAAAGTGTAAATTCTGAATTAAGATTTCTAAAGTGTAATGCCTATTTTACTGATCCTAAACAGGTCTTTAAAAGAGCAAGATATAAATTATTAAGTAAAAATAACTAGATTGGTCGCTTCATTCTACAATCTATTTTTTTGTATTGACTAAATGTATAATTTTATGTAATATTTAATTGCTAAGGTAAAAATGAGACTTAATTTTAAGTTTAAAAAAAATAAAATTTTAAATCCGTGAATTTTTACTTGCTCCCCTCCTTCTTAGTCGTTGGGTTTTTTTAATTATAAAAAAAGTGCAACCTTTTTACTTAAGTGTTGCACTTCATTTTTCAATGGTGGATTTTAGTTTTAAAAAAATATTTTAAAATCCGTAAATTTTCGTCAGCTCCCAAAATCTAACTATATCATTTGTCTTTTATCACTTGGGTTTGGAAATAAACACCTGTTTGTTCAAGTATTCAAGATCTTGATTTAGGCCTTTAAATTTCAGCATGTATGAATGCAAATATATTTGCTTAGCGTTTTTGCCACCATAATATTTATCTCCATAAATTGGGAATCCTAATTTAGATAAAGTTACTCTTATTTGATGTTTTCTACCTGTTAATAATTGTGCATAATGGTAGTTTCCTTCATCTCATAAAATTGTTGAAGCAACTTTTGTGTCTGGCTTTTTTTCTTTATATAAAATTGCCCTTTGTTTTATTGGGTTATACTCATGGTAGAAATTTACAGTGTGTTTTTCAGGCACTAAGATGTCTGCTTTATATGTATAGATTTTTTCAATATTTTTTTCAGTTTTTAACTCTCTTAAAGTTTTGTAGTTTTTTGCATAACATACCAAACCAGAAACAAATTTATCAATTCGCCCAATTGATGATGGAATGAATGAATCTTTTTGTACAAATTTTAAATATCTTAAAACCTGATTATCTAAAGAATTTGGTTCACCATGCATCACTATTCCTGTTGGCTTATCAATAATTAAAATATTGTCATCTTCATATATGACATTAAATTTAATCTCTACAGGTTGATAAGCATTTCTAACTTTAGGATTTTCTATTCCATAAATTATTATCTGATCACCAGCCATCACTGGAGTATCTTTATCAACATTTCTTTTACCGTTAACTTTTATATCTTTTAATCTAAATATTTTTTCAACTCTGGAATTAGGAACATTATTTAAATATGATCTTACTACTTTAAAAAGAATTTTACCCTGATCATTTTCTGTTGCATCTATTGTAAACATTATTCTTCTCTTTGTGATTGGAATAAATTAAATGTCTGTTCATCATCGTCGAATTCAACATCAGTAAATTCAAATTCTTGCAATCTAGGTAAATCATGTAGTGATCGAATTTTGAAATAATCATAGAATTTATTTGTAACCCCATATAGAATCGGATTCCCAGGAGTTTGTGCAACACCAACTTCTTCAATTAAACCTTTTAATAATAATCCTTGGAAAACAGCATCAGAAGATACACCTCTTATTTCATTTACCATTGATCTAGTTACTGGTTGCTTATAGGCAATTATTCCAATTGTTTCTAAAGAAGCTTTTGATAATTTTTGATTCTTTTTAAAACTAACAAGTTTTTCAACATATTCTTTTACATTTTCAGATGTAGCAATTTTAAATACTTTGTTAAACTCAAAAACTTTTGTCCCAAGACCAAGTTCGTTATATTCTTTTTTAAAATCGTTAAGCAATTTTAATGCTTCATTTTGATTCATTTTTTTATCTTCTTCTGGATCAAAATTAAATACTTTTTGAACATGGTCAATTGTAATACCTTCTTCTCCTTGTATAAAAGCTAATGCTTCTAAAATTCTACTGTTAGGACTCATATGCTTCTCCTTTTGCAATTGTTATTGTTCCGAATTGTTCGTTTTGAGTTAATATAATTTCTTGTTTTCTACTTAAATCTAGTAATGCTAACAATGTAATAACAAAGTGATTCATAGAAGGCAATTTAAATATCATTTCGAATGTCAATTCATTGTGCTTTTTGAATAATTCTTTAATATAGATGATTTGATCAGCAGGAGTTAAAGTAAAATTTTCAAATTTTGCTTGCTTTAGTTTAACAGCAAATGTTTTTTCGAACATTTGCCTTAAGGCAATAATTATTTGAACCATATTTGAATGTCCTTCTAAAATAGATTCATCATGTTCTAATTTAAAACCTTCAGTTGATTCGGGATTTTTTGTAAAAATTGCTTGTCGATTAATTTCCTTCAATTTCAAATCTTCTGACACTTCTTGGAAAGCTTTGTATTCTGCAAGTTTTAATAAGATAGCTTGTCTATCAATTTCAATTTCTTCCGGCAATTCATCCTTAGCTAAAATCATCGCTGATTTAATTTGCAATAAAGTTGCTGCCATAACTAAATAATCACTTGCTAAATCAATTTCATTTTCTTGAAGCGAATTTATTATTTCCAAATATCGATCTGCTAATTCAATTAGATTTATATTTTTAATATCAACTTTTTTATCTCTTACTAATGAAAGAAGAAGATCTAAGGAACCACTATAATTAGATATATCAAAATTATGAATTGAATTATTCATGCTTGTCACCACCTAAATATTCTTTTTCAATTGCACTTTTAGTATTTTTCATTAAGGCTTCTTCACTTAAAGCTAATATATTTTTATATGCTATAGGCTTGTTAAAAATAACTTCTACTGTTGCCTTTTTATTTTTTTTATCAAAGCCTACTTTTGAATAATTTATGGTTGTAGGAATTATTGGTAACAAATTAATTTTTGCAAGTTTGAATGCTCCTCTTTTAAACTCACCCATGACACCTGTTTCACTTCTTGTACCTTCAGGAAAAATTACACCATATTTTTTGTTTTCTTTAACCATAACACCAAAATCTAAAGTACCATTTCAAGCAGATTTAAATTTAGCTCTGTCAATAAAAACTCCATCTAAAAGTTCAACGGCGTGTTTAACAATACGCTTTCTTGTTAATTCTATTTTTCCTAAAAATGAAATCAATTCATGATTCACACTTTTGTCTTGAGTAGTTTTTAACATGGCATACATTAAGGCAAATACATCTAAATTATCGTTATGATTTGGCATTATAAGCGCAGGCGCTTTTTCTAAATTTTCTCTACCTTTAACAACAACTTTAATGTTATAAATTTTTAACATTCGTTTTGCGATTTTCAAAATAAAATCATTTCTTTTTTGAACATCCAAATCTTGAGGATAACGTCTGTGCTTTCTTGCAAGCATTTCTAGCCTTAACAATTTAAACATTAAGTAAGGCGAATTTAAGAATAATTTAAAACTTGGACTCATATTATTTCCTTTTTAAAGCTATAGCTATAACTTCATTTTCTTCGTTGCTTGTAGATATTTCAAAACCTGGAAATAGATATTTGCCATTTGATTTAGTTATTTCAATTTCATTGAAAATTACAAAACTATTATCTGCTTTGAAAATGGCTTCTTTTATTGCCCATCGTGTCGCCAAAAATAGGGCTTTATTTTTTGCCTTAGCATAATCATCTTGCTCTCTATTTGTTAAGATTCTGCTTATCACTTTGGGCTTCAGAGATTCAAATCTATTTATTCTAGTTAAATCTATACCTAACATAAAAAAATTATAGCAATTTATGAATTTTCTCAACCAAGAATATTTAAAAGGTTCTTTCTTAAATTAGGATTTTTTTTCTTAAAATTTTGCACAATAAAATAAAAAAACTTCCGAATGAAGTTTCTAATTATTTAGCATTTTTCATAGAACGCATAACTTGTCGAATTCTACTTTCACTTGCTTTAACTCCCATTTGAGAGAACATAACACGAATCATGTTTTCGGTAATAGGAGGATTTTCTCGAAGTTGTTTTTCAAACAATTTTCTTGTAATGAAAAACGCTGCGATAGCACCAATTATTAAGCCTAAAATAAATAATCCGACAATCAAACCAATCGCTAATCCTAAATCCATTTTCACTCCTTATTATTAATGTTTTTTTATTATACAATCTTTTAAAGTAAGATTAAATAAAAGCAAAAGGAGACAACATGTATAGACAATATAGTAAAGGAATGATTGAAGTAATTGCTGGTCCTATGTTCAGCGGGAAGAGTGAAGAGTTATTAAAAAGATTTAGAATCTTAGGACACGCAAAAGAAAAAATAGTACTAATAAAACCATCTTATGATACTCGTTATGGCGTTGATATGATTAAATCTCGTTCTGGAGTTCAATTCAACTCATATGTTGCTAAAGATAGTGATAGAGTTAAGGAACTTGCAAGTGATTACAATTTTGTAATAATTGATGAAGTTCAATTTTTTGATTTAAAAATTGTTGATGTTATTGAAGAATTAGCTTCATCTGGTAAAAGAGTTATTGTAAGTGGCTTAGATACAGATTTCAGAAGAAAACCATTTCCAGTTGTTGCACAACTTTTAGCTATGGCAGAGCATGTTACAAAACTAAGTGCAGTTTGTGTTATATGTCATAATGCTGCTACTACAACATATAGAACGAGTGATTCAACTGAAACGAATTTATTAGGAGATGATGATATTTACCAAGCTAGATGTAGAACTTGCCATATTGAAGGAACAAATAAAAGAAAGAAATAAAAAAATGGGGTGAATAACGGGGATCGAACCCGCGCGTGTCTGAACCACAACCAGATGCGTTAACCACTTCGCCATATTCACCACATGAACTATTCCATTATATATAAAAAAAACTTTTTGTTTTAACTTTGTTGACTTGATTAAGCATTGAATAAATTTTTATTTTACTCACAATTAAATACATAAAAAATAATTAAATAATTATAAATGTAAAAATAACTTGGCAAAAATCATATTTATTATCATGCTGCTAATCTTAAATAAAGCCAGCTTCCTTATATAACTTAAATTCAAAATATTTTGAATACATTTCAGGGTTTTTATATGTAAAACTTCAATTTACGTTATTTCAAACCGCTTCTCTTATGTATACAAATTTCTCAATTCGTTCAGTTGCATTTTTGATTTTTTTAAAATAGTAGCGAGATTGAAATTTTATTCTTCTATCTTTTTCAATATTAAATTTATTCAAATCGCTAGGAAAAACATAATTTTTTACTTTAGAAATTTCATCTTCTAATATTTTGTTGAAATTTTGATTGTTTCTTATCAATTCTTTTTTAAGATTTTCATCAGTTTTTTTGAAGTATTTTAAAAATTTTATATAAAAAACATAATTACAACTTCAAATAGTAATCAATTGACTATCATTAGAACAATTATTCAAATTGGCATATTATTTGAAGAAAAAATAAAAATAATAGGTATAGAAATTGGGATAATAAAATATGCTATTGATATAGATCAAAGAAGTTTATATTTAAGGTTGATTAAATTAACGGTTCTTTTTGTATAAAATTCAATTAAATTTCTTTGCTTGTATCTATCATCATGGTCAATAATTTTATCACTGTTTTTAGATTTGAACGGATTATAAAAATTAATTCAAGTTATATAAATATAAAATCAAAAAAATATAAATGAAGAAACTATGCTAACTATAAAAAATAAGATATTCATAAGACTATTTACCTTTCAATTGAAACAATAAAAAAATAATTTAGTTGTATTTTATGTAATTTGAAATTTATAATTTTAATTTCTTACAATTTTTTAATAATTTCACTAGCCTAACTAGAGGAAAATAATTGCTAATTATTAAGCCTAAATATAAAAAACTATTTTAAATTTCAATAAACCCCGCTTCGACATATATTAAATATTCAAAATATTTTGTGTAATTAGTAGGGTCGGCATATGTATGGCTTCATTGAATATTATTAGTTACAGCTTCTCTAACAATTGAAAACTTACTAATTTTGCCATCCGTTAATTTTAAGCGTTTTTTAAAATAGTTAAGTTGAAATTTTATTCTTCTGTCTGAAACAATATTTTTCAAATTAATTTGATCTTCAAATTTGTATTTTTTTATTTTAATCAATTGTTCATTTAGAATATCATCAAATTTATCATTATTTAATTTTAAAAAAATTTTTGTTTCTACATCTTGTATTTTAAACACCTTATAAAATTGTATGTCAAGGAACAATATGATAAATTGGTATATCAGACTTGATATTATCATCACAATTGGAATTCATAAAATAACGAACTGGAAAAATGAGATGTAAAATATCGGTAAAAATACTGAAAAAAATAAAAATATTATTAGAATTGAAAATAGCAATCAATATTTATCTTTCATTCTTTTTAATGAAGACAATGTATAAAATTCAATGTAATTCAATTTTTTTCAATTCTCTTCTATTTTTATTTTTTGGTCCTTCTTTTTTAATAAAAATAAGGGATTGAAGAATATTTTATTTCTATTATGTAAATACATTCCCAGAAGACAAACTAATGCAACAAGATGACCTACAAACAAATATGTTTCCATATACCTTCCTTTTAATTATATTAATTGGACATAGAGTTATTATAAATAAAGTAATTATATAAACTCTATGTCAACTTGGACTCTTAAAATTGGCATAAGCAATTTACAAACAATAAATTGATATATTTTATGAATTAAAATAGCATTTAAAATGACTGCTCATTATTTTTCGTTAATTGGAATTGTTAATTTTTTTATATCAATTAATAATTTTTCTAAAGTTATTGAAAAATTAACGGTTGAATCTCTTCTTTTTAAAAATGAATCTACAAGTACATTCATTGCAAGAAAATTTATCCCTGTTTTTCTTTTATGATTTTTAAATTTAGTTTCATGTTCTAATCCTAAACTTAAATTTGAAAAAATCAGCCTAATAAAAACTTGGAGCACATTAAGTTTAAATTCATAATCATCTTTTTTGATGTTTTTATGCAAGAATAATATCAATTCATTTACTCATTTTTTATCCTCTAATAAAATTCCATAAAGTTCTGAAATAAGTACATCATTTCTTTTGGTTACAAGTTTTTTTGTAGCTGGTATATCAGGAATTGCATTAGCATAAACAGCAGCATAAGGTGTTTTAAAATTTTCAGAAATATATTTAATTTTCTCGCTGACTGTTGGTCCATTTATATAGTAACTTTGTGTACGACTTTTAATAGTTGGAATTATTTTTGAGTAATTATTTGTTGTGATAATTATGTGTGAATTTTCAGGAGCTTCTTCTAATGTTTTTAAAAGTGCATTATTAAAATTGTTTGAAGCATTTTCCAAATTAATTAATATGAGAATGTTTTTCTTGTTTTGCTCTAATGGTGTTTTGTTTAATTGTTCGAAAACATATTCTAAATTATCTTTAGATAATTCTTTTTTAGAATAATCTAAAACATATATGTTTTGACTCAAATTTTCTTGATTTAAATTTTTAAAATTTGTATTGCCAATTTTATTAACTAAAAATAAAAGTTTATTATTTAAATCTACACCCGGATTTGCCCTTAGAATAATTGCGTGAGGCAATTTATTTAATGAAATAGATTGATTGATTAATGTTTCAAAATTTATCACTATTTTATTAGTTGCTTAAATTTATCTAATGTAAGCATGTGCTTTCAAATTTGATTTTTAATTTCAGTTAAAGATTTTCTGCCATCAATCACAACAAATCTTTCTGGTTCATCGGCAATCAACATTTGATAACCGTTATATGTACGCTTGTAAAAGTCATTAGGTTGGCTTTCTAATCTGTCTTTTGCTTGCTCTCTATTATTTCTTCTTGAAATTGTTTGTTCATAGGAAATATCAATGAAGAAAGTCAAATCAGGTTTGAACTTGCCAATTATTAACTCAGTAAGTTTTTTAGTCCATTCAATACCTAAATTTCTTCCATATCCTTGATATGCGTAAAACGAATCAATATAACGGTCAGAAAAAATTATTTTTGAATCGTAATTAGGTTCAATAATTCTATCAATGTGTATTCTTCTAGAAGCTGAATAAAGCAAGGCTTCACTAATGTCGCTCAATCTATTTTTAGAATCTAAAATAACATTTCTTATTTGTTCAGCTTCTGTTATCCCTGCTCCACCAGGTTCACGAGTAAAAATAAAATTTTTCTCTTTTTGTAACGAAACTAATTCGTCGTGGATTAGATTCATAATTGATGTTTTACCTGCTCCATCCATTCCTTCAAAAGTAATTAACATTATTCTCCTGTTCTATTTTTAAATGCTGCTGTTAAGGTCATGTCGTCAATATAATCAACTTCAGAATTTATTGGTAATCCAACAGCAAATCTACTTGTTTTAATATTTCTATTAGCTAAATAAGTTTTAATATATTGCATCGTTATTTCGCCACTTAATGTAGGTGAAATTGCAAATACAATTTCTTCGATTCCGTTATCAATATAGTTAATCAATTGCTTCATTCAAAAAGGTTCACTTCGAATAATACGATCACTAAGTAGTGGATCAGTTATAAAATAATAACCGTTGTAAATACCTAATTTTTCGAATTTAAAAACATTAGAAGATATTTCGAAAATCATCAAAGTTTTTCTTCTTTGAGCATTATTGCAAAAAGAACAAATTAATTCTGATTGAATCAAATTGCATTTCAAGCAAGGCTTTGTTTTTTCTCTTAATTCATTTAATGATGAAATTAAATCTTCAAAGTTATTTGAAGAATATTTAATAATGTGCTGAGCAATTTTTATTGCACCTTTTTTACTTACACCATTAAGTTTTGATAATTGCAAAATAGCGTTTTCAAACTCAATATTTTGCATGCTAAAAATTTAATTTTGAGCCATTATTATTTATTTCATCGTAGGCTTGATCAATTTGTTCTAGTGCTTCATTAGAACAAATAATAATCATTGTTTCTAATATTTCTGTATCATCAGGATCAACGAGAGCATCATCAATTTTTATAGAAGTCATTTGTCTTGATCCATTGAAAGTAATAGTAATTCCTTGTTTTTCAACTGTGAAACTTTTTGCTCTAATTTCGTCTTCTTTTTTTTCAAGTTCGGCTTGCATTTTTTTAGCCATTTTCATCATTTCATTTGGGTTCATAATTCCTCTTTTCTATTTTTTATTGAATAAATCTCCTAAAGATTTCATTAACAATGTTTTCCCTGTCTTGATTGGTTTGGGAGCTTCAATTGTTTGGGTAACTGGTAAAGACATAATTTGTGTTTTATTATCAATTCAATATATTTTAAATTCGTTAAATAAAGATTTAGTTATTGCGACAACTTGTTTGTATGATCCAAAAATTGCATAAATTAAATCAATCATTCTAGGGTCATCTTTTCTTTCGTTGATTCTATAAACTGTTTCATCATGATTAGATGATAAAATTACAAAATTTTGACCTGAAGTAATGAATAAGCTTTCCAACATAGATTCAACTATAGGTTTAAATCTTTCATTTTTCATAAAACTTTTTAAATTACTAAATTTTACTTTTTCACGTGATTTTTCAAGCGATGGATATGCTTGTCTTACGTAATTTGCAATTTCTTCTAATGTGTAAATATCAGAAGTGATTATTTCCTTAACGGTGTCTAAATTTATAATATCTGCATCGTCATTAACATCTATTATTTCGTCATTTTCTTTATCATTCGTTTTGGGTTGTTGCTCAATATCCATTGTTAAAGTTATTTCTTCAGTTACAGAATTAAGTGTTGTTTTGTCAATCTTTTCACGAAGATTTTCTAGTTCTGCCATTTTTCTTTTTTGTAAAAATTCGTTTGAATCATTAATTAACTCTTCAATATTTACTTTTTTTGTAATTGGCTGCTCTTCTGTTTTAAATAAATCTAAATTAAAACTATTTTGACTATCTTCTTCAACTTCAGATTCTTTTTCAACTAACTGGCTATTCATTGTGTCTGTAGAAAATTCGTTTGTAGAAATTAATTGTTCTTGGGTATCAATAACATCTTTTTCTTCATTTAAGTTTGAAATAAAATTAGCACTGTTTTGCAAAACATCAGTCTTTTTAGGTTTTGCACTTGGAACAATTATTTCGGTTGTTTCAATTGGGAATTGAATGGTACTTGTTGTAGTAGGCAAAATATCAAATTCATTTGAATCATCATTTTCAAGAATAGATTCATCTTTTTTATCTTTTGAAGTATCGTTATCAAAATTTAAAATATCAGTCATTGCACTTGATATTTTTGATTTACTTTTATTAGAAGTAGTTAATTCTCCGGAATGACTTAATTCAAGATCAATATTTTTGGAAATTTCTGCTTTTTCTTTTTTGATAGTTT
Source organism: Mycoplasma testudineum (assembly GCF_002245785.1). Taxonomy (GTDB): domain Bacteria; phylum Bacillota_I; class Bacilli_A; order Mycoplasmatales; family Metamycoplasmataceae; genus Mycoplasmopsis_B; species Mycoplasmopsis_B testudinea. Next base: position 10,836 of record NZ_NNCE01000003.1, read on the forward strand.
CTTTAATATTGTCGATTGAAATATCAATATTTCCTAGTTCGTTATGAATTTGTATTAATAATATCTCTAATAATTCAAAGGGCATTTTTGAATTATGAAAGTATTCTAATGTTTCCATTGCTAATTTTAATATTTTGTATGAATGTGAAAGATTAAATACAATTTTTGATTTGTCTTCTTTTCTTAAAAGACTTGTATATTTGTCACTATTCATTTTGGAAATTAAAATATAGTCTTTAATAACATTGACAATGTTAACCAGTAATTGTTCAGGGTCAGCACCATCTTCTGAAAATTTTTTAAGCATGATGATGGCCTGTGAAATATTATTGGCTGCGTTATTTAACAAAGTTATTATATTTGCTGTTGAAACAATCCCAAACGCATTTGCTAATGCAGTTGTTGTAATGTTGTTGTTTCCATATATTCCCGCTTGTTCTGCAATTGAAAAAGCATCCCTTAATGAGCCATTTGCTAATCTAGTAACAGCTACCAAAGCTTCTTCATCAAAAGCAATTTTTTCAATACTCAAAATTCTTTTCAAGTGTTCAAAGATAATTTCGTTAGTAATTCTTTTGAAATTTAATCTTTGAACTCTTGAAAGAATTGTATTAGGTATTTTATGTGGTTCGGTAGTTGCCAAAATAAAAATAGCATGTTTAGGTGGCTCTTCAAGCGTTTTTAAAAAAGCATTAAATGCAGACTTGGAAAGCATGTGAACTTCATCAATTATGAAAATTTTATAATTTCCTTGTAACGGACTAAGTTGGGCACTTTCATTCAATTTCCTTATATCATCTGCACCATTATTTGAGGCAGCATCAATTTCCATAATATCTAAATTTTGGTTGATTCTTGCAATACATGATTTACATGGCTCTAAATCATTTTCGCTATGAACACAATTAATTGCATTAGCAAAAACTTTCGCAACTGATGTTTTCCCAGTACCATGCGGACCATTAAAAAGATAACCATGCACCAATTTATCTTGAGTTAAGATATTTTTAAGTGTTGTTACAATGTGGTCTTGTCCTTTGATTTCATCAAATCGTTGCGGTCTATAAGTTCTATATAATGTTTTATAGCTCATCTCCACCTCTATTATTCAAAAATTATAAATTAAAAATAGAAAAAATAGGCTTTTAAGACTCTACAACATTAAAACCTTATATTTGCCTATTTATTGTTTATGTTTTGTTAATTTGAATTTAGATTGTAGCTTTTTGATTTTTTCTTTGAAATTTCAATTAATTTCTCACTTAGGCATTGCTTCAAAATTTTTATTAAATTTAGCAAAGGCTTTATCACTAAAATAGTAAATAAGCGCTCCTAAATATGAAAGGGTACCAAAAAGAATTGTGTAAGTTATTACATGAAGTGGGAATTTTGTTAATGGCGGAGCCAAGTTTGAAACAAAAGGATTAATATCACTTGAAATACTTACATAAGCTCAATTTGCATGTCAATTTAAGTCCTTTGATATAGCAGTAAATGAATTTAACATCAGCATTATCATTAAATATGAAAAAATGACAATCACAATTTGATAACTTCTTCTAAAAGTTAATTTTGGTCGATAAAGAAGTAATAATATTCACGGAATAAAAACATTTTCTAAGTGAGTAACTAAATAATCTCAAAATACTAATGAACGAGATCCTCATTTTACTTCAACACCATATACTGCAATGTTTCCGCTTAAATCAGGTGTAGTTAAAGCAGCGATTCCAGTAATAACAGATATGTATGCTGAAAAATGCATATATTCACTTGAACGGATTTTATGGCCGGCAAATAAATAAAATATATTTACTAAAATAAGCAATCTAGATCAATGTAATGGAATTGCTTCTCACAATCTTGGATATAAATTGTTATTAGGACTAAATACATTTAAAATCACAAATGTTCTCAACATAAAGTGCGATAAAATTAATGCACCAACAATTGAAAAAGCTATGTTGATTATAAGTTTTGCTTTTGAAGCACTAGCTATTTGAGTTTTAAATTTAATACTTAATGTTGCACTAAAAAATGAAAGTATTATTAAAAGAAGCAACACAATAATAAATATTGAAAAAAATATTGGTTTTTGACCAGCATCATTTCAGGTAGGAGATTGTACTTGTCCTTGTCATAATAACGAGTTTTGTTTTAGGTCCATTTTTGTAATTTTAGCAATTTTCCACAAAAGTGGCTTTTTTTATATTTAAATATTTGGAGCAAAAATAAATAAAAAAACATGCACAAATTTTTGCATGTTTTAAATGATTTAGTAAAAATTAAATTTTAGCAACATGTAAGATTAATCTTACTAATTGTGAAACGAATGACATTTCATTGTCATATCATGCTCCAACTGTAACTAATTGTTTACCATCTTCTTTAGCTTCAACAACTTTTGTTAATGTAGCATCGAAAATTGAACCGTGTGTTGATCCAATAATGTCTGATGACACAATTTCGTCTGTGTTGTAACCAAATGTAGGTTTAATTTTGTCTGAAAAAGCTTTAGCAGCAGCATTAACTTCTTCAACTGTAACTTTTTTACCTAATACAAATGTTAAATCTGATAATGAACCTACAATAGTTGGAATACGAATAGCAGCACCATCTAATTTTCCGGCAACTGAAGGTATAACTAAACCAATAGCTTTAGCAGCACCTGTTGAAGAAGGAACAATGTTTTGAGCAGCAGCTCTACCTCTACGTAAGTCTTTAGCAGCAGGCATATCAACTAATCCTTGGTTACCTGTGTAAGCGTGAATAGTTGTCATTTTACCAACTAAAATTTTGAATGATTCATCCATGAATTTAATAACTGGAGCAATTGAGTTTGTTGTACATGAAGCAGCAGAAATAATAGTGTCTTCTTTTGTTAAAGTTTCATGGTTTACATTGTAAACAATAGTTTTAACATCGTTACCACCTGGAGCTGAAATAATACATTTTTTAGCACCAGCATTAATATGTAATTGTGCACCTGATTTATTTGCAAAGAAACCAGTAGCTTCAATAACAACGTCGATTTTTAAATCTTTTCATGGTAATTGTGAAGGATCTCTTTGAGCTAATACTTTAACTTCTCTTCATTTATCATTTGCAATACCTTTTTTACGATATTTAAATCCTTCAGCTGTTTGTTCGATTTCACCAATAAATGATCTGTAAACTGAATCATATTTTAATAAGTAGATAATGTTTTCGATTGATGTTAAATCATTAACTGCGACCAATTCTACTTCTCCATCGTGGTGTTCGAAAATATATCTTAGAGTTGTACGACCGATTCGTCCAAATCCATTAATAGCAATTCTTGTCATCTTTTCTCCTTAGATTTTTATGTGATTTTATTATAGTCTTTTATAGAAAAATTGAAATTAAAAAAAATAATTATTGCCTATAAATTTGCTAGTGTTTGTACTCATAAAAATTAGTTTAATAGTTTGAAATTCTCTTTTTACCAGCTATTTGATAATCAATTAAATATATTTTTTTATCTTTAGTTTCTAGTTCAATTATGGAAGGATGATTTTTGAATTTAGGACTAATTTTTGACTTATCATCTACTGCATTATATAGTTTAATTCTTTTATCATCAATCATTGTTCAAGCACCTGGGTTTGTTGCAAAAGCTCTCATTTTATTAATTGCTTCTTGAGCATTCATATTTTTAAAATCAATAAATGAATCTTCCTTAAATAACTTCGGACTCAAAGTTGCTAAATCATGATTTTGACTAATTGGTTTCAAAATTCCTTGATCTAAATTGTTTAGCCACTTTACTATGTTTTCAGAAGCTAGATCAGCAAGTTTTATAAATAAATCATCAGCTATATCATTGGGCTCAATATTTATTTGTGCTTTAGCAAGCATATCACCTGCATCCATTTCTTTGGCCATATACATTAAAGTGATTCCAGTCTTATCATCGCCATTTAATAAACTATACTGAATAGGGGCAGCGCCGCGATATTTTGGTAGTAAAGAACCATGTATATTTAACGAGCCTTTTTTAGCTAAATCTAAAACTTTCATAGGAACGTATTGACCGAAACTTGCGCTAAGTAAATAATCAAAATCAAGCACACTTAATTCATCATAAATTTTTCCAATTTTGTCAGGTTGATATAATTTAATGTTATTTTCTAAAGCTAATTCTTTAACGGGATTAGGCTTAATTTTCATCCCTCGATTTGCCGGCTTATCTGGCTGAGTTACAATTGCTAATACTTCATAATTTTCAATAATTTTTTTAAATGACTGGTATCCAAAATTACCAGTACCTGCTAAAATAAATTTCATTTTAATCAGCTTCCAATTCTAAAATTAAATCTCTTAATTCAGCTGCTCTTTCATAATTCATATCTTTGGCAGCTTGCTTCATTTGTTTTCTTAATGTTGCAATAACTTCTTCTTTTGAAGTTACTCTCATTTTGTTTTCTTTTTGGTTTTTCTTGTCTTTTTCTTGATGTAAATAATAATCAATAGCATTTTCTAAACCATGTCCTTGAATTGCTTCAGGAATTTCTTTTATAATCGTTTTAGGAACAATATTATTTTTTTCATTATATTCAATTTGGATGCGTCTTTTTTCTTCATTATCTTGCATTGTTTCTTTCATGCTTTTACTAATAGAATCAGCATAAAAAATAACTCTACCATTTGCATTACGAGCAGCTCTACCAGCAATCTGAATTAAACTTCTTGTATTACGCATAAAGGATTCTTTATCAGCATCTAAAACTAGAATTAAGGAAACTTCGGGTAAATCAATACCTTCTCTAAGAAGATTAATTCCAATTACAATATCGTAAACTCCCTTACGTAATTTTCTAAGAATTTCATTACGTTCAAACGTTTTGTGTTCACTATGAATGTAAGCAACTTTTTCTTCTTTTGTCTGAAAATATCTAGTTAATTCTTCACTAAATCTTTTAGTAGTAGTTAAGATCAATGTTCTTTCATTTTTAGCTTTTTGTTCTTGAATACGATCATAAATATCTTCAATTTGATTTTCACTTTTTCTTACTTCAATAATTGGATCTAATAACCCTGTTGGTCTAATAACTAATCTAACAACTTCGTTATTTGCCTTTTCTAATTCATAATCAGCTGGTGTAGCAGAAACATATATTTTTTGCAAATCAAATTTATTAAATTCTTCAAATTTTAATGGTCTGTTATCTAAAGCTGAAGGCAATCTAAATCCATATTCAACTAGGTTCATTTTTCTAGCTCGATCACCTTTATACATTGCATGTAATTGCGGAATCATCATATGTGATTCATCGATAATTAATAATGTATCTTTAGCTAAATAATTAAATAATGTATATGGTTGCTGACCTTCGGCTCTACCATCAAGATGACGAGAATAATTTTCGATTCCTGGTGTAAAACCAAATTCTTGAAGATTATCTATATCTGAAGTAATTCTTTGATCTAATCTTTGCAATTCTAGCAATTTATTTGCTTCTCTAAATTCTTCTTTTCTAATTGCAAATTCTTCTTTAATTAACTCTATTGCTCTTTTTAAAGCATCAGCTGACATTGCATAAGCACTTGCTGGATAAATCCAATATTTATCATGTCTTTTTATTACTGTTTTATTTAATGGATCAACAATTGCAATTTCTTCAATTTCATCTCCAAATAAATCTATTCTAATAATTTTTTCAGTATCTCAAGAAGGATATATTTCAATTACATCGCCTTTAGCGTTAAATTCACCAGGATTTAAACTTACTGGATTTCTTTTATATTGTCTTTTAACTAGTTCAAGAAAAAACTCTCTTCTTTTAATTTTTAGTCCTCTAAAAATTTCAATAAATCCTGATTCATAATCTTCAGGATTTTGGACCCCGTAAATTGAAGCAACACTAGCAACAACGATTGTATCTTTGTGTGTTAACAATGTATTGTAAGTTGACATTCTCATTGCCTCAATATCTGAATTAGTTTTACTTGTTTTATCAACATATGTGTCTGTACTTGGCATATATGCTTCTGGACGATAATAATCAAAATATGAAATAAAATATTCAACATGATTTTCTGGGAAAAATTCTTTTAATTCTACATATAGCTGACTTGCAAGTGTTTTATTATGTGATAAAACTAAAACTGGTCTTTGAACTTGTTGAATTACGTTGGCAATTGTAAACGTTTTACCTGAACCGGTTACACCTAAAAGAACTTGATCAGATTTATTTTCTTTAATCCCTTCAACTAATTGTTTAATGGCATTTGGCTGATCACCTGCTGGAGAATATTTTGAAACTAATTTAAACATGATTTGATTATATTGTTAAATAACCACTTTAGAAAAAACTTACTAAAGTTACTTACTTTTTAAAATAGAAAATTCAACATCATCTAATTGAGAAATAATACTTAATTGGAAATCTGGATCAAATTCAGAATAGCTTTTTGCTTTTTCAATTAACTCTAAAGCAAAATTATCTATTGCAAAAATATAAAGTTTTTTAACTTTTAGTAGTGTCGAAATAGGCATTGACCAGATACTTGTATTGTTAGTAATATTCTCTTTTTGATTTTGTAATAGCAATTCTGTATTTTGTGTTGTTGCTTTATCTTTGATACAAATTTTATTGTCTAAATTTTGACTAGAATAGGTAAATGATCCATTTTGATTTAAAACTAAAACAGCTACATCAATAACTTTGTCATGATTCAGAATTTCTGAAAAATTATTTTCATCTGGAAAATGTATATCTTCTAGTAAAGTTTTAGAAATAAATTTTTCATTTAGAAAGTGATAAAAAGATTCAGTGCTTGATTCATCAATATTATCTAGTTCTAGATTGGAATAAAAACGAACTTTATCAAAATCAACAAATTCTTCATATGCTAAGTGAGTTAGAAAAAAATAAAAGTCAGTTAATTTCTCACTAGCTTGAAAAAGGATTTTTGATTTTTCGTTAGTTTTTACAATTGCATTAACTTTTTGAGCCAGAATAATGCTTGCTTCTTTGATATCGGAATATTCTTCAATTTTCATAATTACTTTTTATCTAGTTTGCATTATTATATTAATTAAATGAGTAAAAATTCAAAAATAGCAATGTTCCCAGGTTCATTTAATCCGTTCCATTTAGGACACAAGGAAATTTTAATAAAAGCAGCAAAAATATTTGACCATGTTTATGTTGTTGTTACACAAAATCCTGATAAACCAAAACAAGAAGATATTTTGATAAATTGTGAAAATATTAAAAATGAAATTAAAGAATTTGATAATGTTAGCGTATTAGTAAATGAACATGAATTTACAGCTGTTTTTGCACAAAAAATTGGAGCTAATTATTTAATTAGAAGTGCTCGCAATTTGCAAGATTACAATTATGAATTGGAATTAGCTGCTGGAAATAAAATGCTAAATAAAAATCTGGAAACAATTTTAATTTTTCCAGATTATAAAAATATAACTTTTTCTTCAACATTAGAACGTCATAGAAAATTGATGAAAAAGTAACTATTCTTGATTAGGATTTTCAGGTTCAGTTTTAACATTATTACCTTGCGGCACAATGTGTTGAAAAGCATCTAAAAGTTGCTTTCTTTGCTCAGGATTTAGTGTATTTACAAATGGTAGTAAATCAGCATTCAATGAACTTAAATCATTATTTTTTAATGCTTCGATATCTTTTTCACTTATTAATAAATTGTGCTGTCTTGCGATATCTCCTGCATTTCTTCTTGGTTGAGCAGAATAATTATTAAATAAAGAAGCTACTGATTGAAGAGCTATTTCAATTAATAAATTATCAAATTTTTTAGTCCCTTGTTCTGTATAAACTTGATAAGGATTTTTTTGTGCATATTGAACTAAATTAGTATTTGAACGTAATTTATCCATTGAATTAATATGGTTTTGTCATAGTGCATCTAATTGAGTTATTATTTTAATTCTTTCTTCTGCATTAATTACTTCTTCACCATAATTGTCGCCAATGTTAAGTCTTAATTCTTCATATTCATCTGCTAAAACATCGCTTACAAAAGATATTAATTCTTCTTTATGTAAAGAAGCTAATTTTTCTTTTTTAAATTTATAAGGAAGTTGTGTTAAAAATTGCTCGTTTAAATAGTTGGTAAACTTTTCGTAATTAATGTCACCATTTTGTAAGTAAAAAGTTGGCAATTTAAGTAAATGTTCAACACTTCTAACAATCATTCTTTCGATAATATACATGTGATCTTTGATAGTTAAAATTAAGTCTCTTTGTGAATAAATTAAATCTCTTTGCTGACGAATAACATCGTCGTAATTTAAAACAGTTTTTCTTGAATCGTAATTGAAACCTTCAATTTTTTTCTGGGCTCGGTTCACAACACTTAATAAACCTTTATCATTAATTGGATCTTGACCAGCTTTAGCAAATATTTTTTTTCATCTATCTTGAACTGAAAAACGAAGAATTAATTGATCATCAAGAGAAAGGAAAAATCTTGAATAACCAATATCGCCTTGTCTACCACTTCTTCCTCTTAATTGATTATCAATTCTTCTACTTTCAGCTTTTTCGGTTCCAAGAACATATAAACCACCAACTTCAAGAGATTTTTTATCAGGCTTAATATCAGTTCCTCTACCAGCCATATTTGTAGCAATAGTAACTGCTCCAAATTTACCAGCACGACTAACAATATCAGCTTCACTAGAATTTTGTAAGGCATTTAAAACAGTATGCGGGATGCCTTCTTTTTTAAATAGTCTATGTAATTCTTCGGATTGTTCAATTTGCTGAGTTCCGATTAAAAGTGGCTGGCCAGTCGCATGGACTCTTTTAACTTCATTTACAATTCCTCTGTTTTTACTTTCCATATCTAGATAAATTACATCTTCATCGTCGATTCTAACAATTGGTTTATTTGTTGGAATTACGTTGACTCTCATGTTGTAAATATCAATAAATTCTTGTTCTTCTGTTTTTCCAGTTCCTGTCATTCCTGATAGCTTTTTAAACATTCTGAAAAAATTTTGATATGTAATAGTTGCTAATGTTTTTGTTTCTGGTTCAATTTCTAAAAGTTCTTTTGCCTGGATAGCTTGTTGAAGACCTTCTGAATAAGCTCTTCCTTCCATGACTCTACCTGTAAAAGCATCTACTAATTCAATTTTACCTTCTCTAACTATGTACTCAACATTTATTGACATAATTTTATGAGCTCGAAGCGCATTTTGAATTCGGTGAACTAATTCACTATTTTTAATGTCATACAAATTGTGTAAATTAAAAAATTTATTAGCTTTATTAATTCCACTTTCAGTTAATTTAATTGTTTTACTTTCTTCGTCAATTTCAAAATCTTCTTTAGAAATTGTACGAACATATTGATCAGCACTTTGATATAAAGCAGAGTTATTTTCTTCACCACCGGAAATGATTAATGGAGTCTTAGCTTCATCAATTAAAATTGAATCTACTTCGTCAATTAAAATGTAATTTAAGCCGCGTTGCACTTTTTGATCCATTGATTTAACCATATTGTCTCTAAGATAATCAAATCCTAATTCTGAGTGAATTGAATAAGTTACATCACAAGCATACATTTGACGTTTTAAATTTGGGTCCATTTGTGGTTTATTTGTACAAACTGTAATTCCTAAAAAATTGTGCACTTGTCCCATTTCAAGTGCATCACGTTCAGCTAGATATTCATTAACTGTTGAAACAATTACACCTTTACTTTCCAAGGCATTTAAATAAACTGGAGCAATAGAAGTAATTGTTTTACCTTCCCCGGTTTTCATTTCCGCCACTGAACCTAAATCAAGAATAATTCCGCCAATCATTTGCACATCATATGGGAACTTTCCTAAGATTCTATAAGTAGCTTCTCTAGCAGTTGCAAATGCCTCTTCTCTAATATCTTCTAGCGTTTCGCCTTCTTGCAGTCTCTTGCGAAATATTTCTGTCATTTGCCGCAAATCTTGATCCGACATATTTCGAAACTTATCTTGGTAAGAATTTATTTTAACCAAAGAAGCTTCAGCTATTCTCATTTCTGTAGATTTAAAAACTGTATTAAATGAATTTTTTAACTTATCAAACATATATAACATTTTACTAAATAATTACTTATCCAAGTTTTATTATTAAAGAACAAAAAACGCACTTATAAAAGTGCGGAATTTATATTGTTAAGCTTATTTTTTAGTTTTTGTTTCTTTTTTAGCAGCAGGTTGTTTGTCTGCTTTTGAAGAATTATTTATTTCTTTTTCAGCTGTTGCTTTTTCACTTGCAAGTAATTTTGCTTTATCTTCTTCAAGTCTTTTAGCTTCTATTTTAGAAATTTCAGCAAATGCTTTTTCATCATTTAATTCGATTAATTTATTTATGATCATTTCATTAACTATCGATACTTGCATTTGAGCTTTTGGTAAAGCATCTTTAACAGATTTTAAAGGCATACCATATTGACTTGCTAATCTAATGTAGAAGCTTTCATAATCTTTTTCTTCAGCATTAATTTTTTCAAGTCGAGAAACTTCAATCATTATCATTTGTTCTGTTAAAGATTTTGTTGCTTCAGCTTTAATTTGTTCAGCTAGTTTTTCTTCATCCATTTTTGTAAATTCTAAATATTCAGGACGAGTAATACCTTGTTGTTTTAATGTTTCTTCAAATTTTTCATTGATTTTTTTCATTTCTTTTAAAACTAAAACACGTGGGTAAACTATTTCACTTTTTTCATCGATAGCTTTTATAATTGCAGTTTTGAATTCTGCTTTTGAACGCTCAATTAATTCAACATCTAATTTTTCTTTAACATATTTTGTTAATTGTTCAACAGTAGAAACATTTTCAATTCCTAATTTTTCAATGAACTCTTTTGTTAATTCAGTTTTTTCTCGTTTTTTAACTGCTTTAACAACAATTTTGAAAACTGCATCTTTAGCTTTATATTCATCAACATAATAATCTTTTGGGAAAGTAACTTTAACTTCAGATTTATCACCTTTTTTAAGACCTACAAGTTGATCTTCAAAACCTGGAATAAATGTGCCTCCACCAATTATTAAACTGTGATCTTCTGCTGCTCCACCTTCAAATTCTTTACCATCAATAAATCCAGTAAAGTCAAAAGTCATGTCATCACCTTTTTCAGCTTTTTCATTAGATTCAACTAATTTTGAATGTCTTTTAACAATTGTCTTGATTTCTTCATCAATATCTTTTTGTGTAGGTTTGATTGAGCCAAATTTAACACCTAATTTTTTGTATTCAAACTTTTTCATTTCTGGATATGTTGGAAATGAAAAAGAAATTGTTAATTCAGAATCTGAAATTTTTGATACATCAAAAGTAGGATGATCGATAACTTGATCAGTATCTTTAATTTCTTTTAATGCTTCTTGTAAATAAACTTGTAAAAACTTCTGACTTAATGCTTCTTGTCAAATAGATTGTGAAGAAATCATTTTGCTTGCTACTTTTTTCTTTGCTTCAGTTAATTTTGATTGACGCATTCCTTTTATTTTTAAATTAGTTGCTAGTTTATTAAAGGCTTTTTTCTGAGCTTCTGCCCATGATTCACTTGGAACTTGGATTTCTACTTTAATTTCACTGTTTACTTTATCAAATGATCTATTAGCCATTTTTTCTCCTTAATTTGTAGTAATTGCGTTATTTATAATTATATTCTAATATTTTTTTGCCTTTTCAAATGTTTTTAATAATTTTGTAGCATTTTTATTATGAGCAACTGAAGTATAGTTTGAAAAATAACAATGATAAAACCTATAAAAAACAGAACAATAAATTTTTCAATTCATATTGATAAATTTTGTTTTTTAATTTACAGTTTGTACTTAAATAAATTCCATAGTTTGTTGATTGCTTAAAATAAAAATTGGATTTTTTAAGAAACAAATGCAAGTAAAATATCAATACAGTCTTAAAAAAAGGCAATAAAAAAATGGCGATCGCGAGAGGATTCGAACCTCCGACCACAAGCTTAGAAGGCTCGTGCTCTATCCAGCTGAGCTACGCAATCACACTTTTTTGATTATACAATAAAAATTAAACTCGTAAATAATTAATTGAACCACATGTTTTAAATTTATAGATTTTAAACATGTTTGAACTAATCATTTAGTTATTTAACATTGCATATTATATCAGTTTTTTTAAAATAACCGTACTAATTTGTTTGATTCGCCAAAATTTTTCAATTTATAGTTACTTGTATTGATAATGAATAAATGAAAAAGAAAAATATAATAAAAAAACTATTAAACATTGGACTATTAGCAAGTTTGCCGGTAACGTTTTTTGCATTGTCCTCAAATCACTTAAATACAGTTATTCACCGAGTGAAAAATGAAAATAATACTAATGAAAAGGCAAATTGAAATGATTTTAGTATTAAAAATGGATATTCATTGTCTTACAAAGATACTGAAATTATTTCGGAAAGTTCATTAGTTGATTATGAATGAGTAGATGAATATGAACAAACTGATGATATTACTTATCTATTTAGTGATGAAAATCAAAGACTAGATTTTATCGAAAAAGTAAATATTAAAATTAGAAAATTACTAGATACAAATGTTGTGTCTCTTTATGAATCAAAATATTCGGGGATCGTAGTGTATTCATTTAAAAATAAATCAGACTTTGAAATTAATTTAAAACTCATAAATGATATTTCAAATAATTATGATTCAATTGTTAACAAATTTATAGATTTAAAAGAAAATAATTTGCATGAAATTGTTAGTACAGCAGAAGTGATGCCTTACTATACACTATTTCAAGATAATCCATGAGATTGAAGAAACGATCCTGGATCATCATGAGATTGAGAAAAAATTGAAATAAACCGTTTTGTCGAAAAAAATAAATTATCAAATTTTGAAATGGTTGATAAATTTCAAGTTTTTGGATTAGATGATAATTATATAAATAAATTTAATTACAAACATCACAAAGACATTAAAAGAGTTGGGATGATAGAATGGTGGGGAACTCCTGTTAATGAATACAGATTATTTAAAAATAAAATTAATTTACACTATCTATATTCTTGAGATCAAAGGTATTCTGATAACCAAACATATAATGACCTAATTAACGAAAATGATAAAGATGGACATATATTGAAAGGGCACAAATTTTTAGGAATTGATGCAACAATATTTGAACCAGCAATTTACAATATTGTCAACAGAACACGACTAGGTCTGTCTCATGCTACAGCAGTTGCTTCTATAATTATGGGAGCTGAATCAACAATATGAAACGGCGATATTTATGCAACGTCTCTAAAAAACAGCTATCGAGTTATGCCTTCATACGACACTTTAATTAACAACGGAATAAAACTAATTAACAATAGCTGGGGTTTTAAAAAGAAAATAGATAAGACAATTTTTTTCGATAAATTTGCAAACATTATAGATCGTATGGTTTATTTCAATAGAGATTTAACAATTGTAAATGCAGCCGGTAATGATGCTAATCTTGATGGAGGAATTTATAAATATATTGATAGCTATAATTCATCTATGAATTCAATTATTGTAGGAGCGATTGAGCAAAATTATTTAGGTGATGAAAACAGACCGCTAGAAAACATGTATTTTTCAGAAATAAGTCGTGAAGATTACGATGATGATACAAAAAAAACATTACAATTATTTAACTGTTGCTGCCCCAGGAACTAATTTTGAAAAACATTTTCAAAATATGCAATATTTTATTAACAATATAAACATTAGAGATCTTGCCAATAAAATTTTAGAAATTATTAAAACCACTAAGCAGGTTGTTGAAATAATCCACAAAATTAATCTCGCAATATTAGATGCAATAAACCCATTTTCATTTATTTTTAAATTATTGAGACTTCCAAATCCATTTGCAATTCCATTGAATGCAATTCATGATTTTTTCCAAAAAACTACTGATGACATTATAAATTTTCTTAATACTGAATTACTTAGAAAATTAAACGAATATACCTTAAGTCATGGTACATCATTTGCAGCACCTCTTATAACCAACTTACTCGCAATGCTTAAAACAGAATATAAGGAGAAAATGGAAGCAGGAGATGAAGCATCAATTTCAAAAAATATCTTAATAGCTAGTTCATCATTTAACGGACAAACTCAAAATAATTTATATGATCCAAAAATTGGTTTTGGAATACCAAATTACAAACTGATGAAGCAAGCTATTGAAAATTCTGTATTTAAAAAAATTGAAATTGGGATTAATTACGAAATGAAAAAAAGCTTCGAAAGTTCTCAACCAGTTCGGGTATCTAGTTCATGAGTTGCAAATAATGGAATAGAAATGGAATTATCTATTCTAAATGGTAAAGGTGAAATTGTTTTCAAAAGAAACAATAATAATTGAAATGTTTTAGTAGGCGAATTTACTCCTATACCTGGCGAAGAATATACTTTTAGAATAGGTAATAGAAATAGATATAGAAGAGATCCGGTTGATGTTTCTTTAACTTATGTTCAAAAGTAAAATTTCCTTATTTAAATTAGTAATTATGTCTCCGGTAGTTTTAGCCACCACACCAATTCTAATTTCTTGCGAACATTTTACTCTTTCGAGCTGAAAAGATAGACTTGAAAATAGCAAAAAAGAATTTCCAATGTGAATAAGAGAATTTATTACTAAATTTGGAAATGAAAATAAAGTTTACAATTATTTTTTTGAGCAAAATTATGAATTTTGAGCTAGGAACATTATTTATATAGTTCCAAAAGATTCTAGTTCAATCCAATCACTTAAATCTTCATTGCTATTTAATTATGTAAACAAAATAAATGCTAGTGGGTATACTAAAGTAAGACTTGAAGAATTTCATAATGGGTCAAAACCAATTGCACTGACACTTTTTTATCCTTTCCATGAAATGTTGATGAATAATTTTCAGGGATTGATAGATTTTCAAAATGCTTCAGATTTAATAAAAAGAATAGATGTCTATATTCAATGAGCATATGATCACAGTACCTTTTAAAAAAATAGGGCACACTACTAATAAGGGCCCTATTTTTTATTAATACATTTTGAAAACCTAACTTGCCTTTGCAAATGGTGCTAAATCATTTACAAATAGTGCCTCAAAATTAAAGCTTACATTTTCAGATATTTTATTTAAATTGTTTGTACCATTATTGAAATATGTTCTTAATTTGTTAACCTGAATATTTGTGCTTGCAGAAATATTTGTATTCACTTCATATGAAAAACCTGATTCAACAACAGAAGTATTTTGACCGGCATTTGAAACCACTTGCAATTCATAATAAACACTATATGTAAAAGTTAATTGCATGGTAGTTGGTTCAAAAGATACATTAGAAATGTTCTGAATATTTTTAGAAATGGTTACAGAATTTTGTCCAACACTTCCATCTAAATTTCTTGTTTCTAAGGCTAATCTTGCAGATTCAATATCAGAATTAACTCTTGCGCTTACATTAGCAAAATAAACATTAGCAATGTCTGTTGTGAAATTATCTTGAATATATGTATATTTATCTGAATTACTAAATATATTACCTTTAGGAAAGTTTTCAATAAATGTTGTATATAAATTTCTATTTTGGTTAGTTAATGCAATCGGAGCATTACTTTCAAGATTTTTAAAAAAGGAATCTTGGCTTTCTTGTGAACACGAAATAGCAGCAATGGCAATTATGGGTGCACTTATTACAATTCCTGTAGAAAGAGCTATTTTTTTAAATTTGAACATAAGTTCCTTTCTAAAAATTCGGACCAAGAACTAATACAAATGGCAAGCTTAGTACAATTAAAAATAAAGCCATTAATATCGTTAAAACAAAAACTGAAATATTTTTATCTTCAAGAATTTTCCTAAAATGATATTCATCAACTCCGACGTAATCGTCTTGATTTCATTTATTCTTTTTATTATGATCTCGTCTCTTTTTAAAATCATAACCAGGCTTAATTAACGAAGCCATAAAGCCAGTTTTGGTAATTATGATAAGCAATATGTTAATTACAATCAATGCTGCAGAAAGTGACATTAAGATTGTTCAAATATTGTAGATTTTGTGACCATACTGTCATCATAAAATTGAACCAATTATCACTAATAAATTGAATAGTAATGCAACAATTAAAATTTTATAATTAAATTCTTTTTTAATTCAAAAACCAATTTTTTTAAGCTTCTGCTTCATTATTTACTGATGTTCATCTTTTGAATTGTTCTTCGGTTGCAAAAAGATTATGTTCAGCATTTACTTCATACATTTTTGCAACATTAGGGAATCGTTGTTCAGCTAGATATTCTAAATTAAAATTAGAAGCTCTAAAAGGTATATTTGCATTTGATAATTTTGGTATTGAATCAAATAAATTATTTGTATAAGGATGAAGTGGATTTTTGTAAATCTCTCTAGTTTCACCTTCTTCTACAATTTTACCTAAATGCATAATATGAATTTTATCTGCAATGTATTCAACCATTGATAAATCGTGAGCAATGAAAACTAAAGCAAATCCTCTTTTACGACATAAATCTTTTAATAAATTAACAACCTGTGCTTGGATTGAAATATCAAGAGAAGCAATTGGTTCATCTGCCACAATAACTTTTGGATTACTAATTAAAGCTCTAGCAATAACAATTCTTTGTCTTTGTCCTCCTGAAAATTCATGAGGATATCTATATGCAAATTGTCTTAGTAAACCAACATCTTCAAGTGATTTATAAATTAATTTTCTTAATTCAATTTGCTTAATATGTAATTTAGAAAATGGGTCTTTTTTTATTCCAAAATAGTGCTTAATTTTATCTATATCTTTTGAAAGAATTCTTATTTCCATTTCATAAGATTTCATAGTATCCATTTTGGCACTAAGAGTTGTTTTATAATTATTAATAGTATTTTTAACTTCTTTTTTATCGCTTGAATTACTTTTTATATTTTCGAAAAATTTCCTATAAGTTTTTTTCAATAAATCGTCAATTTCTTTTTCATCTTTAGCAAAATTTTCAAATGTTTTCTTTTGTGATTCTATAGATACATCTAACTGTTTAAATCTTTCTAAATATTTGTCTTCAAAAGCTTTAGTTTCTTTTGCAAATTCTGCTTTAGCAACATTTAGCAATTGAGTTACTTCTTCCAATTTTTCCGGTGTTGGTTCTGGAGCACTCATGCTTTTATATTTTTCTTTCATCTGTGCAATATCGCTTTTTGCTTTTGATATTTCAGTTGTAACTTTATTTAGATGTTTTGCATTTTCTGTAAGATATGAACTGAAATCGAAAGACCAATTTTTATTAATTTGTAATTTTATATTTGTATCATCGTATTTTTTATCATTTGATTTTATAACTGCTAATTGCTCTGAAAAATAATTGCTTAAAGAATCAATTAAATTAGATAATGTTTTTACAGATAGATAATTTAAATTTTTTTGGTGAGTTTTTAATTCAGAAATTATTTTAAGTGTTAAATATTTTTGCTTAACATTGAAATTATATTGTTTGAATTCTTTGCTAGATATACGATTATTATCAAAATATTTGTAATCCGTTTTGTATTCATAAATGTAATTTTTTACAATATTAAGAGAACGATTTGAATATTCTCTTTTAAATTTTAGTAAATTTTTATATTTATCATTTGCAGTTTTAATTTTTGCTTCCATTTCAACTTTTTTAGTTGATTGTTTTTGGAGTTTTTTAGTTAATAAATATTTTTGCTCGGCTTCTTTAAGATTTTTTTCATCAATTAATAGATCATTATTTCTATATTGCTTTTGATATTTTAAATATGAATTTTCAAGCAACTCTATTTGCTTATAAGTCATATTAATCATTTGATTCATTAAACTTTGTTTATCTTCATAAAATTTCGAAATACGATTAAAAATATCATCATGTGATTGATTTTGGTCAAAATTAAAAGAGTGTAACTTTTTTAATCATTTTTTTTGAAATTCAGCGATTAATGGGTTCTTATGTTGATAGATTAATAATTCAGATTTCAACATATCTCTTTTTAATGTATATTTGAAATGTCTAATGATTTGATTTCAGTCAGAAAATAAATTTTTGTATTGGTCTTTTAAAATACCATTTACAACTAAAGGTTCTTTTAAAATCGAAAATATGTTATGTTGTCCATTTAAAGATGTATGAGGGTCTTGAAATATCATTTGCATATTTCTTCTTAAAAACTTATTATTGGCTTTTGAAATTCTTTTACCGCTAATAATTTTATCGTCCATTGTAACGATACCAGAGTAGTCATCGTAAAGTCTAATCAAGCTTCTGCCAACTGTTGTTTTTCCCGAACCAGATTCACCAATTAAACCAAGAATTTCTCCTTCATTTAAATCAAAACTTATTCCGTCAACAGCTTTTACAACTCCTGAAGAAACTCGGAAATATTTTTTTAAATTATTAACACTAAGAATTTTTTTATTAGTTGTTATTTCCATTATTAAATATCTCCTTTGTAGTTTCTAATTTTAATTTTAATTTTTCAGGTATTTCAATTTTTGGTGAATCAGGATGAAGTAATCATGTAGCAGCATAATGACTATCACTAACTTTAAACAGTGGAGGTTCTTTTATAAAATCAATTTCCATTGCATATTCATTACGAGGTGCAAATGGATCACCAACATGTAAATTAGCCATATCTGGAGGTGTACCTTTAATGTTATATAAACTTACATCTTTATCTTCCGGTATTGATTGTAGTAATGCTCAAGTATATGGGTGTTGTGGATTTGTAAATAAATCGTATTTTGTTGCTCTTTCAACAATTCTTCCAGCATACATCACATAAATGTAATCACAAAATTTAGCAACAACAGAAATATTGTGGCTTATGAAAATAATAGATATTTTGTATTGCATTCTAATAGTTTCAAATAAAGCTAAAACAGCAGCTTGAACGGTTGGGTCTAACGCGGTTGTGGGTTCATCGGCAATTATTAATTTTGGACGCAAACTAACAACCATTGCAATAACAATTCTTTGTTTTTGCCCACCGCTTAATGAATGTGGATATGTTCAAAATCTTTCTTTTGCGTCTCTAATACCAAATTTTTCCAAAAGATCAATACAATAAGCGATTTTCTCTTTTTTATTTTTAAATCGCTCATCTTTTTTAATGGCATCAAGCATTTGATCGCCTATTTTTCTAGTTGGATTTAAAGATGTAAGAGGATCTTGTGGAATGTATCCAATTTTTTTTCCACGAATTTTTGTTCAATTTCTTTTTGATTTAGATTTATATGCTTTTAAAATATCAACATCATCTACTTGGATTTTTTCGGCTTTTACAATAGCGCCTTCGTTAATATTTAATAATGATTTAGAACTAACACTTTTACCTGAACCAGATTCACCTACAAGTCCAATTATTTGTGCTTCTCTAACCTTAAAATCGACACCTCTAATAATGTTAATTATTTTTTTGCGACCTGTTTTAAAACTAATTTTTAAATTTTTTACATTTAAAAGATATTCCTTTTTTTCAGACATTATTTAGCCTTTCCTAAACGGGGGTCTAAAGCATCATGGAAACCTACAGCAACAAATTGCAATGATAGTGTAATTAATAATAAAGCTCCGGCTGGTAACAATAAAGCTCATAAATTAGCTTCAAATTGTGTTGGAGTTGCGGCTCTTCTTAAAACATTACCTAAATTTGCAGCATTAGGGTCGTTAAAGAATCCTAAAAAGGCTAATGAACTAACTAAGAAAATGATCCCAGGTATCGATAATACGTAAACGTTTATTAATTTACCTAATATAGCAGGTAATATGTGATAAATTATTCGTCTTGTTTTTGATGCACCAATTGATTGAGCAGCAACAACAAATTCTCTATCTTTTAGAATAATTGTATATAAACGTGCAGTTCTAACCGGGTCAGCTCAACCAACAAATATTAGTGACACAACTAATGCTCAAAAAGAAGTACCAAAAGCAGCAGTTAATATTACAAAAAATACTAATACTGGTAAAAGTGTAAATATCTCGATGATTCTAAGCAATAATGTATCAATTCAAGTTCCGACGTGAAAACCTAAATATATTCCAATTCCAGAACCAATCACCATTGTAATTGTTGATACTAGAAACGCTAAGCCTAATGAATTTGTAATTGAAACTCCGGTTCTAGTTCAAACATCAATACCTGCTAAATCTGTACCGAAATATGAAGTTAATAAACTTGCTTCTTTTATTTGGTAAGCTGCAGCATTACCTATACCAGCAATAGCTCCTGGATATGCAGCAACTAAAGCAGCTTCACGACGCATTACCATTCCTTGAATTAAAACATAAGCATTTCATGTTGCAGTTGTCTGATTGGCAGTAGCGGTTGTAATGACATATTGTAAGTCTAATTCCGGAAAAGCACTTTGAATAAGTGAAATTTGTGTTTGCAAGTCTTGAGGAACTACCCTAGACTGGCTTAGCATTGGGCTTCAAGATGGCGGTAAATTATAAATAACATCATTTGTAGGTAAATTTGACACAATTGCTGATTCAGCATCGTAAGGTGAATTAAATGTAACAATTATTGCTAAAATAAGAAGAGTAACAAAAATAACAAATGAAATTGCATAAAATGGGTTTGAAAAAAATCTTTTAAAAATTTCAATTAAATTCCTTTTGGGTTTACCAACAATTTCACTGATGGCAACTTTTTCGGCATCTATTTTCTTAAATAAATCTTTATCTAAATTTCCAAGATTATACGCCTTATTGAATTCATTTTTATCCATTATTTTTACCTCCTTTATTTTTTATTAACTTTCTAGAATAATATGTATATCAATTATTTATTGATGCAACATATTTATTTTTATGATTATTAGGTTTTTCTAAAGTGTTTTCAATCAAGAAATTTTGACGCTTAATTTTAAGTGATAATTTTTTCAGTGTATTGATTTCAGAACTCTTTGCAATTCTAATTCTTGGGTCAACAATAACAAATGCTAAATCCAAAATAATTGCCATTACAATAGAAATTGAACCATAGAAAATACTATTAAACATAATTACATTTATTTCACCGATTCTGAAGTAGCTAATAATAATTTGACTCGAACCTGTAATACCAAATAAACTTTCGATAACGAATGAACCACCAAGTAAAACAGTAAATGAAGGCAGAATAACACTAATTAATGGGATTCCGGAATTTCTCAAAACATATTTGAAAAATACTTCAAATTCATTCAATCCTTTTGATCTTGCAATTAAAACATAATTAGATTTTAAAATATCTACAGTGTTATTTCTAACTACTGATGCATAACCTGCCATACTTATTAATGTAACGATAATTACCGGAAAGAAATAAATTTTAAATGAAGCATCAGAAAAAATATTGTCAAGCTGACCATTTGATAAAAGGGTTTGAAAATTTTCGAATCAATTAAATACTCTGGCATATAAAATAAAGAAAAACGGAGCTATAACAAAACTTGGTAATGACACGAACAATCTAGTAAATATTTGTGTTCCATGATCCAACCATTTTCCTCGGTTATAAGCTGCTAATAAACCTAATAGAACACCTGCAATTGTACTAATAATAAAGCTTGGTAAAACGAATCTTAATGTATATGGAATTCTATTAAAGAATTCTTCCGGGATAGATAAGGCAATAGCTGTATTTGTATTGCTTGAGTAAATTTGTCCAACATCTCCATTAAAAATATTGCCAAATCACCTAAAGTATCTTGAAATAGGATTATCCAAAAGTCCTAGTTCTCTTATTCTTATATTAATTTGCTCAATTTGCTCTGCTGTTGGAGCACCTTGCAACTCAGTTTGGAGTGGGTTTGGAGCAAATATAGCTACTATAATATATGTTAAAAATGTAAGTAGAAATAAAGATAAAATTGCTAATCCTAATCTTTTTAAAATATACGATGTCATTGCTTCTCCTTTACATAATTATATTTATCACACCAAAAAAATCTATGTCACATTTTTAATTTAGAAATAGATTTTTTTAATTTGAATATTATAACTTAGTTTTTTCTAATATCAACTACATCTCTCAATCCGGCAGGGCTCATCGGAAATTCATAATATGTATTTATAACTGTAGCTGTTGGTTTATCAATGTTAGCATATCTAAATCTTCCGCTTACAGAAACAATGTAGCCCCCAAGTAGTGTAGTTATTTCTTGACCTAATTTCACTAAAGATTCATTAGTATTTTTTCTTTGATAATTTAAGTGAAATGTAGCGGTTTGTGCAGAAGAATCAATTTTTTCTCATGTACCGTCAGCTTTTTGTGAATAACCATCAAACAAAGTTGCAGGGTACTCTGCTTCAGAATTAGTTAATTCAACTCATTTTGAAGCATCTTGTAATTTAGCTAATAAAGTTGGGTCTTTTGGCTTATATGTACCGTCAGCTTCTAAAGTGTGAGTACCAATTTTAAATTCTTTTGAAGCAACAGCTCTTTTTAGTTCTTTGGCCATTTTTGTAAACTCTGGGAATGAATTTTGAAATTCATTTGTTTCATCATTAGAATATAAACTAAGTGCGGCTAATGAATGTGTGTTTTTTGTCCATAATAAACCATCAATTCCGCTACCTAATCCATTGTAATCGTATCCTCAACCAGCAAACTGAGTTGTTCCTTTACCTTCAGTAAAATATTTGTAAAAATCAGCTGGTTGAGAACTAATTTCAAAACTTACATCCAATCTGTCATCAAGAGATTTAATCAATTTAATTATCGCATCATAAGCAAGTTGAAGTTTTTCAGAAACTGCAGAAGTAGTATTGTGGTACATTTTTCAAGTTACTTTTTGACCGTTTGCTATTCCTGCTTTATCTAATAACTCTTTCATTGATTTCTTTGCTTGTTCATAATCAACAGACTGAACACTTATATCTCCACTTACAGCAACAGTAGCTTTTGTTTTATTTTCACTTGGTACTGAAGTAGCCACGATTTCACCGTTTGTATTTAAAACAAAAGTACCATTTACAATATCTGAATAATCTTTAACAGTTTTTTTTGTACTTGTACTTTGATCACTACCACCAATAAATCCATCTGGCGCTAATCCAGAACGTCACGCTTGCGCTTGATCAACACCTAAAAAAATATTATTAATTCTTTCTCAATTTATTGCAGATTCAATAATAGATCTAAAAACTAGTCCAGAACCTGCAAACATAGCTTGTCCGGTTTTGGCAGTACCTTGAGTAATTTCACTAATTGTTGAACCAAAAACTAATTTTGTAAAGTTATCATTATAGAATTTTCCATCTATATCTTTGTTTGGAACAGTGACAATTTTTCCTCTAATATGTAGATTCTGACTTTGTAATTCTTTTACATAAGAAAGATTAGAAGTAATAATTGAATCGTTTTTTCTTGTGTCTGTTAATTGTGAATAAGATAAACTTGAGTTGTCACCAGATCGGAATCCTTCGAATAATCTTGTTTCGAATATTGATGCTTCTGATTCATCAAAATTTACTTGAATTGTATTTATACTTCCTGGTGAATTAACGAATTCTTTATCAACATACTGGTTATTTGTTTTGAAAACTTGAACTTTTGTAGTTGCATTATCTTCAGATACATAATATGGACCTGCATATAAAACATCTTTATATGTTAAACCATAGCTATAGATCCCCATTTCGTATGCAATTCCTGTTGGTGCAGCACCTGAATATCCCAAAGCTGTATGTAATTCAGCATGCTTAGCTTTTAAATATGCGCTCGGTGCAGCAGCTCATTCATTACTATCAATAAACTCTTTTCCGAACATATCAGCAAATTGAGCACCTTTTGAATCAAATGATTCATAGGTTAAGTATGTTGTACCGTCAACTTGTTGTAAAAATTGCTCTTTGTTGGCAAATTTCTTAGCATCAACTGAAAAAATTTCATATAAATACCCATTAGGGTAATGGTCAGATGTAGCAAATCTTGTCTTAACATTTTTGCTATCAATCATAAATTTATCTAATTCTGCACTACCACCGTTTTCATGTCTAGTAGAACCTTCCAACATTCTTGTTCTGTTAAATGAATAAAAATAGTCTTCTGCATTAACTTCATAATCAGTTTTTGCCCCGTTATAATCTGTTCAGTAAAACCCTTTTTTAATAGATATTTGTAATTTAGTTGCACCAGTTAAATCACTAAAAAATTGTGGATTGTTAATTGAAGCTGGGTCACTAGAGCTTTTAAAAACAGAGCTTTCATTTCCTGTTGCAACACCTTGAATTTCATGTTTGTCATTATTATAAGTAACTACAGTTCCATCATTTTTTGTAATTCTAACACTGTCAGCATAAAGTAATTGGTAATATGACTGACTTGGGCTTAATAATTCAAGAGAATTTTTCTCATAAATTGGCTGTCCTGTTGCTTTAACTCTAAATAAATCAGCATTTAATCTTCTGCTATTAGCAGAATTGGAATTACCACCATAGCTTGCGCTAAATTCGAAAGCGTATGGTTCACTATTATATTTCGCATTTAGAGGAAATGTTATTGTTCTTGCAGTTTTAGGTTGAATAGTTACTGCCGGATTTACGATAGGACTTGAGAATCCAAAAACATCTAGACTAACTGTTTTAGAAGCAGTTTTGTAAGTATAATTTACATCTAAAGTTAATTTACCTTCTGTATCATTAGCTGAATTAGCTTTAATGGCAACTGAATTAATTGTTGCTTCTCTTTCAGTAATTTTATTAGCAAAAGCTGGTCATTGATTTTTAAATTGTTCTACACTTGGAGCGGTTGCTTCAGAAGCTTTAACTGTTTTTTGAACAAAATAAGTATTTGATTTTTTAGCTGAAACTACTTTTAAAGCAGCTTCAATTGCACTTACAACTCCTTCATCAGAAGCTAAGAAACCAAGTAGAGTAATTTCAGAAGAAGTTGCTTTACTTCCACCAACTGTTACATCTACTGTAACTTTTAAAGATGCACTTTCGTTGTTTGCTGAATTTGGAACTAAAGTAACACTTGTTAAAGTACCATTAATTACTGAATCAGTTGAATCTTTTGAAGCAGTAATTAAATCATTTAAATTAGTGAAATTCTGGCTAAATAATTCATTAGAAATTGTTGTGTATGTAGTTGCTTCTAACAAAGTAGTAGTTGTAGCAGTTCTTTGACTTACAGATGCTTTAGAAAGTAATCTTGCAATGTAAGCAGCTTTAGCAGCATCATCAGCTAATGCTTGTTTAGCAAATCCTAATACTGTAACAGTTTCTGTTTTACTTAATTCATTTACTTTAATAGTAATTGA
This sequence comes from Mycoplasma testudineum, assembly GCF_002245785.1. Lineage (GTDB taxonomy): Bacteria > Bacillota_I > Bacilli_A > Mycoplasmatales > Metamycoplasmataceae > Mycoplasmopsis_B > Mycoplasmopsis_B testudinea. The sequence goes on from NZ_NNCE01000003.1 coordinate 36,149, forward strand.
AAGCTCTACAGTACCTTTTACATCATCAAATGAATCACTTACAACACTAATATTAGAAATTGTTGCTCCTCTTGAAGTAACTGCTGAAGCTAAATTAGGATATCTATTAGTAAATTGCGCAAGTGTCATTGTAGTAGTATCAGAAGCTTTAGTTGTTACATTTGAAGTAACATTAGCACTAACACTAGCAGCATTATTAAAAGCCGTTACTGCTGCGTTAAGTCTTGTTTGATCAGATTGTGCTGGAGTATCAGTTCCTGAACCACAACTAATGGCAATTCCTGCACTAGTTACAATTGCACTAAGAGCTCCAAAGCCTAGTAATAATTTTCTTTTTTTCATATTTTCCTTTCGATGAAATCTACCGTAAATATAAATTTAAAAAGATTAAGGTGTGGCTAACCTTAATCTTTTTAAATTTATTTTAAGTTTTGATAAAGTTAGTTTGTTATTTTATAAAAAGTTTCGCTTGTTTAATTGTTTTTAAAGAATTGAAAAACATTGCAACACGTACTTGTGTGGCATTAATAATATACTTAGTACTTAGTTTTGCCATGTTTTTCTCCTTCGGTAAATTTCAACACTTATTATATGTTATTTTTTTGATTTGTTAAAATTTGTTTATTTTTTATTACGAGGCTAAAATACGTATTAATTAAGCAAGAAAATTGCATATTTTAAAAATGTAAATTTAGTGTGCATTTTTGCAAAAAACTATTTTTATTTGAATTTTTACTATAAAAAATATTTTTTATTTTATTTACCTAAGAGTATAATGAAAATATGGTTAAAGAAAAATTATTATTGATATTCACAAGTCCTTCTAGTGAAAAAACAAGTGTGAGTACACAAGCAGCTAAAGATTTCGCAAAATATTTCATAGCAAAAAATCCTAAATATTCTGTAGATGAAATGGATTTAAATAAATATCCTGAATTTCACAATATTTTAAATTCATCAAATTTTGAAACATATTTTAGTGATGGAATTACTGAAAAATGAATGGAAATATTAGATAAATATTCTAAAGTTGTTTTTGCTTCACCTGTAATTAATTGGAGTGCTGCACCTATATTTGGTTCATTTATCAATAAAATAACAGTAGCAAGAAAAACATTTAATATGGTTAGAAACGAAAAAACAAATGTTCATGAAGCTGTTGGTAGATATAAAGATAAAAAAGCTTTTGTTATCTTATCAAAAGGCGGAGAAAGTGCAGATGAAGTTAACGAAAATATCATTAATTCAGTTATGGCACAAATCGAATTTATTGGTTATAAAACAGCAGGTCTATTGATGTCTAAAATGGATATGCACGAAAATTACAAACAAAGTCCAGAATTTAAATTAAAAAATTGACAAGACAAAATTAAAGAATTAGCAGAAAAATTCTAGATTATTGTTTTTAGTTAATTCAACACATCACAAAAGTTTAATCAAAAAGTCAGGCATTAAATGAGCCTGACTTTGATTTTTATTTAGAAAACATTGAATCGTAAAATGTCTTAGTTATATATTGTGGCCTTGTTATTGCACTACCAACTATAACGATATCAGAACCTAAATCAAGTGCATTTTTAGCATCAGTAGGAGTATTAAATCCGCCTTCTGCAATTACTATGCAATTATTTGGTTTGCATTTTTGAATAACTTCTTTTAAAAAGAAATAATCATTTTCTGTATTCGATTTACCTTCAGTGTCTTTTGTATAACCTCTTAAGGTTGTTGCAATGTATTTAATTCCGTATTTTATTGCAAGGTCAATATCTTCAATTGATGCAATGTCTGCCAATAAAAATTGGTCTTTCCTTTTGTTTTTATTAAAATATTCAACTAATTCTTTAAGAGCTTGTTTTGGTCTTTTTCGACTTGTAAAATCAAGGGCAATTAAGTCAGCTTTTGAATTAATTAATAATTTTAATTCTCTTAAAGTTGGTGTGATATAAACATCACTATTTGGATAATTAACTTTTAATAATCCAATTAGTTTAATATCTGGAAATTTTTCTTTAATAGAATTAATATTATTTAAGCCACTTGTTCTTATTCCGTGAGCTCCACCTTGAATTGCAGCTGTTGCCATTTTGAGCATCACGTTTTTACCAAACATAGGTTCATCAACAAGAGCCTGACAAGAAACATAAAACTGTTTTGTTAGGTTATTTTTTTTCATATTTTACCATTCCAATCATCGCAGCATTATTTCCATATCTTGAAAAATGTATGCTAGTTTTTATTGGTGTGTCTTTGATTAAATTGTTATATTCTTGAATTAATTTAGTCTTAGCTTCTGGAATAATATGTGCAAAACCACCGCCAATAAATATTTTCTCGACTGGGTTAATAACTGCAATATTAAATAATAATTCAGCTACACTTTTTAAATATGAATTCAGGAAATTTCTCAATTCATTATTGTGGTTATATTCTTTTTCGTAAATGTCTTTTTGGTAAGAGTTAATATTAAATCTATAACCTAATTCTTTATTAAAACTTGAATACGATAAATAATTATCTACTCTTTTATTATCCATTGTGTAATATCCAAATTCACCTGCAGTATTATTTAGTCCGTATTCTAGATGGCCGTTTTTAACAATACCTCCGCCCACACCTGTACCAAAAGCAACAAAAACAAAATTTTTGTCTTTTTCACTAATGTGAGCTAGTGCTGCAGCATTTGCATCATTTTCAACACTTAAATCAATTTTGTATTTATTTTCAAGAATACTAAAATCTGAATTTAAATAATGGTAAAAATTTTTATTAGTATAAATAACTTTTTTAGATTTTGAATCAACAATTCCTGTTGTGGCAACTAAGACTTTATCAATTCCTTTTGTTGAATTTAAAACTTCAACAATTAATTGATCAACTTGGTCAATGATATTTTTTTGAGTTTTAAATTTGAAATCTTTGAGTATTTTTAAATCAGAATTAATAATTGATGCTTTAATGTTGGTTCCGCCGATATCAAAAGCTAAATATTTCTTTGTTTTGTTCATTTTTAAATTATAAACTTGAGGTTTGTAAATTAACTATACTTTCTAATTTGTCATAATCTATTTGCTTTGTTGATAGTTCAATTGATAATTTATCAGCTTTAGCTTTATCTTTTTTAATAAATTTAGCCAAATTAAATTGTGCTTCGATTTTATTCATTGATTTTTCTAATTTAACTAAATTAATAAAATCATTTGTTCTAGTTCACCATGTTAAGTTGACTAGTTCATTATCTTTTTTATTAAATTGAGAGGTAAAGAGTGAAATCAGATATGCAATTAACATTACGGCAACAAAAACAACAATTGTTAAATAACCACCGTGGAATGAAATTTTTGAAGCAGCTGGCATAAATTTTTGAGATAAAACCCAAACAGGGAGCGCTCCAAAAAATCCAGCCATACCGCCAATAATTGCTCCAACTCAGTTAGTACGTTTTGTAAATATTGCTAAGAAGAAAATTGCAATTGTAGGAGCATTAAATAGAGCAACTATACCAGTGATGTAATCAACAAAGTTACCTTCACCTGAAGCCAGTATTCCTACTGATAAAAGAAATGCTCAGATTCCAAAACCTACTATCATGAATTTTGAAATTCATGTTACTTGTTTATCAGTTAAGTGTTTTCATTTTTTAGTTACATAATCGGCCATGATTGATTGGACCATGGATTGCAAGCCTGATGAAACTGTTGATTGACTTGCAGCAAAAACTGATGCAAATACTAAACCAACAATACCCATAGGTAATACTTGAACTACAAATGCTGGCATCAAATTATTTTGGGCACTTAAAATTGCATAATCTTTTGTGACGCCAGCAGCTGAAATTGCAGCAGCAACTGCTTCTTTACTTGACATATCTACATTAGTAAATGTTGATGCAGGTAAACCACTAACTATTGCAGCTAAAGATTGACCGCCATTTTTTACATCATAACCTTGTGATGAATAATATGAAAATACTGCTGAACCTGTCCCAAAAAATAGTAATACAGTAACAACACCTAAACCAGCTGTAATTCATAATGCTCTTTTAACATTATTAGCTGTTTTTGTTCCTTTGTATCTTTGAACAACATCTTGAGAAGCCATAAAAGCATAAGCTGAATTAACTAAGTTGTAAATAAAGAATAAGAAAAATCCAGGTGCAGCAATTGCAGGTGTGATTGTTTTAATACTTAAAACAGTTGCTGCTTGATATGTAGGAGCTGCTGTGTTAGTATTTGCTAGAGCAAAAACTAACATCATTACCATTCCTGCAAGTAAAACAATCGCTTGTAAACTATCGTTATATACAACTGACTTAAATCCACCTACTACTGATGAAATAATTACAACAAATGAAACTAAAAATAATAGTAAGTATGGATTTATATCTAAAATTGCTGATAAAGCTAAAGTTGGTACATAAATAACAATAGCAATTCTAAAAATCATGAAAATGATAAATGAAATTGATGAAAAGACTCTTAAAGAATAGTTAAATCTTACTTGTAAATATGAATAAGCTGTTGATTCTTTAAATCTTCTATAAAATGGTATAACCATCATTGTAATGAATGGTGTTATACCAATCAGTGCAATATTTGTTCCGGCTAGGGATCAGTCGTTTAGAAAAACAAAACCAATTACGGACACAAAAAATAGCGAAGACAAAATTGTGCTTCATGCACTTAGTCCGATAAATATCGGATTAATTTTGCTACTTCCTTCAAAAAATTCTTTCGAATCGTTTGTCATTTTTCGTTTTTTTTGTTTTAGGAAAACTATAACTGAAATACCTAGTACAATTGTCAAGTAGAGAACTAACACTACTCAATCAAGTGCTTGCATAATTTCTCCTAATTAATTTTAATTTTTATGACTATTTTTTTCATTTTTGATTTTGTATCGCTTATTTTTGGAGCATGTGCTTCTCCAGGTCAAAATAGTAAAAACTCACCTTTTTTAGCATTAAAAGTAACTCTATGATTTTTAGCAGTAAATAATTCTACATCTTGTTTTGAATCTCATTCTTTAATGATTTTTTCATCTAAATCATCATGATATTCAAAGTGTAGTTTTTCATCTTCTAAAATCACATGTAAATCAGCCATGATTCCGTGTCTTTCGAATCAAGCATCTTTTTCTTTGTAAGGAGTCACTTCCATATTTAATAGTTTTGCTCCGCTAGAAATAATTACTTCAGGTTCAGTAATATTGAAAATGTCATTTTTTTCAATATATTTAATTGTTGCATCTAAATTTGCATTTAAACCTTTGTATTTAGAAATATTTGAAATTTTGTCGTAAATCATTTAATTTAAATATTTTTCCTTTATTTCTTTAGCTACTTTTTTCATTTCACTTTCGGCACGATTATTAAATGGTAATTTTGAATAACCAGCATCAACACCTAAGTAAGTTAAAGTAGCTTTTAATGTTTGCATTAATCCATTTTTAACTACAAAATCAACAAAATCATTGTATTCATGAACCATTTCCTTTAAACCATCGATGTTTCCTGATTTGACTTTATCAAAAATCTGTTTTGCTTTTTTAGCATTAAGAGTATAAGTTGAACCAATTGCTCCATCTGCACCAAGTAAAATACCTAAACTTAAAGCTTCATCTCAGGCATAGAAAAATATTTTTTCTTTATTTTTTCTTATTAATCGTTCAAAAAAGTAAATGTCCATTGCTCCATATTTGGCACCGACAACATGATCAATTTTAAGTAATTCACCAAATTGATCAACACTCATTTTTCCGCCAGCTAATTGTGGTAAGTAATAAATAAACATATCCAATTTTGCTGCTGAAGATATTTTTGAATAATATTCTTTAACTTCATCGAAACTAAAAGAGTAATAATATGGCGTAATTGCACTAATTGCATCAAATTCATATTTCTTAGCTGCTTTAGCCATTTCGATTGCTTCATCAACGTTTAAGACACCAACTTGTGCAATTAATTTAATTCTCTTTTTAGTAACTTTAGCAACTGTTTCAAATATTTTTATTCTTTCTTGTGCAGACATTAATAAAAATTCACCGGTTGAACCAGTTACATATAGTCCATCAACTTTCTGTACACTAATTAAGTATTCGACCACTTTTTCCAATTTTTCATGGTTAACTTTGCCATCTTTATCAAATGGCGTTACTAGAGCAGGATAAATCCCGTTATATTTTAATTTTAAATTCTTTGACATATGTCCTCCTTGATTATTATCTTGCTACGTAATGGTTTGTAAAGTATAAATTACGTTTTGGAAAATTTTTTTCAAAAAAAGACTTATAATTTTTTTACGAACGGAAAATTAATGGAACTTTTTATAAAAAATGACAAAAAACTCTCTGCAAAAGAGAAAAATATAATCGAGTTGATAGAAACTAACCCTGTTTTATTTTTAGAAAACTCAGCAAAAGAATTTGCACAATATGAAAATATTTCAAATAGCAGCTTATCAAAATTAGTTAAAAAACTTGGTTTTGAAGAAATTTCACAATTCAAATTTCATGTAGCTAAATGATATTTTTCATCAAAGGAAAAATACGAGAGTAAAAATCTAAGTGAACATTCAAGAATAAAAGGTTTTGTAAGAGATTATTATCACTATACTTTAGATCAAACATTTAACGAAACAAATATGAATAAAATTGCACTAGCTGCTAAATGAATTAGTATGTCACAATTTGTAATTACGTTTGGTGTTGGTACATCATATTTAGCAGCACAAGATTTATCAAATAATTTAAATACCTTAAGTTATCAATCACACCATTCGAATAGCGTTCATGATGTTGCTTTATATCTTAAAAAGAGACGAATAAAAAATTATGTTGCAATAATTTTTTCAAAATCAGTTTCAAGTAAAGATATAAGATCTTTGATCAATTTACTTCTTGCTTCAGAAATTAAAACTATATTAATCACTGAAAATAAATCCTTTTCTGAAAAAAGCAATGAATGATTTAATGTAATAAATTTCAATGTTGTTGAACAAGTTGTTAGAATTAATCCCTTATCAAGCAAAATTGGCCAATTCTTTATTTCGGATACTATTGTAAAAACCTTAGAAACAAGAACTGATATAGTTAATTCTGATTTTTACGAAGCATTTTTAAAAACATGAAGAGCAAAGTAGGAAAATATGAAAATTGTTGTATTTAAAAACACAGACTTACTAAGTAAATTTATTAGTAACTTATTAGTAAATAAAATTAAGAAAAATCCAAAATCAGTAATTGGATTTGCAACTGGCGGAACTTTTTTAAAAACATATGAATATTTAATAAAGGATCATCAAGAAAATGGTACAGATTGATCTAAAGTTACTACATTTAATTTAGATGAATTTCTAGGTATAAGTAAAAAAAATGAACAATCTTTTTATCAACAAATGCACTTAAATTTATTCAACAAAATAAATGTTAAAAAGGCTAATGTAAATATTTTGGATTCACAAACAAAAAACTATTTAAAAGAGGTAATTCGCTTTGAAAAGAAAATACAAGAATATAAAATTGATATTCAATTAGCTGGTGTTGGAAACAATGGACATATCGGTTATAATGAGCCGCCTACTGATGAAAATGCAATTACAAGATTAGTTGATTTAAGTAAAGAAACATTAGATCAGTTACTTCAAAATAAAAGTTTTGCAACTTATGAAGAAATCCCAAAACAAGCTTTAACAGTTGGTCCAAAAACACTTCTTGAAAACACACACATGGTTTTAATTGCGGCTATAGGAGTTGCAAAAGCTGAAATTATGTCCAGAATTTTAAATGGGGCAATTAGTCCTAATTACCCTGCCTCTTTTATGAAAAAACATAAAAATGCAGTATTCCTTTTAACACAAGAATCTGCATCTAAAATTGATTTTAAATTAATTAACAGTGATTATGAAATAGTATTTGTTAATGAATAATATTAAAGTTTTTATCAACTATGATGAAAGCTTTTTTTAATCTTTCAATTTCTGATTCAGTAGAAATATTAGGAAATAATTTTCAGATGTTTCCTGATGAAATTTTAACAATATCTTCAAATGATAATTTATTCAATTTAAATAAATGATCAATTATTTTATTATATGTTAATGCTGATCCAGCTAGTGTTTTTGTATCTTTTATATAAGCTACATCACCAACTTTTTCAATGTCTATTTTTCCCAATTTATAATATCCATCTTTTAGACCTTTAACAGCTAATGAATCAGAAACAACAACAATATTATTAATATTTATATTCTCAAATGCAAATGTTAAAACATCATCAATTACATGTATTCCATCTGCAATAATTTCAATATTAAATTCATCTATATTTTCTTTAAAATTAATTAAAACTTCATTAACTATTCCGGCATTTTTTGAGTGAGAAAAACCAGACATAGCATTGAATAAATGGGTTACTTTTTTTGCACCATTTTTTATAGCTTGTGTTGTTTGCAATTGACTAGCATTACTATGTCCTATTGAAAAAATAAATTGATTATTGTAATGTTTAATAAAATTCATATTTTCATTATTTGATGGATCAATGGTAAATATTATTTTTTTTGAAGTTTTAATTTTATTGATTTCATCGATTGTTTTTTGTGTTGCAGTAGTTAAATAATTTGAATTATGAGCTCCTAATTTTTCTTTAGAAATGAGTAGTCCTTCAATATGATAACCCAAAACATATCTCGAAAAGTGTTTGTCAATAAATTCAATGTTATTCTTAATTAACTCCAAATCTGTTGCGGCAAATGAAGGAATTATGTGCCCAACACCTTCATCTTTCAATTTTTTAAAATAATTATTTAATGAATCGAAATCAATTTTTTGAGAAAAATCAACACCATAACCACCATGAGTGTGACTGTCAATAAAAGGTGGCATTAAAATATATTTACCATTTCACTCGTCCTCTACAATTGTAATATTAGATATTATTTGATTATTAATTGTTATATTTGCGATAAACGACAAATTTTTTAACACCACTAAAATGTTTTTGTAAATCATATAAATCATTTTAGCAAACAATCCCTTATAAATAAAGGTTAATAGAAAATATATATCGTTTTAATTAAAAACAGCATGGTATTTTGTTGTGCATGCTGTTTTTAATTAAAATAAATTTCAAAAATAATTATTTTGTAATGATTTACGAATAACTAACAATTTGGTCATTTAATATTGTTATTAGTGAACTATTTTTATCTAAAAAATTTCTAGTATCTAATGGAGCTTCTTTTTGACCATCAAAATGTGATAACAAATCATTTAATGCTTGTGCAAATTTATCTGTTACGTGAATATTTTCACTGCTTTCTAATAAAAATTGCTTAAAATCTTCAACTGCTTTTATAGCCTTCTCTCTATAAGTACTTCAATTTTTGAATTGAACAACAATGCGTACTTCTGCCGAATCTGCCGAATGAGCTTCTTCAACATAATCAAATTCAGTTGAAAAAAGTATACGCGATTTAAAAGTACTAAACATTGATGAAAAATTCTGTTCCGCTGCTCATTTAGCTCCCTCACGTTTGGCTTGTTCACTTGTTGTAAAAACACCGCAAGAAATTAATCCTACTAACAATGGTGATGATATAGATAGACCTAAAAATAATTTTAATTTATGTGTTTTTTTAGGAAATAAAATTTTTATCATTTTTTTCTAGCTTGAACCTTATTTCCTCAATTGAATCCAAAAAATTCTGTATCTTCTTCACCATGTTTTTGAGCTCTTATAAATAACCTCGGCAATGTAAATCAACCATCAGAAACTTTTCACTGTATTCCATATCTAAAATTCTCACTTCAATTTTTTTGAATTAAAACCATGTTTTCAATATTATATTTTCATTGAAATCTAAAATCATTAAGACCATGGTCATGCATATTTTCAACAACTGTATAACCGTTACCTGTCTTAATATTAAGCATGTTGTAAAGTAATTTTAAAAATTGAGAAGTAATATCTAGTGTTTTACTCACAGCTTGCACTAGGGGCAAGGGAATTAGTTTAGTAATTTTGCTGCCAATGCTTGTAATGATTGATCTAGTAAGAATAGCAGTATTTAAGCTGTTTGCAAATTTATTCATTTCCTCATCAGCAATTTTCATAAACCTCTTTAAATCATCATATTGAATTCCAGATTTATTACTCAACTCTTCAAACTCTAATCTATGTTTCTCTGATTCATAGTAAGCCTTTGATATTTCTGGATATGCTGTTTTTATTTTTGTTCATTCGAAACTACCGATATTGATTTTTGATTTTTCAATAAATAAATTATCTAATCTGTGCTTACTAATTAGATTATCGAAATTTTCAACTGATTTTTTGTAATTTTGTAATTTTGCGATTAAATCGGGATAAAAAGCAATTTCTATATCTCTATAAACATCTTCATTACTTTTTCTAAATCAAGATTCATCATCAGCAAAAAAATAATCATGTATATCTCAATCGTTATATGAGTCTCCACTTAATAAAATGTGCCTTCCGTTGTATTTAACTAAATCTCCATTTTTATTTGTAATATACCTATTGAATACTTCTGCAAAAGCTTTGTTAATTTCAATTTCTTGTAGTTGTTTTTGTGATTTGGGGTTACTTTCGGATGAAAAGTTTAAAACTAATGTATGATATTTTTCATCTAAGTTTTTATTCATGAATTTTTTTAATTCTAAATCGATATTTAAATTAAACAATGAATTTTTTATAAATTTGAATGATTGAGTGTTGAAATCAACATTCTTTACTCAATTTAATATTTCTTTAGAATTTTGAGCTAATTTTGATACATTAATGTATTCATTTTCCGTCAACGGAGACTTATATTCTAATAACTTGTTAATTTCTTCAACGTTCATTTCTTCGGTACTTTTAACAGATAAAAGCACCGGTGTTGCTAATGTTGCAATAGCTGCTGTTCCCAGAGCAAATATTTTGATTTTAAACATTTCAAGATTTTACTCTAAATGAAAAAAATGCTAAAATTTTTGCATTTAATTTATTGTTGCTACAACGTTTGTATTTTTAAAAAAGTTAATTTGAACATAAAACAGTTTAATTGCTCTTTTTGTTTTCAAATTAATTTCGATTATTCTTTAGTACTTTGACTAAAAATTTCATCTTCTTTTGATTCATCTTCATCAGATGTTTGCATGATTTTTTTGGTTAATAAAACTGATTTAATTTTGTCTTGGAATTTTGAAATTATGTAAAAAAATAGTAAACTTGCGGCAAAAGCTCCCGCTAAGCCTAAATATAAAACATATTCTTGATAACCAATTGTTGCTATTACAACTAAAAGAATTAATCACAATCCAATTGTGGTAGGTAATGTTCACAATTGGAAAATTCTATATCTAGTTAACAATATTTTAATTGCAATAACTAATAATCCTATACCCACAAATATTCCTGAATTTATAGCTCTAAAATTCGGACCAAAACTTCCGTTTGAAGTCGAAAGAATCAATAATAAAACACCAGGAATAGCTAAAAAAATAATTTCATACAAAAAACCAATTATCGATGATGATTTTTTAAGAAATTGAGTAAATGATTTTTTAGATTTGTTACTCATATTTTTTTACCTTACTTTCAAATATTTTAATCAATTCATCAACAGTGATTTCGGTTGTTTTTTGTTGTCCATATTCTCGGATAGAAATAATGTTTTTTTCAATTTCGTCATCACCAATTACAATTTGATATTTAGCTTTATTCATTTGTGCTTCTCTAATTTTCTTAGCAACACTTTCAGGTCTAGAATCTAATTTGACATTAATTCCTAATTCAAATAATTTATCATAAACTTTTTTTGCATAATCAAATTGTTTATCTCCTAATGGTATTACAACAGCTTGTAAAGGAGAAATTCAGAATGGAAGATTTCCTTTAGTTTGCTCCAATAATATTGAAATAAATCTTTCATATGTTCCGATAAGACCTCTATGAATTAAAATTGGCTGTTCATATTCTCCATTACTTGACACATATTGCATATCAAATCTGATTGGTAATAAGAAGTCTAATTGAAGAGTTGACATTGTTATTTCATGATTTAAAACTGTCTTAACTTGGAAGTCAATTTTAGGCCCATAAAATGCTGCTTCTCCATATTTAACTTTGTATTTAATACCTTGTTCATCCAAAACATCTTTAAGAGCTTTTTCGGCTCTTTGTCACATGTTGTCATCGTTGTGATACTTTTCTTTATCATCACCTCGTAACGATAAAGAAATATAATCGATTTTAATTTTAAAAATATTTAAGATCTCATTAATAAATTTCAATTCATGAAGTATTTCACTTCGAATTTGATCTTGAGCAATAAAAATATGTCCTTCAGTTAATTCCATTGCTCTAACACGTTCCAATCCAGTCAAAGCGCCTGATTTTTCATAACGATATAATCTTGATTGTTCACTCAAACGCATCGGCAAATCACGATATGAACGCTTAGCCATTTTGTAAATTAAAATGTGATGCGGACATGTCATTGGTCTAGGAATTAATTTTTCATTTTCTACCACAATTGGGTTAAACATATCATCACGATAATGAGCCAAGTGTCCTGAAGTTTTATATAAAGACTCTTCACCAAATGGTGGAGTATATACTTCTGTAAAACCGTATTTGCGATCTAATTTTAAAACTAGTTGTTGAATACTATTTTTTATCATCATCCCATTTGGAAGTCAAATCGGAAAGCCCTGACCAGCCATTGGATTGAATGCAAATATATTTAATTGTTTACCAATTTTACGGTGATCTCTTTCTTTTCTATCTTGAACAATTGCTAAATAATTTTCAAGTTCTTGTTCGCTATCTCATGCAGTTCCGTAAATTCTTGTAAGTTGAATATTGTCGCTGTTACCTCTTCAATATGCCCCAGCTAAAGACAATAATTTAATGTGCTTAATATTTTTAGTTTCATCAATGTGACCGCCAGCACATAAATCAACAAAGACATTTTCATCTTTAGAATCTTTTAGTGAGTAAAAAGTTATATTTCTACCTTCTGATTTATATTGATCATAAAGCTCTTTTTTATAATCTTGATTTGTAAATGAATATTCATTAATTGAAACTTGCTGCATCTTTAAATTTTGAGCAGCAATTTTTTTCATTTGTTTTTCAATTTTAAGTAAGTCAGAATCTGTAATTGGCTTACTAAATTCAAAATCGTAATAAAATCCTTCATCAGTTGTTGGACCAAAACCTAATTTTGTATCTGGAAATAATTTAAGAACTGCTGTAGCTAAAATGTGCGATGCAGTATGATTTAATTCCTTATTAAGTTTAAAATTGTAATTTAATTCTTTATCCATTATTGTAATCCTATTTTTTTCATTAAATGTTTTAGTCAATAATCAGCTTTTATTGATGCCTTTTTGGCACCTTCTGCCAATACTGAATCTACTAATTTAATTTTCTCTTTATATTTATTTTGAAGTTGCTCTAAAAAATCGCTTACTAATTGAGCTGTTTCTTTTTTGAAAGTACCGTAATCTACATTTTCATAAATTTTTTCTAGATCTTTAATTGAGCGATTTGATAGGGCTGAATTAACTGTTAATAAATTTGAAATGCCGGGTTTTGTTTTAGAAAAATATATTTTATTTTCTCCGTCTGTTAAAGCAGAAATTATTTTTTTATAAGCTACTTTTGGTTCATCCAAAAGGTATATAGTTTCTTTGGCATTTTGTGCTGACTTAGACATTTTTTTATTAGGGTCTAACAAAGACATTATTTTTTGTCCTTCTTTTACTAATGCAATTTCTGGCAATTTAAATTTTGTTTTAAATTTATTATTGATTCTTTCAGCAATATTTCTAGTTAATTCAATGTGTTGCTTTTGATCGATTCCCACAGGAACTTTATCTGGGTTGTAAAGTAAAATATCTGCTGCCATTAGCGTTGGATAAGTTAATAATCCTGAAGGAATCATACTCGTTCCATTAGCAACTTTAACTGAAGCGCTTTTATCTTTAAATTGAGTCATTCTACTTAGTTCGCCAATTGTAGTTTGATTTAATAAAAGTCATTGCATCATTGAATGTTGCATCACATCACTTTGCTTGAAAATAACCACTTTTTCTGGATCTAAATCACATGCTAAATATAAGGCAACTATGTTTTTAATATTTTGTCTTAATGTTGCAGGCAATATATCATTTGTAAGTGCATGAAGATCGGCAACAAAAATATACATGTTGCTCGTTTCTTGGAATTTAATAAAATTTTTTATAGCACCTAAATAGTTTCCTAATGTTAAATTTCCAGTAGCTGTAATACCACTAACAATTGTTTCTTTTTCATGTAATTCGTTCATAAGGTAAATTATAATGTATTTTTGAGTTTATCTTTAAGTACTCTATTTTACTTACAATGGTGAATTTTTTATTTTTGATCACTCACGCGGATATTTATTAGAAACTTGTTTATTTTTTGAATATGAAAATAATGTAATTGCCATTTCAGATTCACTATTTATTTTTTTAATTTCTGGATTGATTTCAAATAATTTAATCGAATTTTTTGCTTCTTCAATTTCTTGATCTAAATTTAAACCTTTGAAAAAAATATATTCGCCAGATATTTTAGCAATTTGAATTGTAGCTTCAATTAATTGTTTTAAAGGCATGACAGCTCTAGCTGTAACAAAATCAAATCTTTGATTTTCATTTAAATTAATTAATTCAATTCTTTGGGCATTTATTTGAAAATCTAAGTTTAATTTTTCTTTTACCAAATTCAAAAAATTAACCCTTTTTTTCATAGGTTCAAAAATGGTTAATTTTAATTTTGGTTTGATAATTAAAAGCGGTATTGATGGAAAACCTGCGCCTGCACCGATATCAGCTAATGTAGAATCATCTTTAACTAACTTATCTAATCCAACTATAGATTGATAAATTGCATTTTCTCATAAAGCATCACCTTGAAAACCAGTTAGATTATATTTAGCATTTTCAGCTTCGACTAGTTCAAAATATGCTTCCATAATTTTGAACTGGTCTAAACTAATCATTTGGCTAACAATGTTTTTAAACTTCACTTTTAACTGCGCCTCTTATAGCTTCATAAATTGATGAAATACTTGAGTTATCCATTTGTGCTTTAATTACTTGAGAAACAAACGTTGATAATGAAACTACTGTTAGTTTTGGATATTTACTTAATTCGTAAGGTTGTTCAATTGAATCAGTTACAATAACTTCATCAATTGCTGCACAATTTTCAAAAATTTCAAATCCTCGAGTGAAAATTCCGTGAGTAGCTGCAATAATTACTTTTTTAGCACCTTTTGCTTTAACCATTTCAGCGGCTTTAATTATCGTTCCACCCGTGTCGATAATATCATCGACTAAAACAACATTTTTACCACTTACAGATCCGATTAAACCAAGCGTTTCCGTTTTATTTACGCCTACTCTTCTTTTATCAACTATAGCTATTTTTATATCATTAGAAATTAATTCAGCCAAAATTCTTGCTCTAACTGTACCACCATAGTCTGGAGAAACAATATTGAATTTTTCTCTTCTTCTAACAAGTTCAGAAGCAAGTACAAATTGTCCTCTTAAATCATCAACAGGAATATTAAAAAAACCTTGAATACTTGGATTATGTAAATCAACAACAATTGCTTTAGTTACTCCTGCAGTTTCTAATAAATTAGCTACTAATTTAGCAACGATAGGTTGTCTTCCTTTTGCTTTACGATCTTGACGTGCATATCCGTAATATGAAAAAATAACATTGATTGAATTTGCAGATGCTCTTTTTAATGAATCAACAAAAATTAATAGTTCCATAATTCTTTTATTAACCATTAATGAAGTTGAAGTGATAATGAAAATGTCTCGATTTCTTACAGATTCTTCGCTGCTTAACATTAATTCGCCATCGGCAAATTCAGTGTATTTTATTCCAGTTAATTTAATATTTAGTTGTTCTGAAATTTGTTCAGATAGCTTTTTAGACCCTGGCATTCCAAAAAGCATTACGGGGTTATTTTTATTCATTTTTTTACCTATTTATATTTTAGTGAATTTAGGATTTTTTCTAGTGATTTCAAAATTGTTTTTAAAATTTATCTAAGTGTGAAGAATAAATTTAAAAAACAAACTAAATATCGTCTCTAACTAAGGGCATTGACATACAACGAGCCGAACCCATTCCAAGAGATAGCTGATTACCATCAAAACTTAATACAGTAATTCCAGCTTCTTTTAAAGCAGCTTCAGTTTTAATATTTCGATCATATCCAATTACAACACCGGGCCTAATTACTAAATAGTTTGTGGCATCAAAATGTGTTTCAACATCAATATCTATTTGCGTTGCATTTTTGCCAGCAACTGGAATTAAAATAGGTGTTTTACCAATAATGTCCTCGAGTGTTTTTTCAAGTGTTTTTTCTTTAACAATTAATTTCAAATCATTTTCTTTTAAATTAATTTCTCAAATTTTTAACACCTTCATCATATTCGGTGAATATAAAAATTTATCATGATCTAACATGGTTAATCATGTGTCTAGATGCATTAAATTTGGTAAAGGAGGAACGTTAATTACAACAATTTTTTCAAATTGGGTCATCCCATTTTTTTTAATATTTTTAGCAATATCTAAAATAGCTTCGCGGTCAGTTCTTTCACTATTACCTATAACTAATGTTTTGGAATTATAGATAAAAATATCTCCGCCTTCAATATGACCATTTGAAATAGCTTCATCAAAATATTTAGGTGTATTTTTATATTTCTTATTATTATCAAAAATAAAATGAGCGAACATTTCTTCTCTTTTTCTTACAGGATATTTCATACTGTTTAGAGACACTCCATTTCCAATTGATGCAAAGGGATCACGAGTAAAATACATATTTGGTAAAGGGTCAATAAGTAAAGTTGTTTTTGATTTATATCCCATTTCGGCATTTGTAATTCCTGCAATCATTTTTTGAACCATTTGTTTTGGTTTTAGTGATTTAAGGAAATTAAAAACATTATTTGAATATTCTTGATCTAAAGCTGGTCTAGCATTTTTGATGAAATTTCAAATAAATTCTTCTTGTTTTTCTTGATTTACTGACAAAAATGTTTCAACAATTAAATCAACTAGTTGAATAACTTTTACACCGTTGTCTTCTAAAATTTTAATGAATTTTTTATGTTCAATAATTGCTCGATTAGGTTCTATTATTGCTGAAAGAAGCAAATCATTTAATCTATTTGGGCTAACGAATTTTAATTCATCACCTGGTGTATGTACTAAAACCTCTCTAAGAGTACCAATTTCACTATTAACATTAATTTTAGCCATTTTTCACCTCTATATTATTTTAACCTTATAAAGCTCTATTTAAGTGTCAAAACTTGCCAGATTAAAATTTAGTTTAAGTTATTAAAAAAACTGGCATGCACCAGTTTAATTTAGACTTTTCAGCGAATAAATCTAGGTCGATTTAGATACGTAATTATTCGTTCTCTATAAAGCTTAGTTCTTTGAATGTAATGAACAAATAATGTTTGTCCAATTGTTCAAATAGCTCCGATTATTCAGTAAATTTGGACTCCGGCTTGTAGAATCAATGTTACAATCACAAAAATAATCATCATAATGTTTTGCATTTTGTTTGATTTTTTAAGTGATTGCTGTTCAAAAGCATTCGTTCTTTCTTTTAGCCTTCGCCTTGCTAACAATCTTGGTAATATTTGACTGGCAATTTGGAATGCTGCAGCAACAATCATTATTCCAAGATATTGTCATTGCTGATCATTTAAAATCGCTTGGTATGATGTAGTAGCAAAGTTAATTCCTAAAATTTCATTTGATTTCATTAATGGAATTGACTGAATAACTCTTCAAACCGCTAGGAAAATCGGAGTAGTATAAAGTATTGAAATAAATGTGTCGGACGTGCTTATACCGGCCTTTTTATACATTTCTTGAATCTCACGATTTTTTCTAGCACTCATTGTTTTATTGCTTTTATCATATTGTGCGTACTTAGCTTCAATTTTTGCTTTTCTACTATTCATATCTTGCATACGTTGCTGACTAAATACGGCTCTAAATGTAAATAGAAACACTAATAATCTTGTTAATAAAACAACAATTATAATCGCTAATATAATACCTCAACCGCTTGCACCAAGTGGTGTAGCAATTGCTGAAGTTAATTTAGCAACCGGGAAAATAACTAATGCATAAAATGGTCCAAATTTTCATGCTTCTTCTCAAGTAACAATTGGATCTTGCACAGCTGTAGAATAACCATAATTACCAAATGAATCAAAATTACTTAAACCAGCTACTGAAGTAACACTTCCTATTGAAGAATTTGTTGCATTAGAAAGTGAAACAGAATAAGCTGCATCTCTTAATATGTTGTTCATTGAAGTTAATGTTTTTAAAGCAGCTGCTTGCGAAGCACTAAGTTCAATTTGTGATTCAATAATATTTGAATTAGATAAACTTGTTGTGTAATTATTGTTATTGCTAATTTGTTCAATTAACTCAGCAACAGTTTGATTTTGTCCAGTAATTGTAGTTATATTTTGTAATGAATTCTTAGTTAATAAGAATCTATAAACTGTTTCTACAACATCACGATTATATTGTTCAACAATTGAAGCATTATTCATATCTAACTGTGCTCTTAGTAAATATGGTTTAACTAAAACATAATTATTAGCATCATTTAATCTAAGAGTTAGAGAATTAGGAACAAATGAATTAGCTATTGTACTAAAAGCATAAATGTCAGAATATGTTTCATAAAGTCTTTGGTAAGAAGTGAAATTACTATTGAAAAATAAATATTGTTTATTTCCGTTTGCTAATTCTCGATAAAAGATTGCAGAAGGGTTGTTTTTAACATCTGTAACTTGGTTTGCAATAAATTCGCCATTTTGGTTCATGTAAAAGTTCAAATTGACAGTATTAAAATTAACATTTTGATTGTATGACAATTCAACAGCTGAAGTTTTAACTCCTAATTGACCAAATTGTCCACCGTTAAGTGCATTTTGATCAGCTAAAGCTCTAATAATATTTTCATCTTGCTGTGCAATATTGATTCTAGCTTTACTTACTATTAGGGCTGTATCGTTATTTATAACATTTTGGTTATTTGAATTAGTTACTGTTGGTGTAGAATTTTCTGGATCATTAGTAACGAAAACATTTGTATGCGGAGTAATATTACTTGTACTTCCATAGAATTCCACACCTTGCCCTGATTGGGTAGTTGTGCTTATAACAAATGACTGAACACAGCCTGTTAATGTAATTCCTGCTAAAAAAATATATAGAAAAATTTTAAGAACGAACAATACTCTACGAAATATTGTTTTACGTTCTTTTTGAGGATTTTGATTTGGCTTTTGAGTAAAAAAATCATAATTTTTTGATCTTTTATTTGACTGTGCCATTTCTTATCCTTTCTAGTAATTTTATTAACTCATTTTTTCTTGTTTGAAAGTCGAGTTTCAAAAACTCTTTCCGGCTTATTATTACTAATGTCTTTTTAATTTCACTATAGTAAGGATATTGGCCCAATATTGCTTTGATAACCCTTTTATTATAGTTTCTCTGAACTGCATTTGCGAATTTTTTGGGTATGCTAATACCAACTCTGAATTCATCACTTTTTGCATAGTAAATAACCATATATTTGTTTGAAATTTGCTTTTTACTATCAATTATTTTTTGGAATTCTCAATTCTTACGCAGCATGTAGCGTTTTTTCATTAGAATTTATTATTTATCAGAAACAGTTAATTGTTTTCTACCTTTTGCTCTACGAGCTTTTAAAACTTTTCTACCATTTTTGGTAGCCATTCTTGCTCTGAATCCGTGTGTTTTTACGTGTTTTCTTTTCTTTGGCTGGTATGTACGTTTACTCATAATCACTCCGATAATTTATTTTTTTAATTAGCATTTTTGCTAAAAGTGTATTAATTTTACAATTATTAATATCAAATAATTAAAATTATTGACTTATAAATTTTATCATAGCTAAGCGAATTTAATCAATTCAAATTTTGGTTAAATTAGCCCTTCAATAAAACTTGAAATTGCATCAGTTTCATTGTCGCCTATCACTATATTTGCTATGTCTTTAACATCTTGTCCTGCATTGCCCATAGCAACTCCAATATCTGCATTTTTAATCATTTCAAGATCATTTCCACTATCTCCAAAAGCAACAGTAGTCATATTTTTGGTTGATAGATGATTTTTAAATCATATTAATGAATTACTTTTATTTGTTCCTAATGGATTAATATCAACATAAATATGGTTTGTTAAAGTAACTTCGACTTTACCTTGAACATCGCTTTTTACTTTTTTAATTATTTCAGCTGCTTTTAAAGGATTGTGTCTCAAAGCCATTTGAGTAATTTTTTCTTTTTTATTATAAATAGCATCATCAAATACATTTAAAGAAACGTTATTAGCAATATGTAAATCCATTGGGTATTTTGGATCAAGCATATTTTTATGTACTTCATTATCAAAATATACGTAACTGTTTTTATTAGTATCAAGATAAAAAATCATTTTTTCACTTAATGCAGTTTCTTTAGCTAAATCATAAATAGATGGATCTATTTCTTCTTTTATCTCAAAATGATTTTCAATATTGTCAACTATAACATTACCGTTATTGCAGATAAAAAAATCGACAAATGGTATTAATTCTTGAACAGGTTTTGTTTTTATAAAACTTCTACCTGTAGCAATAGCAATTTTGTGACCTTTTGATTTTGCTTTTTGAAGTGTTTGGATATTTTTTTCTGAAATTGAATTATCTGACTTAAGCAAAGTTCCATCTAAGTCAAATATAAAAATTTTTAATTCGCTCATAAGTAATATCATAACCAAAAACAATATTTAATTAAATTAAAAACTGTCTCCGTTTCAATAAAGACAGTTTTCGATTTCTAACCAATATTTTTTGAATACATTCAGATTGTTTTATCTAAAAACATGAATAATTCATCAAGAAGAGGTTGTTCTGTTGGACCTCAATCGATATTAGTTGTTTGCTCTAGTAAAAATTTTGCATCTTTAACAACAGTTTTACAAATTTTCATTTGGCTAAAGTCATTAGCTTCAATTTCTTCAATTCTGCTTGCTTTTAAAATGTCAGATAATCTTGCATATGCTTTTTCATTTTGCATAATTACTTTTTCTGCAAATTCATCGACAAATTCAAGTACTTTTTCAGCTAGTTTATCTAATTCTTCGTGAATTTCGAAAAACATTATATCTTTAATATGTCAGTGAAAATTTTTAATTTTCTGATATCAAACTGTTAAATCAGCTTGTATTTGTAATAGTTCGTTAGTGTTTTTGTTCATATAAAAATTTTACTTAAATCAAAGTCAATTATCAAAAATTATCTGTTTTATCACAAAGACAAATAATGGTTGCTTCTGAGTTGCATCTTTGGCTATTTTAAATTAACTTTTTTGATAAAATAATGGGCAATATTGGGCAAGTGATTTACAATCGGGAAGGAAAAATAATGAAGAAGTTATTTAAAGAAGCGTTTCATTCGCTTAAAAATAATAAATTCATGATTCTTTTACTTACTATAATTACTTTACTTAGTTCAGGATTACTTACGGCACTTTTTAATGTTAGAGATAGTTATATTAACCAATATAGAAATGTTGAAACGGTTTCAAAATTACATGATTACACAGTAGATTTGGATTTGCAAGCAAATGGTTCACTACCTGAAAGCGGAACATATTTAAAATCTGAAACAGTTTTTAGTTTGGCTAGACCAACTGCTGAAAGAAAAGTTTTAAATTTTAATTCAAGTTATGTTTTATTAAATATTTTGCTTGATATTGATTCTAACATGTATATAAATACAACTGATTTAGAACAATATTTTAATGAAAGTAAAACTTCAAATGAAGTCGTTGTCGATAGAAATAATAACACTATAACATTTGCTAGTGGCTATGTTATGAAATTGTATAATTTGAGCGGTCAAAACACTTACAGTGTTGCTAAAACTAATTATTCAATTGATTCAAATACTGAATTTAGTTTTGATAAAAAATATTTTTTAAGAGAAATTGCAAATTTGAATTTAAAAAATATTGATAATGATTTTTTGTCTAATGTTGGTTCGATATATTTAAACATTAGAACAAAAGAAGCTTCATTAAGCGTTGCAAAATCAGTGCAATGACAAAGAAATAATGAATTACTAGTTGTTGAAGGTCAAAATTTAGCAACTATTTTAGGGTATAAATTAAATTCTGATGGCTACTACTATTTTGATGCAACAATCATGCCAGGAATTAATATTGAAAATCATTTTATTAACAATGATCAAAGCATACTTAATTATGCTTCTAGTTTTAGTGGTAATTTTAAATTAACTTATTTAACCACGCCTTTAAATATCCAAGGTGATCAACTTTTTATTAGTCAAGGTCAAACATTTAATATTCCGCAATCAGCAATTCAATCAAGTTTAATTAAAACTGAATATTTAAGAACTAATTATGATTTCAATTATAACAACGGTAATGAATACACTGGAGTATATAAAACTATAGCTGATAAAATTAATGATGGCAGTGAATATCAATCATTAAAAAGCGGCTATTTTTGAAAAAAACGAATTGTTGAATACATAAATGGCACACAAGTTTTGAGTACAGACTATGTTTTAAATTCAAATGACATAAATCAAGAAATTGTTTCTTCATCACAACCAACAAGCACTTCAATTTTTCAATTAGAAAATTTTGCAAATCTTAATCGACTTGAATATTCAGCAAGAATTGGTGAACTTAGTGATACAAGCGTTGTTGAAAAATTAGATAGTGCATTTCAAAGTTCAGCAGTAGCTGCTTTAAGAAATACAGTTATTCAAAAAGTTGGTGAATATGCTGGCAAGTCAAACATTGGTTATCGTCAAACTACAGTACTTAATTTGCTTGTAGAAGACAAAGATGGAAATAACCAAAATTATAGTTATCTTTTTGTTAATACCGGTAATGAAAATGCAGTGGTAGCTTCTGTAGTAACTGGTGTAGGTAGGTTAATTCAAGAAAGCGAAAAAAATACTCTTAATACTAACGATAGTAAAGATTCTGAATTTTTTAGAAAAGAATTTGTAAATCCAGCAGCTGCAGGTAAATTAGCTTATGACATGTTAGTTTCAAATACATATGTTGATCCAACTTATTTAAAAGTTAAATTATTTTGAGAAACAGCTGAATTTATCCACGAAGGACAAAGCCAAAAAGCAGAAGAACAAAAGATTGTTCAAATTGTTAAAATTGATGATCCAGATCAAAAGTACGGAGTGTTTTTACAAAGAACAGGAGATTTTGAATTCTTTTTCTTAGCAACTAAAAAAGGTGATGTTTGAGTTGAAGAAAAGAAAATAAATGGACCTGATTTTATTCCTTGAATAGTGGAAAATAACTTTTCACTTGATGCAACTCATGACGGTCCTTGAGCTAAAGTAAATGGTGATTTAATAACAATTCCAACTTATTTAGTAACCATTAAACAAGATGCTGTAGTTGAATTAGCTAAGACAGGAAAATTAACAATTGCAGCTAGAAGTATTAAAGATAATTTATTTAAAACATCATTAGTTACTGAAGGTTTTTGAAGTAGTGAAAATGTTGATCTATTTGTTGATTCAGGAGTAAGAGCAATTATTGAAAATGACGTTGGTTCTTTAATTGCAACTACATTCAATCCTAATGCAATACCTAAATTAGCTTCTGACATAATTTACAACATTGTTAACAATCATGGAGAAGAAGCATTTGAAAATTTATTTACTAAAATAATTGACAATCTTTATACAAGAATTGAATCAAGTGGTTCAAGTATTTCTGAACAAAAAAAATACATAAAAGAACAATTAGATAATGTTTCAATATTTACAGGTTATTTAAAACTTAACCTATTTTCAAATTTACCTTTAGGTTTATCAATTGAGCAAATATTAGAATATATTAAAGATCCAAAAGTGTTCTTAACTATAATTAAAAATTTAATTATTGCAATAAATTGAACAGAATATACAGCCGAAGTTAGAGACTTTTATAATAATGTTTGAAACAAATATATCGATGATAAAAAAACACTTCAAACTGATTTAAATCTACTT
Source organism: Mycoplasma testudineum (assembly GCF_002245785.1). Lineage (GTDB taxonomy): Bacteria > Bacillota_I > Bacilli_A > Mycoplasmatales > Metamycoplasmataceae > Mycoplasmopsis_B > Mycoplasmopsis_B testudinea. The sequence continues at coordinate 60,331 of NZ_NNCE01000003.1, forward strand.
TTACCTTTGTTAAAAAATTTAGATACAACTGTTTTTAAAGATTCATTTAAAACAATTATTAATAACATAGATTTGAATGCTTTATTAAATCCAGAATTAGAAAATTCACTTTATCAAGTCGCTTTAAAAAATAATAATGTTACAGAATTAAACCAACTTAAATCACTATTGATTAAATTGCAAGGTTCATCAGAACAAAGTCCTTACGAAAATATTAATTCAGCTTTAAACCAATTTATAGACATTTGAGATGTTGATGCTTTTGTTTCACTTATTTTAGCTAATGCTAATTACAAAGATTTTAAATTCAACAGCGAAGGAATTACATATCGAGCTTTATCATTAGAAAAAGAATCAGTTTTAGCCGCTTTAATTAGTAGTATTGTTAATCGCTCAAATTCAAATACAGGAAATAATGAAAAGCAATTTAAAGAGATAATTATTAGATTGCTTAATTTAAGTGATGCCGGAGTTTTTAACGACATAATTGGATACATTCCTGATTTTTCTAATTCAAATAAAATTGGTATTGCTGATTTAGGTTTATTAGGAAGTGCACTTTCACAACTTACAAATAAAGTAAATGTCAACAATACAAATCCAGTAAATACATCTACTGAAAATAGTACTTTAATCATAACCAATAACAACAATTGAAATAATTTTAGACTTACTTCTAACAATTTTATTAATGCCTTAAGTAATAAAGAAACTTTATTAGAAATTGAAAAAAATTGAATCATTTCAAACATTTGAGATATACCAGAAATTACTATTGAAAATTATGATGCAATCATTAAAAAAATTGAAGAAGAAATAGCATATAGATCAGCATATGTTTTCGAGCAATCACAAAATAACTTTGCAACTTTAACAAATATTGCTTTAAATACAACAGCCGATGATGAAATTTATAATCAAGCCAAAAATGAGATTTTAAAAAATGCACCAGTAAGTATTGTTTACGAAGATGGCAATTTAAATCTAGATGCTGGTAAGTTAAGCTCGCCTTTATATTTTTTAATTTTGAAATTAAAGTACGCTTTTAAAAATGATTTAGATACATTTAAAACTGAATATAAAAAGATAGCTGATTTAATTTTTAATAGTTCAAGAAATAGTCAAACATTGCAACTTACTTTTGAAGCAGAATTTTTAAATCTTATTAATTCATATGATCTTTATCCAGATACAAGCGATAATATTACTTTAGAAACTAATTTTAAAATTTCCAAATCTTTAGCATCTAACCGAAGATTAAGTAATGAATTATTTCAAAAAGATTCTAGTGGTAATTTTTTAAATTCATCATTTAATAATTGAATGAATACATTACATGATGAAACTAAAAAATTAATATCAGCCGATCCTAATTTATTTGTTGAAACAATGGGAATGTGAGCTGCATTATATAATTATCATCCTGGGGTAATTAATACATTTAGATATGATGTAAATAATACAAATACTAAAAATTTATACAACTATATTGTTGATTTAGAAAATGTAGTTTTTAGTAACGAAAATGTTTTTGTTCGTATTTTAAATGATGCTAATTCAAGTTGAAACACTGGTAGATTATTAAATCTAATTAGTCTTTCATCAACTTTAGTAAATCCATTAATGAATGCAATACTGCCTCAAGTAACTTTATGATTTATTGCCGATATTGCTGCTCATCCTAATTCAGCTGCTGAAGAATTAGTTAATAGAGCTAACTTAGCTTATATTGTCAATAATAAGTTAATTAATTTTAGTTCTTTAAATTTTGATGAAATTAAAGAACTAATTGTGCAAATGCTTAATCCTAGTCAAATTTCAAATGTAGCTGATAATACAAATAGTAATTCTGCTAACGTAATTGAAACGGAAAACCCGCGTGCATTTGTGTTAGATTATGCTTATTTAATCGATAGAGGAATATTACAAAATAACGATAATTCTCAAAACATTTTACCTATTTTTGGAATTCAACCAAATACCCTTTTTAATGCTCTATTAAGCGCCTTTGCACAATTAATAGAATTTGGTCCAACTGTAGTTTCATATTCTAATTCTGCTTCATCTGTAATTAAATTAAACGAAAGCTTTATGCGTGCAAATAATTTAACAGCATACACAGGAACACTTCCAGCTGATCCATCAGAAATGAGCGACTTTTTTGTAAAGAATGCAAACGAGAAATTTATTTACGAAATCTTAGGAAATAAATATGTAATTGTAGGTTCAGATACTACAGGTGATTTACTTTATCCAGTTCTTGATGAAAATAATTTACAAGTTAATACAAAATATCAAGCTATTGTTTTTGTAAATCAATATGGCTGAGATAAAGCTACAAAAAGCAGTAATTCTGCTATAAAAAATTACTTGCTTGTAGCAAATCAAACAGGGGTTTCAAATGAAGATGCTGTTAATAATGTTAAAGCAATCATTAATGAATCTAGAGGTGTAGAAGGCGGACTTGAAAAAGTTTATTTAGCTAATGTAACCGACCCTATTAACCCCGAAAGAGCTTTAAGAAGCCGTGTACCTTCAAATTTATTTTCGGCAATTTTAAACTTTAATTTAGCAGTTGTTATCTTTTTACTTTTTTTAATGGCTGTAGCTTTTGTCTTTGCAATTAGAAGATACATCAATAATAAAAGTGCAGTATTTGGGATATTAGTATCGCAAGGTTATAGTAATAATCAAATTGCTTTATCTGCACTTCCAGTAGCACTTGTTACTACATTATTAGGAAGCATTACGGGTTATTTAATTGGAAGCTTTTTTGTTGGAAATTTAACATCTTTATTACAGAGTTTTTGAACTAATCAGCCCACACCTGTGTTATTTAGTTTTTTGTCTTTTAGTCTTGCTTTAATTGTTCCGATTCTCTTTGTTGTTATTCTTACTTATTTAAGTGTATATCTAATATTGCGTAAAAATCCACTTCAGTTGATGAACGGTCAGTCGAATTTAGTATTTGCTAATTTGGTAAGAAATGTAAGTACTAAATTTAGAAAAAATAAAATAACAACTAAATTTAGTGGAGCTTTATTTTTCAATAGTTTTTATCGTTTAATTTGGTTAGTTGGTTCTGTTGTATTATCTATAGTTGTTTTCTTAACAAGTATAAGTTCACAAACAACATTTAATAATTCCATTGAAAAAACTTTTGAAAATAGGAAATATGCATATAAGCAAGATTTAGTTAGTCCAACATCACAAGCTGGAGCATACAAAAGTTTTGATCCTAGTTCAATTAATAATAATGTTTATGTTCCAATTGGTTTAGCGCCAGAAGCTAATACAAATTATGGTAATTATTTTGCTCCTGGTTTTAGTGAAATTACTAACGCTTCGGCAAGTAATGATAGATTTACAAATGGTAATCCAACTGAAAATGATATCCATATTGTTTCTAAAGCTTCAGCAGACATATTACTGCAAGGTGTTGTAACAATAAATCCTTGATCAACAGGGTTTTCTCAATTGCCAGCTTCATTTAAAAGCAAAATTGATTCAACACTAGAATCAATTGCAACTAAATTAATGTTTTATCAAAATAGAACTGGGTATAAATTTATTTTAAATCAAAGTGAAAATGAAGTTTTATTAGGTGCGGCTCCATATCTAGATCAAGATGAAAAAACTCATAGTTATTTTGTCTTTGGTCCTAGTGCAGGTAAAGGAAGTTTATATTCATCATTTTATTTAAATTACTTTAGTGATGATTTAAATCAATATATTGCAAAGCCAATTACAAACATTGATTCCGTTTACAATACGTATACAAATTCACACACAAGTAGCCGTGATTATTTTAGAGATTTTTTAATAGATGCATATACAAAACTTTATAAAGATGAATCATTAAGTGATTTTTTCATAAGTTTTGGAGGAACTAAATTTATAAAAGAAACAGATGAAACTTATTCATATGCTTCTGGTAAATTCCTTGGACAAGTAAATCAACTTAATGTAAATAACAATGTAAAAATATATGGTTATAAAAACAATAGCAAAATGGTTGAATTAGTAAGTTCATCTAATAATAAATTAGGCAGCTTATTAGAACAAGAAGTTCTTAAAGAAAAAATAACATTAAGAACAAACGGAGTAGATGATCAAGTAATAACTTCTGAAATTGAAGTAGATGTTTATCCATTAATAATTAACCATGTTAGTTCAAAAAAATATGGACTTAATGTTAATAATATTATTAAATATGAAGTTGATAATCACGTTGATAGATTTAAAAATAAAATTACAAATCCAAATTCAGATTCTAGTTATATTTATTTTAAAGTTGTTGGAGTAAATGACACTTACGTTAATGATGAATTTATTACATCTCAAAATTATGTAAATAAAATTACAGGTTTAGATACTCTCAAAACACCTAATAACGAAGTAGCATATAATGGAATATTTACAAATGATTCAAATAATAATTTGACAAATGGCGGAATACCATTTTATTCAGTAAGTGGTTATTATCCAGCAATTTTTAGTTGACCTGATTCAACTTTTAATAAAGAACTATACAAGCAAATTTATTTAAGAAATGGAATATTGCAATCAAGCGGAATTACTGAAAGCGAGTTACTAAGATTTATAGGTGATCCAAGTATTAGTGATTTAGAAGCAGCACAAGATAATTCTAATTATGTTGCAAATGCCTTAGAAAAATACAAAGCTTTATATGGCGAAGATATTTATTCAGTTGCTTTAAATAATTTATCACTTAAATCAGTAGAACAAAATTTTGCTGCTTCAGTAAGTACTTCTTTAACCAAATTCATAAATTGAATTGCAATTATTTCAATAATTATTTCAATCATAATTCTAACTTTAATTTCAACTTTTATAATATTTGAAAACAAAAGAAATATTGCCTTATTTAGTATCTTAGGTTATACATTAAAAGAAAAGGTAAAATTGTTCTTTGGTGTATTTGCTCCCTTCTTAATATTTGCTTTCCTAGTTGCTGTTGGTTTAACTTTTGCTTTATATAATGTTTTAGATAATTTCTTAGCAAAAAGCACATCAATAAGCTTGCCAAATGGAATAGAAGCGTGACATGTTATTTTGGGATTACTATTGATTGTTGGTGTTTTTATTGTTGGTGCAGGTTTAGCATTTTTTAGGATTTTGAAAATAAAAGCAATCTCAATAATGAATAGTTCGAACTAATTCCTGGGTTCATGATTTTAGATAACATATAGCTAATTATGATAAAATAGGCTTAAAACGTTTTAAAGGAATTACATATGACAAATATCTCTACTCATGAGAAATCACTATTAAAATTAACCCTTGCTACAATAATTGTATCTGCAATTTGAATACCAGTTTATATAGCATTCTTGAGCATAATTTTCGCGCGATTTTCAGCAATTTCTGGGTCAATTTATGCAGCAGTTGGTTTTGTTGGTTTTGTTGCTTCTGGTTTAGGTATCGCAATTATGGTTTTATCAATACTAGTTGCAGTGCAATCAAGTCAATCAAAAAATGAAGCTGCAAATAGATTGTTATTATGAGCAGTATTAAATATATTTTTTTGTGCATTACTTTTCCCTTGAATTATGCTTATTATTCAACGACAAAAAGTTATTAACGCAAAATAATTTGAGTTTTAAAACCCTTAAATTTGTTTATTGCAACTTAAAGGGTTTTTTTATTTTACCCAAATCAAATTGATTAATAACTCGAACTAACAATAGATTACAACTAGAAAATAATAAGAGCCAATAAATATCAAAAGTTCCAAAATAGCGCTTTGAAAAATACTTATTTTTTTTAACACAAAATATAAAAATACTAGTCATTATTAACTATAGGTAATATGAAATTGTTATAAGTAGGATAAATAATTGCTAAAAAATCAAAAGTTATACAATTTAACCACAGATACTTCAGTACATAGATGAATTAACTCTATTAGTAAATTGGGTTGGATGCTGTATTTGCAAAAATCTGTCCGAAGGATTATAGATATGACAAAAATAAACAATGAAAAAGATTCAGAATTTAACAAACAAAGGGATGAATTAATTAAAGAATTAGATTTAGATCCAGAGACATGAAAAATTTACCCGCGTGACTCTAAAGAGGTTAAAGATTCAAAAAAACAAATAATGAAATTGGAAATGCAGCGCGCTCTTGAAAGAAAAGTTTTTGAAGCTCATAGAGGAAAAAGTGCAGAGGAAATACGAAAAAATAAAAAAAGAATCGAAGCAATTGCAATAAAGCAGCTAACAATAATATTTAATCTTAAGGGTTTACTTTCAATTGCAAAATTAGTAAAAAAATCTTCTTATTATTACAATCTAAAAGAGAAAATTTTATCAGATGAAGATAAAGACATAATTGACTTTATTGTAAAGAAATTTAAATCATTAGAATCACATAAAGGTTATCGAATGATCACAATATATGCTCGTGATTACTGTGAAAGTAAGGGTTATCCAAAAATTAATCAAAAAAAAGTAAGAAGAATAATGAGAGAAAATAATCTTTTTGCAAATAAAAAAGATGTATAAATATTTGAAAAATTAAAAAACTGGACTAATTAAGTGCGGTTCAATGTGGCCTACAAAATAAAATTAATTAGTTCTATTTTTTGATTGTCAGTCATAATATTGAGAAACCATAAAAATAAAAAGGGCAAAACGCCCTTATTTTTTCTTACAACTAATCTTGCAAATCATCATTTTTTTCAGATACTTTTTCTGAAATCATTTTAATATTTCTATCGCAAATAATTCAAGGAAAGAAAAACTGAGAAAAGAAGATTGCTAATATTGGTCATACGATTTGACTATTAATTTCACTATTTCTAATATTTGAAATTTTTACAGCTAAAATAATTTGCAATACTAAATTTGCAATTCAAATTGCCCATGTCGCTATTCACAATATTGTAATCATAATATAAAGCACGGATGCAGCAATCAAATGTGGGGCTACTAAAATAAAGTAAAATATATTAATAGTAAAACTAAAAATATCATAGCTAATTATAGAAGCTATAATAAATAAAACAGCTGTCACTCAAAATAGAATTGCTAAAGTAATCGCAATTCTAACAGTCGGTTTAATGTGCCTTTTTATTTCTATAAATTTTTGTAAATCTTTTTTGCTTAACTCGATTTTTTCTTCCATGATTACCTCAATTTTATTTTACACAAATCGCAAAATTATATGAATTATTTAATACGGGGGTGCAATTTAATGATTTGCATTCATATTAGGTAGCTTAAAATAAATTATAAATGTAAGCTTTTAATATTTATAATAGTTTTATGGTCGAAAAATTAGATGAATTGTATTCATGCGAAAATTTTAAGAAAAGTGTTGAACCAAAACTCACCGAACTTGTTCAAAAATATTTGTTTGAAAAACAAAAAGAAAGAATAAATAAATTTAACTTTTGAAAAGGGTGAATATTTTGATTTGTATTTACAATTTTTATATTGATTGTTTTATCTTGTTTTGCCGGCTTCATTTATTTTTATTTATTAACTGATTCATTTTCTGTGTCTTCAATTTCATTTTTAAGTGTAGCGTCTATATTTTTAATTATTTTAATATCAATACTAATTTATAAAATTTATTATGACTATTTTACTCGTGCAGTCAAAAAAGAAATTAATAGAATGCAGATAATTAACACTATGTTAAGCGCAATGCCAGGAATTTCAGTACTTGAAATGAGTGAAGATAAAATATTTGATTTTAGATACATATTAACTAAAAATATTCCACTAGAAGCTGAAATAAAAAATAAATCTCCCTTTATCACTTTAGTAATTGAGGGAAGACATAAAATGGAATTAAAAGACAATATATATTTTTGAGTCGATCAAGAAGAAGATAAAAAATATAAACATTGAGTAGATTTTTTTGGTGCAAGAATTACCTTAAATAATCAAACACCAAGCTGAAGATTATTCAACTACATGTTGCTAAACAAAAAGAAGGATGTGCCTAAAGGTTATTATTATGTAACTGACGATGATAAATTTAACATACTAACTCGGTTTGTTGTTAACAGATTGACTTTCAAAGATAAATTACATCTTGAAGATACAAATATTATTTTAAATTCATTGCCGCCATTACATTTTAGAGATACGAAAATTTTAAAAAAGGGAACTGAAATAACTATTGCAACTCAGCAGTTAAGGCGTTCATGGTTAATAATGGATGATACAATAAGACCTCATCAAACTATTCAAATAAATAAAAAAATTAACGAAATGATGGAAGATGCATTTCAATTTTACAAATTTATTATTTTAGCTTTTTATCCTATGAAAATATATGATAGAGAAGGAATTTCTGAAAGCGATGATCTAGTTACAGACTTATATAAAATGAAAAGCGAAAGCGAAGAATTAATTGAAATAAAAAGAAAAAATGAAAAGTGAATAAGCACAATTTTTGATGACACTTTATAGAAAATAAATGTTTTATAACCAAATTATTAAAATATCTTTAATTTTTAAAACTTAGTTATAGTTTTAAATTTTTTGATAAAAATCAAATTTGAACACCAACTTATATAATTACTATTTTTTTAAAAATTATGCTAGATTTTGAAAACAATAATAACAAAAAAATATATAAATACAATGCTATTAATGATTTATGATAAAGTTAAATATATTACACATATTAAGGATGTATTAAATGCTACAAGTATCATCATTAGGAAAAAGATTCAACGATAAAAAATTATTTGAAAATGTTAATTTACAATTTTTTGAAGGCAATATTTATGGTATTATCGGCGCAAATGGGGCCGGAAAAAGTACTTTTTTAAAAATATTATCTAAAGAAATTGAACCTTCAAGCGGGCAAATAATAATTGATAAGGGTAAAAGAATTTCTGTCTTAGGTCAAGATCATAATCAATATAACGATATGGTTGTAACTGATATTGTTATAATGGGAAACGATCAATTATTCAAAATAAAAGAAGAAAAAGATGCAATATATATGAATCCTGACTCGACTGAAAAAGATTACGAAAGAGCTGGGGTTTTAGAGGAAAAATTCGGTTTAATGGGTGGATATACAGCCGAAAATGATGCACAACACTTGCTTAGCTCTTTAAGAATTTCAAAAGAAAAATGAAATGTACCTTTAAAGGATTTAAAGGCTAATGAGAAAGTTAAAGTTCTTTTGGCAAAAGCATTATTTGGAAATCCTGACATATTAATTATGGATGAGCCAACTAACCACCTTGACCTTATTTCTATTAAATGATTAGAGAAATTTCTTCAAGAATATGAAAATATTGTTATTGTTGTTAGTCACGACAGCGATTTTTTAGATGAAATTTGTACAAATATAGTTGACATTGATTTTGGTGAAGCAAGAATGTTTACAGGTAATTATTCATTTTGAAAAGAATCAAGTCAATTAGCTTTGGAAATGAAAAAGAAAACTAATCTTAAAAAAGAAGAACAAGCTGAGAAATTGAAAAGTTTTATTGCACGGTTTTCTGCTAATGCTTCAAAGTCTAGTCAAGCTACAAGTAGAAAAAAAGAGCTTGAAAAAATAACGTTAGATGAAATTAAACCTTCAAATCGAAAATATCCGTTTATTCAATGAGAAATCAATCGTAATCCAGGTAAACAAATTTTACATGTTGAAGACCTATCTTTATCAAATGATAAAGGGGAATGATTATTCCAGAATGTTTCTTTTACAATGAATGCAAATGAAAAGGTTGCTCTAATTGGTGATGATGATATTGCAAAAACACGGTTTTTAGAAGTTTTATTAGGATTAAGACAGCCAACTTCAGGTAAAGTCGAGTGAGGAAAAACAATTAAAACCAGTTACTTTCCAAATGATAATAGCAAATTTTTTGAAACAAATGAAACCATCTTAGAATGAATCGCAAAATGGCCTCTAGAAAATGAAATCGCAGAAAATAAAGACAATAGCGATCATAGAATGAGATCATTTTTAGGTAGAATGCTATTTAGTGGTGATTCTGTATTTAAAAATGCAAGCGTAACTAGTGGTGGGGAAAAAGCAAGATTAATGTTTTCTAAAATGATGCTAGAAGAAGCAAATTTCTTAGTTTTAGATCAGCCTCTAGATCACTTAGATACCGAATCAATTGATTCTGTAATAGATGGTTTAAACCAATATAAATCTTCAGCAATTTTCACAACATATAATAGAGCTTTAGTTAAAAAAGCAGCTAATGTAATACTTGAAATAGGTCCAGAAGAATCCTTTATTTTCCGTGGAACATTAGATGAATATGACGAAGTAAGAAAACTTTAATTAATCATAAAAAAAATATCTAGAATTATGTCCTAGATATTTTTTTTATTTCAAAATAATTTATTGTAAGTTATGCAAACCTTTTAAAACCGAAACATCTGAGTGTAAAATTTTGTGAGATTGTTTTAACACCGCGACATCTGCTTGTAAAATTTTGTGAGACTGTTTTAATTCATCAACATCTGCACGTAAAACTTTATGTGATTGTTTTAATTCATCAACATCAGCACGTAAAATTTTATGTGATTGTTTTAATTCTGCAACGTCTTTTCCAATTTCATCAACTTTTTTACTAATTTGTTCTATCATCATTATGATTTTGTTTTCAAAATTATTTGTTCTCATATCGATGTTATTATAGCTAAATAAATTATACGATTCTAGAAAATGGTTTTTTAAAACCTTATATTTAATATCTTTATAGTGTCAATAATACATTTGATCTCATTTGAGTTTAGTGTCTATATCTATTATTTGACCTTCGCTATGATTTTTTACAAATTTTTCAAATGCATCTGCTTGAGCTTTTTGGGCTTCTGTTATTTTTGATTTATCCTTCATACTTATATATGCAAAAATAGTTCCTTATTTGAAAAAACGCATAAAAAAATTTTAAAATGTTAATTTTCTTACATGTAAATCTAGTGGAAATCCATAAAAATAAAAAATGGGCAACTAAATAATGCCCATTGCTCTAAACATCTAAATCCGTAATGAATTGAGCGTTTTCTTCAATAAATTCTCGTCTTGGTGCTACTTCATCACCCATTAATGTTGTAAATGTTCAATCTGCTTTAGCTGCATCATCAATTTGAACTTGATACATACTTCTAATTGCTGGATCCATTGTGGTTTCTCAAAGTTGTTCAGGATTCATTTCTCCAAGCCCTTTATAGCGTTGAATTGAATATTTAGCATCTTCTTCTAAAGAAGATAAATATGTATCTTTTTCAGCAACTGAATAAACATATTTAATTGATCTTCCTTGTGTGATTTTAAATAAAGGTGGCTGAGCAATATAAACAAATCCATATTCAATTAGTGGTTTAAAATAGCGGTATAAAAATGTTAATAGTAAAGTTCTAATATGTGCGCCATCGACATCGGCATCAGTCATAATTATAATTTTATGGTAACGTAATTTATTAATATTGAAATTGTCACCTATACCTGTACCAAAAGCAACAATTAAAGATCTTATTTCTTCGTTTTGGAAAACTTTGTCAATTGAATTTTTTTCTGAATTAATTACTTTTCCACGTAGTGGTAAAATGGCTTGAATTTCTCTATCACGACCCATTTTTGCTGAACCACCAGCAGAGTTACCCTCAACAATGTATAATTCTCTTCTTTCTGGGTTTTTGCTTGAACAATCAGCTAATTTACCAGGTAATGATGAAGAATCAAAAACTGATTTTTTTCTTTCTGCATCACGGGCTGAATTAGAAGCTAATCTAGCTCTTCTAGCTGATATAACTTTGTTAATAATCAAAGTTGCTTGATCAGGGTTTTCATTTAAAAATCTTTCAAAAACATCACTAAAAACTTTATTTACAGCTGCTCTAGCATCTTTATTTCCTAATTTACCTTTGGTTTGACCTTCAAAAATTGGATCAGTATGTTTAATTGAAATAATAGCCGATACACCTTCACGAACATCATCACGGGAAAACTTTTCTTCTTCTTTATCTTTTTTAATTAAGTTTCTGTCAGCAGCATAATTGTTGATTAATCGGTATAGTGCATCACTAAAACCTTGATCATGAGTACCACCTTCAATGGTAGTAATATTATTAGCATATGAAACAATGTTGCTTGTGTAACTATCTGTATATTGCAGTGCTACTTCTACTGCTACTTCCGGTGCATCACCAAGTGCGTATGAACCTTCTGCAAAAATAATTTGTTCGTGTAAAGGCCTTTTTGATTTATTAAGTTCTTTAATAAAATCAACAATTCCGCCTTCAAAGAAAAATACTTTCTCTTGCTTGATTCTGTTATCTAAAACTCTTATGGTAATCCCGCGGTTTAAATATGCTAATTGTTTTGCTCGGTCTAAAACAATTGAAAGTTCAAAATCATTAACTTCCATGATTGAAAAATCTGGCTTAAATTTTATAGTTGTTCCTGAATTAGCACCTTCATAAGTTCCAATTACTTCAAGTGGCTTAATTGATTTACCACCATTTTTAAATTCAACATAATGAATTTTATTATCACGATATACTGTAGCACTTAAATGCTCACTTAAAGCATTAACAACACTAGCTCCAACACCGTGTAATCCTCCAGAAACTTTGTAAGTATTACTATCGAATTTACCACCAGCATGTAAAACTGTTAAAACTGTTTCAACTGTTGATAATTTGGTTTTTGGGTGAATATCTACTGGAATACCACGACCGTTATCTTCAATAGTAATTCAGTTTCCTTCATCAATAGTGATTTTAATTTCATTTGCAAAACCTGCCATTGCTTCATCAACTGAATTATCAACGATTTCTCAAATTAAGTGATGCAGTCCTTTTTTAGCAGTAGTTCCAATGTACATACCTGGTCTTTTTCTTACGGCTTCTAAGCCTTCTAAAACTTGAATATTGCTTGAACTATATGAATTTAATTTTTCTTGACTCATGGCGGCTCCCATCTGTATTTTTTTATTAAAAAAATTGCTTAAACATTATACTTTATAATTGGTTCAAAATAGTAATATGAAAAAGTTCATATGAATTTAAATATTGAAACTTCTAAAGGAATTTGATATGGAAAAAATAACAGTTGGTCTTACCAATCAATCATTCAAAGATAAAGATACTTTTTTACAATATAAAAATATTAATGAGTTTAATCATAAAATTAATTATTCGCTGCTTAATAAGTTTGAATTTGTCCCAAATTTAATAGAAGATAATGATAAGGTTTTGCGTTGAGAATATATATCTGGTAAAGATATTGCTTTTGATGATAAAAGCTTAATTGAAATAAGCAAAATATTATCGAAATTGCATACTTCAAACTTGGAATTTCCGCCTTTTAATATTAGAAAAAGAGTTAATGCATACCGCCAGGAATTAAATAAGCGCAATATTAAAATTGAAATAATTGACAAGTATTTCAAACGAATAAATAAGATTCTATCAGCTATGGATAAAAATACACCAGTTCATAATGATTTGTACACAAATAATTTTATTCAATCTAAAGGTAGAATCTATCTTATTGATTGAGAATACGCTACTTTAGGTGATAAACATTTTGATTTAGCTTACTTTATCGAAGGAGCACAGTTAGATGATGAACAAGAAAATGTGATCTTAGATAATTATGGTTCATATGATTATGAAAAATTAATTCAACATAAAATTTTGGTGAATTATTTGGTAATTTTGTGAGTAAATGTTCAGCCTATTAAATATTTTGATGATGAAGTATTTATAAAACGGGTTGTTGAATTAAATAACTATTTAACTGAATATAGGCTTAAGTAATTAATTGTTAGTAAACGGATTAACGTATATAGTTTCACGTTTAGTCCGTTTTTTTAGTAGTCTAATTCGCTTTTGCATTAATTCCATATTGAAATTGTAATTATCAAATGTAGTTACTAGTTGATTTAGTGTCATAACTGAAAGCTCAGCAACATTAAATAAAAGCGATTCTCGCTTAGCTTCTGAAATTTCTAGAACTTGAATTTCTAGTATAACTTTTTCCAGCATTTTTTGAATTTGTCTTACAGCATCTGCATTGTCAATTTCTAATTGTAATGGTTCGAGTTCTGGATCCATTTTTGGTCTTTGTGCATTATTGTTTTTAAATTGCGCTCAAATTTGATGGTTATTGCCATTTGGATCTCAACTTAATTCAATATTTTCATTTTCTGAGTTTTCAATTATTTTGATTAAGTTATCTTTAGAAATAACTATTATTTCATCTTTTTCGTTCATGTTTTTCCTTTTGTAGTTTTTATATCATTTATATATGCAATAAATTTGCCTTATTTGAAAAATGACATTATTATTTTATTAAAAAATGCACTCCAAATTGCTAAGAAGTGCATTTTTAAATTTATTTACCTAACTTGAACTTTCTGATTAATACATAAGCAAGTGCTGATAATCCGATTGCACCAAATATTGATGCAACAGCAATACCAATTGTTGCTCCAATTCCGAATATAGAATTTGGTTCAGGTAATTCTGAAACTATATATTTATCATTGCTTGAAGTATATGTTGAAGGTAATTCTTTGTTTTGAGCTTGTGCTAAGGCAGTAACAACTAATTCAACACGCATTCTATCACCATTAGATAATTGAGCGTTGATTAAATCTGTTATTACACTAACAACACCTTGTGAATCAATTTTGTAGAATTTAAGTTCTGTATCAGGAGGTAATGTGATTTTTGATGCATCAACAAATAATGAAGCTACACCGTTATCTCCTCTGTAAGTTAGAATTAATTCATCAAGTTTTGAAGCATTAAAATCACCTACATCAATTACAGTTTTTAGACTGTTGATTAAGTAACCATCAACTTCAATTTCTTCTAAGATTGCATTTCCGTTTAAATCAACTCTTCCTGTATTATTCATAACTTTTGATTTAACAGTTTCAAGATTTTGTGATCCAAGTGGAGTTGCGACTCTATTTGCAAAATTATTAGCAATTAAGCCATCAGAATTGATTGCTAAACGTCATTTTACTAAATCACCATTAGCTAAATCTTTTGGTAATGATTTAGATCATGTTAATCTAGAATCATTTTGAGTATAATCTTCGCCTTTTCTAATTAAAGCATATTCATAATGGAATTCAGCAGGTAGTAATTGTTCTCGAGTTTGTGGATTAGTTGAAAGTACTTCAAAACTTCCTTGTTTATCAAATTCACCACCTGGGTTCATTCTTACATAGATTAGATTGTTGATATCAATTTCACGTGCTAAACCACTAACTGTTAGTGAAAATAGTAATGATTCATAAGCAAAATCAGGATTATCACTAACTATTGAAACATTGATTTCATCGTTATTTGCTAAGTTAGTTGGGAATGTATTACTTAAATCATCATAAACAGTTGCACCTAGATTATTTGAAACACGATTTACAGTCATTCTTAATCGTAAGTTACCTACTGGTTGAATTGTTTTTAATTGGTTATTAATTGCACTAAAAACGGTGATTGTTGATAGTGTACCATTGTTATTAAATGTTGCACTTAATGCATCATCTGCTAATTGAGCAAATCCTGAAACTGGGTTTTGATCACTTCTACCCGCAGGTACAGCATAATTACCATTTAATGATTGTAATTGCAATCCTAATTCACCTGGTTCAATTCTGTATTTTACTCCAGTAACTGTGTAATCAACTTTTGTATCCTTTTCTCAAGTGTTATTATTAGAAGCTAATCTATATCCATTTCTTACTTTGTAAGTAAAGTAGACTTGTTGATTTCTAAATAATGAATTTTGAGGAGTTCCAGTTGCTTGAATAAAGTTTGCACTTAATGATGGATCTTCTAGTTGAATTTGTACAATTGCGTCGCCTACAACAGGTGCACCTGGTACAAAGTAAGTTATTCCGTTAACTGTTTCATATGCACCAGTTAAAAATAATAATTTACCAGTTGAATCTTTAGCTTGAGTACCGTTTCTCAATAAAACGGCAGGTCCTTCGGTACTTCCAGATCTTTCAACGATTGGAGCGCCGCTTTGGTCAAATTGGATATTACCATCAGCATCTCTAATAAATTTCAGTGTTGTATTTAGAGTTAAGTCCACACCAGCAAAGTTAAAGTCAGTATCTTTTACCATTGGTACTAGTGTAAATCTTGATAATCCACTAAAACTATTGTTAAATCTTGAATTATTTGAACCATAACCAATTTTTGCTGTATCAACATTAATTTTTGTAGTATCTAAAATTAAGTTAGTTACAACTAGTGGTGTTTTTGAAAAGTAATTTGTTGAATTAACTAATAAGTATTTACTTGGATCAGTTACATCGATTTTTACATAAACAAGATCTCCAACTTTTAAATTACTTGGAACGTCCTTGGTTCATAGTGAAGGAGTTTTAACCATTTGTTCTAATTGCGCATCACTATAAGTTGTACTTGAAATTAAGTATCAGTATGCTAAATCATCTTCTAATGTACTTGCACTATCTTTAACTATTGCTTTACCTTTACCTTGGTAAATATCTGTTGTAGATCCATCAGTAGCATTTACTAAAGTTAAACTTGGAGCAGTAGCTCTAACTACATTTCTTTCGGTTAAAATGTTGATTTTGTTATCAGCAAATCTGTAATCAAATGAACCTTGTATTGTTCCATTTGTACCAATATCATAGTTGGTATTAGCAGTGAATCTGAATCCAAAACCAATTGCATTTTCGTTTAGTCTAAATGCTTGATTGTTACCTTTAGGGTTACTATTTAGATTAAATGCTGGTTGATAAACTGCAGTTGAATCTTGATTAAATAAGGTAATTGCACCATTAAAATCAATACCAGCATCAGTTACGTTTGAACTATAAACAATTCTTAAAGGCTGACTTGTGTTGTAATTTGTTAAGAAATTCAGGAATTTTTCATGAAGGTTTAATGTTGGATCATTATTTGTTCCAGTAATTGTTAAATCTGCTAATCCTAAACTTAATAATGTTGAAGTATCAATATAACCTTTAACATTACTGTTTAAATCAGGAGTAATTAGTTGCTGAATAAATTCTGCTCCAACTGTATCAATAGTAGTTTCATCTACACTTGTAAATGAAGTAACACCATCAGTTACTTGTCCTGGGAAACGCATTACAAAACGGTTATTTGAGCCATTAGCAAAATCATAACGAGCCACAATTGAATTACGTAAGATAATTGTATTGTTATTTGCAGAACCCTTTAAGGTTTTTAGAAGTGCAATAAATTGATCTTTTGTAAATCAACTTGCCCCGTTAATTGCTGTTCCAGAAATTGAGTATTTGATTTGTACTAAGTCTCTTAAATTACCTGCACCAACACCTTCATAAGCAGCATCATCGTTAATAGTTAAATCACGTAGATTACCACCTAAGTTAATTGTGCTTAATCTATTTCTAATTGTAATAGCTTCAAGTACTCTTGATGTATCTAATGTATAAACTGTTGTATCTTCATATACATAACCATCTAAAGCAGCAAATCTTGCAAATAAGGTTCTATCACTATCTAAAGTAGTTGGTAAACTATCTGTTCAGACTGCTTCAGCTCCATTATTTAGTGAATATTGAACTTTTAACCCAATTGGAATTGTAGTACCAACAACAATTGATGAAGATAGTTGTTGGGTATTACCGTTAATTTCCATTGCTAGTCTTAAATCAATAGATGATTTTTGAACAAATATCTTAACTGCATCATTAACACCAGTTGTATTATTTACAACAATGTTTTGACCAGTAGCAAAATATGTTTCTGCATCAGCTGCTTTAATTGCTCATCTTGCAGTAATTTGTTTATTGTAAATTGTTACTGGATATGATTTAAGCGCTTGTAAAAATTCACCTTGTGTGTATCAAATTTTTCCAGCTGTTAATTCGATTTGTGCATTTGAAGGTCCAATTGAATATTGAACTTCTAAAGCATTTCGTTTTGATTGATCAGTTGTTAAACTATTAATTAATTCTTGTTGTCCAGTTATTACTAAATCACGAGTATTACCATTAAAGTTTAATGCAGCTAGTGAAGCCGATGTTGCTTCTCTAATTGTAATAAGTGATTTAACTTGCAATTGAATTGGTGTTTTAGAAACTTCAGGAACAAATACTGATGAATTTACTCTGGCAACAAATCTAACAAAAATAAAGTTTTGTGAACCGTTATTAACTGTAGTTACAGGTTGAGTAGAAGATCATTTAGTTGGATCAGGCGTTCAAACACCGTTTGACAGTGTTCCGTTATTATTTCACTCAATACCTAAACCGTATGATAATAAATTGTTGTAAATAACTCTACTTGAATCGGTAAACGGTAACTCTAATTCACCTAAACTTGTGTTTGTATTTGAATCAGATGTTGTTGCAATATTTTGTTTTAATTCATCAATTAAATCTTGAATATGCAAGTAACTTAAAACATTAGTGCTTCCTAATTCAGCAAAGTTTTGTAAATTATTTGTTGTTTTAATTTCAACCGAAGGATTCGAAGGTCTAAATGTAGCATAGAATGCTTTATCAGAACCAACAATATTGTTTTTATTTGTTTTTAAGAAAGCGAGTAATTGATCTTTAGTATAAAAGTTTTGTCCAACGAATTGGTAAGCTTCTACACCTGAAATAACGGTGTTTTTAAGTGCATACATTATTGTAGTACT
The DNA here is from genome assembly GCF_002245785.1 of Mycoplasma testudineum. Classification (GTDB taxonomy): domain Bacteria; phylum Bacillota_I; class Bacilli_A; order Mycoplasmatales; family Metamycoplasmataceae; genus Mycoplasmopsis_B; species Mycoplasmopsis_B testudinea. Next base: position 78,979 of record NZ_NNCE01000003.1, read on the forward strand.
TCCACTTACAAATTCTCCTCATTCTTTACGCAACTCATCTTCGTTGATTACTAAATCCACTGTGTTACCACTTAAATTAATTTTAGCAGCAGTTCTTGTTGCATCAATTGGAATAGATCTAGTACCTGGTACTGTCATTAACTGAGCCTTTTTAGACGCTTCAGAAAGAATTGTCTTTATTTGTGTACCAGAAACTAATCCATATCTAAATCAAACTCTTGGAGGTAAAGTAGTGATTGATTTAGGTAACTGAGTTATATCAGTAATTGTAAAACCTTTAGTTTCGCTTGTAGTACTAAATTCAACCTGAATTACATTATCACTAAAGAATTTTTTCTGAGCATCGGTAAATGGATTTACTGGTTCACCAAGTTCTAAGTTAGAAACGGCATTTGGATAAACTAATGACCCACTGACTAATGTTGAATAGAATGATTCTTTACTTACATCAACAAATAAACTAACATTTGTAGTACTTAGAGTTCTTGAAGAAGAACTGCTTACTGCAAACGAATCACTATCAACATTTGTTGCAAGCGCATATCTGGCATTAATAACGAATTCTGAACGTTGAATATTTTTATTATATGTTTTCAAGAACGATATAAAACTTGCTTCGCTAAATCAAACATCAGCACTACCATTTTGAATAGGCACTAAACTTTGTAATTGACCAATAGAATATTGAACTTGAACTCTACTACGGTTAGATTCATCAATAGCACTTAATGCACTTGCAGAATTAATTGTTAAATCATTTGTTGAGCCTGATAAAGTGATTCCGCTTAATTTCCTTACATCTGTTGTGATTACAACAGGTACAACAAGTTGTGCATCACCTTGCAATGTAATTATAGAAGTATTTTCAATTTCTACCAATGCAGTTTTATCAATTAACCCAAATTGCATAGTTAATTTTCTAGGATTCCCTAGATTTTGAACATTTGTTGTTAAATCACTATTTCAATTTATATTTGAAGTTGTAATTAAGTTTGATCCAAAAGCAAGATTTAATTGAATTCCTTGATCTTTTAGAACCGCTTTTTGTCCTTCGCTAATACCAACATTGATAAAATCAATTCCAGTAATTTTATCAGCGCTTGTTGATGCTCCAAATGTTATTCTATGACCTTTACTTGACACTGCTAATTCACTAGCAAAATTATTTGTTCTAATAAATGATTTAACACTAGCCAATTTTTCGGAAGTGAATGCTTTTATTGTACTTGTCTCAGCAACTGAATCTTGGAATTTGTAGCTTGTAGGATCGTTTTGTGTACTTTCTTTTAATGAAAGTCTTGCCACTATCCTATAGTTTTGAGCAATGTTAGATGAATTAGAGCTTGTTGCTCCATTTCTATTTAAGAAAATATTTATTGAATTATTTGCCACTAAGGCTTGCTTTAATTGAGTACTTGACATCCATTTATCAAAGCCTTCAAATTGAACTAAATCTGCTTCTATTGTTGAATCACTACTTGTATTTTGAAGTAATTGAATTCCGTACTCTATATTAGATTTAAAATATGCAAATGAATAATTTTTTTCAAAAATTGTTTCATCAATTTCAATATTCTTTGTATTACCACTCAGGCGAACTGAATCAATAATTTCTTGAGAACCTGCATTTATAGTTACTGCTAAATTAGATAAAACTAAGTCAATTGGCGCACTTGCGTTTGCATTTGAATCGCTTGGTCTAGAAAGAACTGTATTTGCTTGATTTGGCCCTGTTATGTTTACAAAACGTACAAATAATTTCGGAGGATTTCCTAAATTTACTGGATTTTCTGAATTAAGATCCTCTAATTTATTTCATGTTCCAGTTGCGCTTGTTGAATATTCAATTCCGACATTAATAGCTTTCAATTCATCAATTGCTCCGGCTTGTGAAAAACCTAAGACAATGCTTGTGACTTTTGAAGATGTATCTTGCACACCAAAAGTTGGAGCATTACTTGTTACGGCTTGGATATAATTGTTAATATCGGCATATAATTTAATTACATTGCTTGACTTAATGCTTGATGCATCACTAACAGCAAAATCTGCAGGAGAAGCCCCTTCTTTCAATGCATAACGCATAAATACTTGTCTATTATCAAAACTAAATTGACCAGTATATTCAAGAAGTGCATCAATAAATTTTTGTCTTGGCAGTCATTTATCGTTTGATGCAGTTATTGGAACCAAATTGCTTTCTGAAGTTCCAATTGCATAAACTACCGTTACTCTATTTTTATTTTCTGGAGAAAGTTTAGATAATGCAGCTGTCTCGGTAGCTTCTTGAATTGATACATTTCTTGTATTACCTGTTATAGAAATTTGACTTAATTCTGATGAATTCACCTGTATCGAAACAGGAACTTTAACATCTACTTGAATTGTGTATGCATCACCACTATTAATTGTTGACTTTACGATTGTACCGTTTGAACCATTTTTATTTGCTTCATTTGAAACAATTGCTTTGAAATATTTAGGGGCATTAGTTACATAAGAAATTCTAACGTTTAATTTATTTGTAGAACCTAATGAGTTGATTGTTCCTAATGCACCGTATGTATTATTTACTCCTGGTGCATTAAATAAAATTTCTACACCCATTCTGTTTCTCATAAAATTAATAAAATCGTTTAATGTTTGAAATCTGTTTAAAAGTGTGCCCGTAAATGGAATTTCTAAAGAATTAATGCTAGCCGAACTACCATTAGCAATACTTTGTCTGTTCAATAAATTAATTACAAATTGAGAAATGTCAAAATCCGATACAACTTGACTCACACTTAAATTTGCGTCATTAGCAATATTAGCATTTGGTATTTCATACAATGATGAATCTACTGAAGATCTTAGTCTTCACCTTGCTTTAAAAACACTAACACCTTGATTTGTTAAACCATCTACTTTTGCGCTTGATGGATATGTGTCAAAAGTAATAGGACCATTATTTGAAAGTTGATATGATCTAATGTTTGTTAAAAAGTCGTTATATGTTACCCAAGTATTTGGTTCTGCCTGCCCAAAACTATATTGAATTTCTAATAAAGTTTTTTGAGTGTCAGTAACTGTATTTGGTAAAGCATCAAAAGCTCCTTTTTCAAATTCAATTTGACTTCTATTTGCATTAAGAGTTGAAATATCCCCTGAAAAGTTTAGCTGAGCAGCTAAAACATCGTTATTTGCAGCAATTAATTGCTTAATAGATGTATGGTCAATTTGATATCCATATTCTCTTTGAGTGTCACTAGTTGCATTACTTATTGTACGATTTGACAAACCAATATTTGTTTTAGTGGGGTCAAGGGTCACAAACCTAAAACCTAAAATAAAAATTTGTTTCAAGATATCTTCGGTTGGGGTTGTAGTAACAACTGTGCCATCACTAGCTTTCTGAATACTTCAGTTTGAATAACTGCTTAAAGTTGGAACATTTAAATTAAGTGTTGTTGGAGGAGTGTCACTATAAGAATATGTTGCTGTATTTCCACTTGTTTTTCAAGTTCCATATTGAATTTTATAACCTATTTTCTGTGCAAAATTAGTGTCAAATGGGGAATTGACAACGGGTTGAATAGTTAAATTTTCTGTTGTTCCAATTAAATTGAATCCAGATTTAATAACGCTTGGAGATATAAAATCAGCAACCGTAATATGCTTTTTAAGATTTTGGATACTTGGTTTTACACCAGCTGCAATTTTGGACTGCAATTCTCTACTAAAAGCAAATTCATTTAAACCATTTTCTGTTAATTGATAAGTTACATTTAAAGTTTCGATATCTAAATTATTAATTTCTTCATTAGACATTGATTTAATTTTACCTTGAAATTCTTTTAGAGGTAGCGCTTTATCTGTAGTTCCAAATCTGTAACCAACATATAGATTATTTTTAAATAAATCTTTAGTTGTTAAGCCATCTGTTTTTGAATAATTAAATAAACCGTCTGCTTCCGAAGAATTGAAATGATATGAATCGCCAAAAATATTTAATAATGTTACGTTTTGTAATTTATTTAAATCCAAATCGGTAATTGCAGCTAAAAATTTGGCTTTTAATTGTTTAGGCTGTGAATATTCATTATCAATTGAATATCCTGATTTAGGATTAATTTTTATTCAAAATTCCTGACCATTAATTTTAAAAGTAACAGGGGTTCCATTTTCATTCAATTGTCTTTGAAGTTTAACTTCACCTTTTGTTGCTTCTGCGGAGTCTTTCCCTGCTCAAAAGTCATTTTTAGCATAAAATTGCGGAAAATTAAAGCTTGCGCCTTCATCTATTAAAACAAGTTCTTCGTTAGAAATTCCAGAAGCGACTAATCCAGATGTTAAATTTAATTTACTGAAAAATGATTGAACATTGTTGTAAATTGTAAATTTAGAATTATCAGTTGCAGCACCTTGTTCAAAACCGTTATAAACAGTCATAACATCATTTGGAACAACGCTACCGTCGTTTACATTTTGTTTAAGTCTAACTCTACCTAATAAAATTGTGTCAGGTGTTAATAGGCTAGCCAATAATGGATCGTTCGCTTCACCGTTTGTACCGATTTTTAATAAATTCTGAATTGTTTCTCTTGTATTTCAAGCAGCTCCATTTGAACCCCTAAACAAGTCTTTGTCAAAAGCATCACCATTGTATACTGCCCTATATGTTGCTTTTGGTCCAAATGCATAAACAATTTCTGTATTAGCTTTTGATTTTGTACTCAAAACAGTATCTGAATCATCTATTCAAGAAATATCTTTTGTAGAACCAGTAAATTTAGAAACTTTTATTTGTTTAATGGTTGCATCTTCAAGGACAATAGGAACTTGGAATCCGTTTATTTTTCTTGGAATAGATTGAGTTGTCCCGCCATTGTATGCAACATTTATTGTCTGATTGTTCAAAGTATAATTTTGTCATTTATAAGAAATTGTACTTGCTGCAGAATTTTGTTTATTATCTTTAACAAATATTGAATAGTAAAGATTTTGATTGTCTCCAGAAAATTTTAAAGTTGATGCATCAGCAACTCATTCTGTTGCGTTGGATGTAGTAGCATATTTAACCTCTAATGCACCATTTGTTTCGTTAAACAGATTTAGGGTAGATAATTGAGAAGGTAAAATCATTTTAAAATTACCACTATTTATCAATCTTGTATTATCTTTTGCCACATATGTAAACGATTGTGAATCAGGATTTTCTCTAGTAAAAGTTGTTCATAATGTTGCATTATTCTCTCCCAATTGAGTAGCCTGTGATTGCACGGTACTTGCTGGATCAATTAATGATAATGTCTGTGTAAGACCTTGAGGGTAATTTGTCGATGATAAATTAACTGGAGTCTGTAATGCATTTTCAAATGAAACTGTAGAGTCAAATGTTGTGCTTGACTTTAAGCCAAATCTTACTTGTATTTTTGTTAAATCAAAGTTATTTTTTTGAGATGCAGTTAAAGTATATTGACTATTGGCTGATGAAACAACACCGGGCTTTAATAAATCTGAAAAAATATCTTTAGGTTCTTGAGAGCCACTACCAATAACCCAAACTTTTTGACCGTTTGAGTTTGTTCAACCGTCAAATGAATATTGAACTTCTACATCTTTATAAAAATTTCTTTGTATTTTTTCTTTTTCAGTTACATTATTAAATGAACCGGTAATCTTTTCGATGCCTTGAGACCAAACTTTTGACTCATCAATTTTCACACCACTTAATGTATCTCCTGTGAATGTGATTGATGATAAAGGTTTGTTTGAATTTGTTGGAACTTTAACAACCTTCTTATCAAGTCTTGCCAAATCCTTATTATGTGAATTATATCAAGCATCAGAATTTGCCTTATTGATTTCACTCGTTAGAGTAGCAGCAAACGATGTATACAAAGTAGATGATTTAGTAAAATCTACATAACCTTGATCCGATAAAAGAGGATTTAAATATTTAGCTTTTTGATCTGAATCAGTCACGATTAAATTGCTAATTGAATCAAGTGATAAACCTACGATATCATTCATGTCATTCATGTATGTATAATTTATCAATTGAAAATCCCTGTTTAATCTAACAATCACTTTTTTTCCCGCTACATAAAATCCACCGTAACCATCTGAAATAAAACTAGATATTTCAAAATCATTTGGAATAAAATGAGAATATTCATTTGATGAAAAATCAATTTTAGGAGCTGCCGAATGAATTGCGGTCATATTTTGTCTATATAGTTGACTAATATTATTTTGTAGTTTTATCTTGTTTGCAGGGTTAGATCCACCACCATTGAATACCATTTTTTTATTTGAATTAGTATAAATTAATTCTGCTCCTCGAAAACTAATAGCACCTATAGATTTACCAGATGCTATTGCAACACCATTTCTTATTCTATTATTATCTAAGTATGAATATGTAATTGAATGAGTTTTTGAACCAATAGACTTTAGAATTTGTCCGCCAGTCAATTTTGTCTCTGTACTTGAAACAGTGTCTGAAGATAAAATATTGTTTGTAGAAACAGTACTTAGAACATTGTAAACTTTTTTTGTCATAAAGTTTTGGAAATATTCATCAATTGTTTGACCTAGTTTAACTGTATTCAAAGAAACTTTAGTGCTATTGTAGGTAAATGACATTACTCCAGATGACCATTTACTATAATTTGTGAAATTAGAACTTCAAAAATTGATTATGGGGTTAGTTGTTGTATTGCTTGTAGTGAAAGCTATAACAATATTACCATTTGCTGAATCATTAAACAAATCAACAAAATTACCTGTTGAATTTTCAAATTTATTTTTATCTATTGTTATGTGTTGATTCGCAATTACATTTGTTTTTGTGTCATATGAATATAATGCTAAATCAATACCGCTTTCAATTTTTTTATCTGTGGAAAAAGCACCTACAAAATAGATTTTGTTTTCGTTACTGTATGTTGTTCCGACCATTTTCTCTAATGTTTTTGTTGAACCAAGAGTTATATTTGTGGCAGTTATTGTTGTACCGACTTTTACAATAAACGCACTTCCGCCTTTTTCGTAGGCTAAATATATCTTATTTGTCAACTTGGTAACTTCAATGTTTTTTGCATCTTTGAAAGCATTAACTTCATTTGCATTCGCAAAAAGAGCTTTAATACCACTTGTAGAAACTGAAATTCCAGCTTTATTTTCTCCAAAAATAACTTTTGCAGCAACTGAATTGTTACCCAAAATTTTACCTGAAGCATTTGTGAAATTAACATTGATCATTCCATTTTCAGCTGCAGTTACTGAATTAGTTGACACTCAACTTGACATTGAACCGTTTTGATCTAATTTTCTAAATTTACCATCGTTGTGGATTGTTAAATATTCTCCGTCTGGAGTTAAATAAATATCATTTATTCCGGTCATGTCAGTTAGTGGCATATTACCATCTGCGTAATCCAAAGAACCTCAATCTGTATTTTGCTCAATAATAGAGCCAGATTCATTAAAAAAAGTTAGTGCAGTTGGACTATATGCTAGTGGATTACCACCTGTAGATGGAAGGAATGATTCATTTTGAAAGGGCTCTCTAAATGGTTCGACAACTCTCGGGAAATATGCAGGTCAATTACTTGCACCTTGTATCTCTCCTACATAAATACCATCAAATAATGTACCAATTGTCATGAATGAAAACGGTAACTGAGTACCATTGTTGAAAAATGAAGTTGCTCCTCCAGCCGACATATAAGCGTTGGCTAAATCTGCTTTGGTGAGTTCACCATCTCTAGATAGAACCGTGTAACCACCATCTGCTGATAAAACAATTTTGCTTAAGAATTGATTACCAACAGTACCTGTTTGATTATTTAAAAATGTTCCTGAATTGATAGTTTTAACTACTGTAAGTGTTTGAGGATTAATTTCATAAATTCCTAAAGTACCAATTGCAATTATACTTCCGTTCCCAAGTTGCACGGCATCAATGATAGATGTGGGAAGAGAAGTTGCAGCACTTGCAGAAACCGTACCATCTGTGTTAATTTTTCTAACGAAACCAGTAGTTCTATTCAGACCACCAAATGCCAATATAGTGTCATCACTTAATTTTAAAAATTTATTAACACTCGAGCTTCAATTATTAACAAATTGTTGTGTATATTTAGCATGATAATGACTGTTTGTACCAACAGTTTGTATTGTCCCTTTAAAATCTATTTTATCTTGTCCTTGAAAAATACCATATTGCCTATTCGAAATAGTACCAGTTTGAGAAACTTTAGCTAAATATTCCCCTTCCCCTCCAAATAAATATGAACCATCTTTTAATTCTATAAAAGCTTTTGTGTTTCAATTATTATCTTGATAATCTTTATAATCAGTTTCAAGTTTTGCTTTAATGGCTGTATCTAATCAGATATTCGTTCCGTTAGTTGTATATTTAAATGTTCCTGGTGCATCAGTATTTGTTGATGCATTAATAGATTGTCCGGTTCTGGTTGCACTTGTATTATGTAAAAACATTGATGTGGCCGCTGAACTACCAACTGATTGCGTCAATCAATCGTGTGTTTTGCTAGTAGTAGAAATAGCGGGTTTATTGAAAATTGAAACACCGCCATTATCACCATAAATGATTATTTTTCCATTTGATACACTAATTTTACTAAAAACATTTGAATATCATCTAATTGTTCTACTTGTACCAACTCTATACCTAAAAATATCGGCATCTCATTTGTTATACATGTTGAAGACACTATTAGATAGTTCAATTTCATTTTCTTTTGTCCAAAAATCCAAATCATTTTCATACTTGAAAATTCTGATTTTTTGATTCATGACCTTGTTCATGCCTTCGTTTTCTTTATATCTTTTCGAAAAAGTTGAACTTCCTGAAAAATCATAGTGTCTAATACCTATTTCACCTTGTCCTTGAGAAAAAGCTGAAAGAAGTGCTATTTTAGTTACTCCAGATTCAACAAAATAGTGTGCATCAATTATCGCCTCACGGAAATCCAGTGTAGCAGTAATGGCTGGACTAAGTCCTTTATAAGATCCGTGATAGTTTTGAGATGCTACAGTTGCAACAGTTGGATTAGCTACAATTGTAGGATTAATTGCCCCTTGTGTCGCAGCACTTTTAAAAACTTCACTGTTTCCGTGATCTAATTTATTTTTATTTGCTACGAACCCGCCAATTACAGCGGCAGCAGTTACTACAGTTGTAGCAGCTATTCCTAGACCTATTAATTTCTTATTTTTTTGTTTCATTGTTCACCTATGTCTTATAGTTTTGTTCAGTCTACTTGTGTTGTGTTATTTGTGTTATCACTCGTTGGAACAACTCCTGTTCATTTTGTTGCTAGAGCAATCATAATTTGAGTTCTTTCATTTCTAGACAATAATTGACTACTATTGTTAAATATTGTTAAAGAGTAAATATTTGATTTAGCCGAATTTGTTTGCGATCCTAAAATAGATCAGAATGAGTCAGTTACTTCGTTTCTTAATAATGCTGCAGCATATCTTGAAAATTGCTTTGAATTTCCGCTGTCGTTTTTAACTAAAAATGTCAATTTAACTAAACCGCTCGATGTACCAACGGGATTGGAATGATTCATTATTTCCAAAATGACATCTTTATTAATGAATTGAGAAGGGATAACCGAATTAAATTTGTAAGATACACCATTTTCAAGATTACCAGCTCTTGTAATATCGTTATTATTATATTCGTTACCTGTAATTCAATTAATATTAGGTTGATTTAAATCTGTCAATTCTCATCTACTTGCACTTGGGTCAATTGTTCAATCTGCTGTACCCCTAATTCCTAGTGTTTCTTTACCGGCTTGTAAATTGTAGAATAAATTTTTACCACTAAATAGAGTCTCTAAACTTTCTGCGGTTCGAGGGGTCATCTTAAATGCAATATATAATGCTCCACCTCGGTTGGAAAGTATTTGTCCGGTTTGATCCGTATTAGTTAAAAATGTTGATATTGTGTCTTGTGCTAGATTTATAGAATTTTTATATCCACCTTTTGATTCATCGACGGTAAAACTAGGTCTAAATATCTCATTTGATTGGTTATATTCTTGGTTTGTTCTATCATCTTTTCAACTAGATAGTTTTTTGTTTTGTAAGACAATTGTATCTAAGTTTGAAGCATCAAAATTATTTGTGACCTTTGTATCATAAAATTCTAGTGATTCTATAGTTGTTTTGAACCCATAAACTTTTTTTGAAAATTCCTTTGACTTAACTGTATTACCATTCGTACCTATATTAACAGTATAGTTTAGAGTCAATGCACCAAATTCATCTTTTGCGTCAGAAATTGGAGTTGTATTCATCGAAAAAGTAATGTCCCCTAATGTTTGGAAATTTTCTGAATTTTCGAATCTAAAATTATTTGCTTGAACTTCACTTGCTTTTGTTTTGTCTTTATCGCCTGAGTTCAACAGAACAGCTGCCAATTCTGCTTTAGAAAATTTTCAATCATGGATTTTATTTTTCTCAGAAGTAGTTGCAGCTGCAAAAACATTTTCTTTAAGATATTCTATTTTTGTTAAATCTAAACCTGTAAGAGAAGCTAATGGCGAATTGGTAAATGCTGAGTCTCCAATATTCATAAGTGATTTTGGTAAATCTAGTAAAGTGATTTTTGCGCTAGAAAAAGCATTAGCACCTATACTTGTTAATCCTTCATTTAAAGTTAATAAAACTAATTTATCAGAATTACGGAATGCGTTTGCTTCAATACTTGTTTTTGTTGGGTTTACTTCTAATTTTGTAATTGCAGTTGGATTTGTTGGTGTGTTAGAGTAAAAATTACCTTTGTCATCTTGATATCTATATGCATCTGCACCAAAATTAGTTCTTTTAAATCCATTTACTTGTGAAATGTAATTATCAGATAAATTAATTGTACCTTTAGCACCAGAAAATAGAGTTTCTAAACTTTTAGAAACAGTTACAATAAAATCTACTTTAGACGTGTCTGTATTAACAACACCATTTCCAACACTTATTATTAAATTATTAATTTCTCTATTTTGTAATGGATAATTGTCTTTGGTGCCATTAAAAATTGTTTCAAAATTTGTAGAAGTGGTTTCTGCTGTTTTGGTCCACAGTGCATTATTGTCTAATTTTGATTTAACCTCTAACCTTTTGGTAATATCTTCTTTATAAGCATTAATTGCATCTGAAGCAGTTCTAAATCCTTTAACTTGCATCGAAAAATTCTGAGTTGCACCTTCTGCAGCTAATGTAAAATTCACGATAATACTTCCGGTCAAAACATTTTCTCTAGTTGTTCTAGAAACAGATGTTCTTGTGAATGTAAATCCTTCATTAGTCAATTCTGTTTGCTTATCTGCGGGAACTTCAAAATCTTCTACTGTGAAGAAATTGTCGCCAATTGCTGTTTTAGTAGTCAAAATCTTTTCAACAGATGATTGTTTGACCTTAATATATTGATTTTTGCCAGATTCATTTGCTTCCAACATTTTTTGAATTTTTAAGAATATTTTACCTGCACCAGGATCCGCAAAACCAAAATATGTTTGATCTCTATTTAAAGTAACAATATCATCGCCTTGTCCAACTGAAATTAAAAATGTAACTTTAATATCTCTTGGTATACCATTTGAATCATTAATTGCAACAGCATTTGTTGTTGTTCTTGTTATTCCTAATTTAGTCATATCAGTTGTTTGATAATTATTAAAATAAGTTTCTAATAATGTTTGATTATTTGTTGAAATAGCTGTAGAAATTTTATTGATTTCAGTGATAGCAGTGTTATTTGTTGTAATGTTTTGGGTATTAAGTTGTAAAGTAACATTATGCTGTATGCTTGATCAATTTGTAAGAACTTGTAAATTATCAAATTTAGTTTTAGTTAAAAAACCGTCGATTGTTTGTAAATATGTACGAGGTATTGCAGTTGTTTGACCTGAAATTCTAATAGTTAATCTAGCTTTAACGCCATTTTCAAGTGCCTCGATATTAGTTACAGAATATGTAAGACCTCTATCATTGTCACTAAGATTTTTTAGAACAGCATTTGAAGCTTCTAAATTATAATTGGCAAAAACAGTTGATGATGCAGTGCTTCTTGTTCTATCACCGCTGAATCTAAATTGATATTGAACAGCGTTATTAATCTGAGCTTGTCCTGATGTTAATAATCCTGTAATTGTCACACTATATGTTGCTTCAAAAGCACCAATTTGGTTATCTTCAATATAACTAACTCCTAAATTAACTGTTAAAGCACCTTGGTCATTATTTGGCACTACCGAAATAATTGTGGATCTAATATTAGTTCTGTCGGTGTTAGAATGACTTGTTTGAGCTGGGTTTGGTAAACCAATATTTAACATGTTAGAAGTTATTGAACTGGGTAAAATTGACTTCAATTCTTCAGCGCTATATAAATTATTTTGAGTAAAATTGTCGTCCGTTTTAAAAACAGCTGGTCAAACACCTAAAGTTGCAAATTTAGATGCTTCAACTCTGGCTTTAGAAAAGAAGGATGTGATAGTAGAAATATATGTTCTACTTATGTTTGAGTCTTTAGTAGATGTAACTATAACTGGCACTTCTAATGTAGTTTGATTAATATCTGTTACTTTAGGTAAAGTACCAATTTGTAAGTTAACATCACTTCCTGTTGGAGCTGCATTAATCGTAAGTTGTGCTGCGGTGATTGTATCGGGAGAATTTTGTAAATCTACTGTTCTTCTCAATTGAACTTGATTTCTTGTTTGACTATTTATGTAGTCTAAAACGCTTCTTGTTGCTGCACCAGTTGCTCTATCTGCAAAGCCAGATTCTTCAAATGTAGATTGTTGTGTAGCAAAATTCAATCCAGAACCTGCAGAAACAGTTCAAGTAACTCTAGCTATTTTTTGATCAGCAGCACTTTCTCCTTTTTCAACTATACTTGTTACATTAATTGATAATGGTGGGTTTTGACTAGTGTTATTTTTTATTACATAATCAGAAACAATTAAGTTCTGAACTGATGTAACAGCTTTATTAATTCCATCTCTTAATGTGGGTTTATTTGCTGTATTTTCAATAAATGCTTTAACCGCAGCAATGTTTGCTGCTTTTTGGGCACTAGAAAAACCTGAAACAGTTGAAATGTACGTTCTAGAAACTGTTTTTTGAGTACTATGAGTAACAGTAATTGTTACCTCAACAACTGTATCATCAGTAGAAGATGGTTTGACAGAAGTAATAGTTGGAGTAACATTAACTACGCCAGTTGTATCTAAAGTAAAATCTGACACAGTTACATTTGCAGCTTGTTTATCTGTTGCATTAGGTTTTGCAACTGGATTTACTCTATTACCACTTGCTATATAGTTATTTACTACTAATCAAGCTTGTGCAATATCATTAGTTGCAAAACCATTTACTGTAACTTTTTCTTCTTTTTCATATAACGTTTCTCCAGCACCAGCTGCTACTCTAATTGTTACTTCTACAGAAGAACCATTTGAAATCGGAGTAACTTTTGAAATACTTAAAACAACTTCTGGATCAGTATTGTTATTTATTGGTTGACTAATACTAAAATTCTGAGCGATAATTGAATTACCACTTGTTTGTTCTTTATTAATAAGGTTATTTAAAACTGGCACGCTTTTTTCAGCTGAATTTCTGGCTAAATATTTTTCAACTGCAATTCTAGAATCTTCTAATCCGGCTTTTCTAAAACCTTCAAATTTTTGTGAATATGTCACGGAATTACTAATAGCAGTACCATTACCAACAGAAACTCTAACTGTTACAACAGCAACAGTTTCATCTACTGGATCTACTGCAACACTAAAAACACTTAATCTAACAGCAGTGTTATCACTTGGTTGAGTAATACTAAAATCAGCTGTAGTTAAGCTTTTTACAGATCTTGAGGTATCAACTAATAAAGTTGGAGTGATTCTATCTGTTCTATCTCTATAAGTAGAAGCAATTTGGAAGTTTCTTGACTGTAAATCAGTTAAGAAACCAGGAATAGTAATTACATATGATTTTGTAGCTCTTGAATCAACATTTGCATCATTTGCATTAGCTGTAATTAATACAGTTACATCAACTGCATTAGGTGTATCTGAAGCAGTTGCAGAAGAAACTGTAAATGTTAATAATGGATGTCCGGCTACCGTTGCAGCAATATTTCAATTACTTAAATTACTTGCACCTACTACTGAACTAAGAGCCACTTCTTGTGGTTTACGTGAATTAGTTAAAATAGGTTGATTATACTTAGTTAAATCACCTTGTAATTGACTTTCATATCTTCTAATTAAACCAATAGCATTAGCTCTAGCTGCACTAGCAAAACCAGGGAATTCTGTTGTATAAGTTTTAGTTGCCAAAGCACTACCTGTTCCTAGTGTTAAAGTTACAGTTACAACTGCAGTTGTATCTGTTCCTACTTTAGCTTGTAAATTGGTAATTGATTGACCAATTTGTGAATCTACTGTAGATCTAGGAGTAATTGTAAAATCACTTGTTTGTAAATTTGCAACTGCATATTCATCTTTAGCGTTTTGAATTGCAGCAAGCAATACTGGATTATCTCTATTTTCACTAGCAATATATTTAGTAAGTAGTTTTTCATTTGAACTTTTAGTTGCTTGTAAGAATCCAGTAATAGTTTGATTATAAGTATTACTGTAAGCATTAATTCCAGTACCTGCAGTTACTTTAATTGTAACTACAGCTGTAGTATTATTTGCTGAAGCAGGATTGATATCAAGTACTTCAAATGATAAATTAGCTTTAGTTCCTTCAATAGTAATATCTGTATTTACTAAATCACCAACTGCTTTAGATTTTTTGATTTCATCTGAAGCAACTGCTTTTAAATGGTTTGTGGTATCTTTGATATATCCATTAACAATTTTGGCGTTATTTTCTTGAGCAGTAGGAATAAATCCAGTTAAAGTAACTGTGTAACTGTTTGTAACACTTGGATTTGTTTTTAAACTTACTCTAATTGTAAAAGCTGCTGTATTTCCTTCAGTAGCATTTTCTCCTGTAGGAACAGAAGTAATACTATTAATTGTGTAATCATATAAAGAACTATCTGAAGCTCCAACAACGTGGAAATTAGCAATACTTGCGTTTACTGCAGAAATATTTCTATCTGCTCCTTCATTTCAATCTACTGTTAATCTTGGGGCATCTTGAACTAATTTAGCTTCAGAAGGTAAGAATAATCTTGCTTTAATTTCTTGATCTAAAGTGTAATCATAAATAACGCTATTTTTAGTTAATGTACCTTTAATTTTGAAAGTTACATCTCCAGTTTCGTTATTACGTGAACCACTTAAAATTTGTGCACTAAGTTTTACATCTGAACCTTCTTCAGATGTAATGATAATATCTTCATTTAAAGCAGCAGAAGCTGATTTATTTTGACCTGATGGTGCTAAACGAATTACATTAGTAATTGAACTAAGTCTGTCACTTTTAGCTGCTTGATCAATAATAATTGCTCTAGCAGCAGCAGCTTGGTAGATTTCGTATTTTTCTACTGATAAGAATCCATCATCTTCAACTATATATGTAGCTGTAGCTCTAGTTGAACCGTTACCTGCAGCTACTTCAACAGTAATAACAGCTCTAACACCGTTAGAACCTTCTTTAGAAGTAACTGATTTAATGATTCCACTAATAATACCTGAAGCTATTTCAATTCGATAATCACTAGTTAAAACACCACCATTAGCAGCTGTTGCTTGTTGTTTTTTATTACTATCAATTAAAAATGGGATAGCTTTGTTAGTATTAGTTGCACCAGCATATTGATCAACAATTTTTTGGTTTTCAATTTTGCTTTGATTTGGAAACCCAGAAACAATAACATTATATGTAGCAGTTCCTACATTAGTTCCAGTTCCAATTGAAACTTCAACTAAAGCAGTACCTTCACCTTTAGGTTGACCGTTTGAATCATTTTCTTGTGAAGCACTAAATTCTAAAACAGTTAAAGTTGCATCAACTTCACCAATACCGTCATTACCAGTATTGAATTTAACTTTTTTAGGATTAAAACTTGAAGCAGTAACAGTATTAACTAAAGTTAATAATTTAGAAACATTTAAATCGGGTGTTGCTTCAGTGCTTGAAATAATCCCTGAAGCAACTGAATTAGCATATGATTGTGCAAATTCTCTATTTTTATTTTTTGCTGTTGTAGCAAAACCTGTCATTTTATAAGTAAATGTACTTGAAAAAGCAGGTTTTGAATCTACTTCAGTTGCTGAAGATACTCTAATTGTTAAAGTAACACTACCATCATCATTAGATGAATCGATATTAGTTACTTCAGCTCTTACTTTAGAATCAACAGAAGTTACAGTGTAATCTGAATTAACTGTATCAGAACCAAGTGTTTGGTCCTGTACTTTTGAAGTATTAGAAAAACTAATTCTTGCAGGATTTGCTTTTAAATCTCTAATAACAGCTTCAACATCGCTTTTAGCTTGTGCTACTACTGTTGTTTGGAATCCGCCTACAATTCTAACTGTGTTAGTTTCGAATCTATCACCAACAGCGGTTGTACCAGCAAATACTCTTATAGCGATATTTGCTTCACCTTTAGAATCAGTTGCAAATAAATTGATTATTTGTGAATAAACCTTAATAGTTTTATTGTTAATTGTAATGTTATGTTCAGTTACACTTTGACCATCAACTGTTGTTTTAGTACCACCGATAAAGTCAAAATCTGATACTTTTGTATTTGAAGGTAAAGTATCAATTTTTGGATGAGCGGCTTTAGCAGCTTCTGTATATTCAACATCACGACTTTCATTTGCTGTATTTGATCTAGAAACTATGTAATCAGTAACAGCTAAGGTGTTATCTTTTAAAGCTGAATCAAAACCTGTAACAGTAGCTTCGTAAGTTCTAGTTACAGTTTTATCATCATTTGTAATAGTAACAAGCGCTACTAATGAACCTCTAGTTGCATCAGTAGATTTAATTTGTGTTACTGTAGCACTTAAAGGAGAAATATTAGCACGTGGATTTTCAGATACTAAATTAAAATTAAGTGGCTGAAAATCTTCAACTTTAATTTCAGTCGGTTTTTTATTCTTATCTTCTTCATTTTTAAGAACTGGAACTTCTTTTTTATTAACAAAGTAATTAATAATAGATGTATCTAATTGAGCTTTTGTAGCTCCTTGTAATTCTTGTGTTTTTGTATAAGCAGATTCAGTAATAGCTTGGTTGTTTTCACTAATACCGCGAATTGAAAGAGTAACTTGAATTTGTCCAGATTTGTTTCTCTGGGCAATTTCAGCACCTGTTGGAGTTACAACAGCTAAAGAAATTTCAATTTTACTATTGCTTCTACTATTATTAGCTATTGAAATTTCATTCAAAATGTCTCTAGGTAAGTTAGTAGTAAAATTTTCACCACGCAATTCGCTGGCAAAAACTTGAGGAACAGTTCCATTAAAAATAACTTCAGGCTTGAAGATACTAATTTTATTCAATACATTCTTCACGTAAGTTTCATTTTTCATGAAACCAGTTACTGTAACGTTGTACTGTGCTACTGCTGTACCTACTGCTACAGTTACTGTACCTGTAGCTTCACCGTTAGGAACACTTCGAACACTAAAACCGGTAACATTTACATTAAAACGATCAGGCTTGTTTTTAGTATTTGTTTGTGAATAATCAACACTTGTACCTGCTATAAATTCATTTAATGTAACTAATTGAACTGGTTTAGCAGCTAATTCAGTATTTATTTTTAAAGGAAATTTATTTCAGTTACTTTTAAGATATCACTCATTTGGAGTATATAAATTGTCAATTGTAACTTGATAGTCACTAATGAATTGAACACTGGTTTCTGTTGAGCTTTTTCTAATTGTAATTAGATACTGGCTGTCATCAAGATTATTGGGTTCTTTTTTAGCAACACTGATAATTTCATATCTTACTAATGTATCTTCAGAAACGATAGGATTAAAATTTGAACGAGAAATATTATTAGGATTGATTCCGTAAACTTGTTTGTGTCTTTTATTTGTTAATTCAGAGAAAGTATCTTCCAAACTTACATTAAGTGTTGGAACGATTTCTGGAGCTTGATTTACTTTAGTTTGCAATTGCGGTACTATGTTTGAAATAATTATTGATCTTTGAACACTAATACCATCTCTACTAATTTCATAAACAACTGAAACACTAGTTGTGTTTCCTGCAATTGTGTTAACACTTTTAATAGTTGTAGTTGCTCCGGCAATAGGAGTTTCATTGGCACTAATAATTAAATCATCAGGATTTAGCTGATTAGCTGTTTTATTAGCAGCTGCTGGCGCTATAGTGATGTTTACATAATCATTTGAAGTTGAATCAAGAATTTTTTTAGTTCCTGCTTCATTATTTAATCAACCACTTGATTTAACTGAATAGTTTCTAGTTGTTAAAGTACCATCAATATTTTTAATACTTACTCTAATTGTTAATTCAATTTGAGTACCATCACTACTTGGGTCAACGGCAGCCGAAACAACACTGTATTCTAAACGTGAATCCAGATTTGTTGCATTTTCTCTTGCTGAAATAAAATTAAATCCAATGATGCTATTCCTTGAATTAATTTGTTCAATAGCATCAATTGCAGTATAGTTACTTAAAACTCCATTATTATCAAGACTAGGGATTAAATCAGGCGAATTTGTAATTGCAAAAGTATCAGAATTATTGTCAGTTGATAGACCAACTCCTACACCAATACCTACTGTTGCACCTACAGTTACAACTCCGACTGCGCTACCTATTAATATCTTGCTTTTTTTATCCATTTTTATATCCTTTCGGGTATTTTTTAAAATACTAAAAAAACTTACTTAACATTTTATTTTGATTAAGTTGAGTCTATACATACTTTTACCATGATTACTTCTGTCAAATAACCATGGGCTTATTATAACCCATAGCTGATATTTTAAATTTTTTTAAATAGGCTAATTTTTGTGAAAATATACCATGTTTTCTATACTTTTTGCCTAATTAATTCTTTTAAGATGATAAAGTTTTTAAGTGAAAAAAATAGTTTGGAAAGCCTTATTTTGAAATCAATACAAAACTATTATTAAGAAAAAAATTATTTTTTTAAATTTGAAAAATTTCTTTGCTTTTATTTTGTATGTACTTACTGCTACATTAATTTTTCTAGTTGTTTTATCACAAGGATGAATAGCTATCGATATTGCTTCATCTCTTGTAGGGTTGTTTTTATTTTTCTGAGCACTATCAGCTTTTGCATTGCTAAAAATAAATAAATATTTTTTAAAAATTGAACAAGATTCAATTAAATTTCTCGTTTCCAACCAAGAGGATTTAAAAGAAGAAATTTCTTCAGTTCAAAATTTAGAATTTTCTCTATTTTTAGAAACAATAAACTCATTTTTTTATTCTTTTAGAATTTGAAAAATTGTTTCAAAAAATGCCAAAATATATTCAATGGAATTTTTAGAATACTCAAAATCAAATAAAGAGTAATTTATTAGAGTAAAAAATATTTAGTTTTAAAAAAAGTATGCGTTTTTTCAAATAAGGACTTATTTTTGCATATATAGGTATGCAAAACAAAAAAAATATAAAAAGAACTGATGCTCACACAGAGCAGATAAAGAAATTTGAAAAATTTGTCGACAGTCATGAAAAAAGCGGTAAATTAACCATCAAATCTCTTAATAAATGGGTGCAATTGTATTACTGGCACGGTAAGGAAATCAACTTTAATATTTTAGAGAACCGTGATTTAGAAGCGGTAGGTTTATTTAGGTATAATAAAATTACTATGGAAGATATTAGTTTTAAAAATCAAGTCCTAATGATGCTTGGGCAAATTAATAAAAAAGTAGAAAATATTGAAAAGGAAATAATAGAGCTTAAAAAAGATGTGGCTGAGCTAAAAATCAGAGTTGGAAATTTGGAACAAAGAGTGGCAAACATTGAAGTTGATGTAGCTATGTTAAAAAATATACACAATTTATAGAAAGTGGCTCTTTAGAAGCAGCAGATTTATTTAGGTATAATAAAATTACTATGGAAGATATTAGTTTTAAAAATCAAGTCCTAATGATGCTTGGGCAAATCAATGATAGATTAGAAAATATTGAAAAGGACGTAGCTATGTTAAAAACTGATGTAGCTATGCTAAAACGCTTACACAATTTGTAATGATCTACTTTTAGAATTAAAAAACGAACTTTTCTCGAGTCCGTTTTATTTTAATTAAATTGTGAATTACTTAACTTTTTGAGCCGCATCTTTAGCTGCAATTGCTCCGTCACTTGAAGCAGTAACAATTTGTCTAACATCTTTTAGACGGATGTCTCCTGCTGCATAAATACCTTTTATTTTAGTTTGCATTAATTCATCAGTTTTTATAAACCCATTAGGTTCTAAAATTCCCAAATCTTTAGCGAAATTAGCTGCTGGTAAAAATCCAATATAAGGGAAAATAGATGCTACAGATACTGTAGTAGTTTTACCATCTTTAGTTTCAATAGTTACTTGTTCTAATTTATTTTCGCCTGCAACTTCTGTAATTCTAGATTCATAATGAATAGTTACATTTTTTCGCTTTAACAGTTCTTCAACAAGAGATTGTTCAGCATTAAATTTTGCATCACGAACTACAAAATGAACATGGCTAGCAACATTTGCTAAATACGCTCCTTCTTCAACGGCTGAATTCCCGCCCCCGATTACAACTGAAGGTTGGTATCCAAAAATTGGACCATCACATATTGAACAAAATGAAACACCTTTATGGTAGTAGTTTCTAATGTTAGGTATGTCTAGAGGTTCTCTATTAACCATTCCTGAAGCAATAATTATACTTTTAGCAGATTTTTTAAATTCTCCTTCAGGATTTTTATATGTAACAACGTGATCATAATCTCCATTAGTTTCAATTTTAGTTACTTCACCAAAAATGTGTTCTGCACCAAATTTAATTCCATGGTTGTACATTCTAATTGCCAAATCTGGTCCTTCAACTATTTCATCACCCAATCAATTTTCAATTTTTGATTGATTAACAACTTTACCACCAGGAGCATCTTTTTCTATAAAGGCAGTTTTTAAACCACCTCTAGATCCGTACACCGCAGCACTAAGTGCTGCTGGACCACCACCAACAATAATCAATTCGTAATCAAAATCTTTTGCCATATTTTCTCCTTAAGAAGCTTTTGCCTCTACTTTAATTTTATCTAAATTAGTGCCTGGCTCGGACAATTTCAAATAATCCTTTGCAAAAACATTTTCTAAAAGAACAATAGTAAGTGGGAATACTAATGTAAAGACAAAGAACACAAATTTAATAATTGCATTTACTTGATCAGGTCCTGTCAATAAGAAAATGTTTACAAAAGATTCAACTGTGAAAAATCCACTTGCAGCAAAAATAAATATCACGCTTATTATTGCACTCACAATAAAGAATTTTTGCTTAACAACTTCAACTTTGCCAGTCCTCCGGTTTCTTAAAGCTCCCAGAATACTTATTGCTATTCAGAAGAAAATAACTAATGAACTAAATCCTGTGATCAAATCGGCAACATTATATAAGTTAGCTGCTTCTTGCCCGTAGTCACTTGCACCCGAGTTTGCAGTTAGTGCATATAAACCAATTGGTATTCATAAAACATAATAAGCTAATACTATTGTTATGAAAAATGAAAAGGCTGCTAAATTTTGATTTTTAAATTTGAATAATTTAGCAAATTTATGGAGCAAGAAAAACTCATTATCTTCTGCCACACTTTTATATACTCTCGGAATAGCCATAACTTGATTATTAATAAGCCCTAGAATTGACATTGAAATAAGAATATTGAAAAGCAATTTAACTCAATTAGGCGTATTAGTTAAACCGCTGATTTTCCCGTTTGTTGTCCCAAGAGCAAACCCGATTGTTAAAAATAAATATGTAACAGTTACAATAAGAATTCCAATAATCATCAACGGACCAATAGAATTCTTTTTCTTAATATTAGATCTTAATGATGTTGCAGTATAAAAACCATCATAAACAAATATTATTGAAGGTACAGCCGCAATTAAACCAAGTCATTTACTATAACCAGATAATCCAGAAGGATTAACAACAGCTGATAAAGCCTGTGAATCAGTTGTATTACCACTTGCAACAAATGCAAAGATAGGAGCTATTAAAAGCGGTATATATTTCAAAAATGTAAATACTCATGCTAAAGCTTTACCTATATTTAAACTAATATGAGTTAAAATTGCTAATCACAAAAATATTCCTAAAGCAATAATTGCTACTACTCAACCATTAAGTTGAAAATTACCAGCATCTTGTAATGTTTGAACTACAAATAAAGGTAGTGTCAAAAATTGGAGCGGGAAAGATATTATTAACATGTAGGACATTGTGTACCTACTGAAAAACCTGTTATTAAAATTCTTTATCCAAGCCAGAAAACCTCTATCATTTTTTGTTGAACTAGCTAATTCAATCAAAGCTAAACCGATAAAAATCATTCCGGCAGCTGAAATAATTCAAGCTGCAACTATGAATGCAATATCTCTTTGTGCATAACTAGCAACTGCTCCGTTTTTGAAAAATATTCCTGCTCCGATTGTTGAACCAACGATAATTATCAAAGCAGAAAGATAACCGATTTGAGCGGTTTTTTTGTTTTTTGCCATTTTTTTCATTATTTCATTTTATTATAAAAAAATGAAAAAAGTGCAAAATGCACTCGTTTTTCAATGATAAACGCACTATTTTTGGAATTTTGGAGTTATACAAATTCCAAAAGCAGTAGGACCTGTATGAGCCATAACAACTAATGAACCTCATAGTTCGCTTGTTAATTTCACATTCACTTCTGATAGTTTTTTATGTAAATGTGTTAATGGTTCACCCTCAAAGTAACGCATAACGTGGAAATCATAATTGTCTTTATTTTCTCAGCCGTTAATAAATTTTTCAATGTGTGAAAATAATTTTTTAACCATACCTTGACTTTTTAGCGAAAACCCTTTAAGTGCATTTTTTCCTGAAAATTCAATTACTGGTGAAATCTTCAACATTTTTAAAATTGGTTGAGGTATTTTTTGTAATCTACCACCTTTTGCTAAGTATTGGATTGATTCCAAACCTACAAATGTGGCGCTTCCTTCACTGTTCTTTCCTAATACTTTAATAATGTCTTCTATAGACATTCCTTTAGCATATTGCTCTTGCGCTCATTTAGCTGCTGCAATGATTGCTCCACAGCTGAATTTGTGATCAAGAACGTGAATATTATGATGGTCTTTTGCAGCTGTTGATACCGCATTGTATGTACCACTTAATGATTTAGGAATTGGAATCACCAAAACATCATTATATTTTAGAGAAAACTCTTTTAGTGTTGTTTGAATAACATCTAAGTTTGGCAAACTAGTAGCAATGTTTTTTGCTTCTTCAAAAGCTCTTCTAATACTTTCATCATGAACTTGAATGTTATCAATTTTCTTTTGTCCATCTAATTCATAAGATAATTTTAAAACCTTATATCCTAATTCTTTTTCTTGCTCATCTGTTATAGTTGAAAATGAGTCTAAAATAATACCTAATTTTTGTTCCATAGTTTTTAAATTATAACTAAAATGCATAATTAACTTATTTAATTTACCTAATTTAAGTGCTAATAATAATACTGAATACCAGCTTTTTTAATTATGTTTTCCTCTAAATTTTTAGGGACTTTTTCAATTATAGTTTTTATTTTTCTTTCTTGAGTTATTTGATTTAAATATGCTGTTTTTAAAAACATTTCTTCGTTTGTTATGTTTGCACCGATCTTTTCACCAACAAAAACAAAAGCGACATCATTTGTAGAAATAAAGTCAAAAAAATCTTCATGATATTTATTTATTTTGACACCGAATAATAATTTCAAATTTTGAGTTTTTAAATATTCGCTTATTTGAAAAAGTTGATTATTACTTGTCACTTTAACAAAATATGATATTTTTTGACTTACCAATTTTTGCGCATGTTCAATAAAATTTTTAAAACTTAATTCCACAAATAATTTGGTTTGAGAATCATAATTATTTTCTAAGGCTTCAATAAATTTTGCTTCTAGTTGATCAGCATATATTTCACTTAATAAAATATTAATTTTACTTGTGTCCATTTCTTCTAATACTTTTGGAGATGCAAGTTTATTAGAAATCGGATTGTGACTAGGAAATTGATAAATTTTTTTCAAATTCGTTCCAATTTTGTAAGTTTGCATAGCGCGATTTAAAATCTTAACTTGGTTTTTAAATGATTCATATCTTGAAATATTTATTGCATCTAATTCAAACCTATAAATTTTTCCTGAAACTTTAGATTCATATAATCCATATTCCATTCTCAGTTTTAAATTGGCAATATCATCTTCATATTTAACATCAGCCATTTCGACGATAGATAACAATTCTATAAACGAATTGTAAAATCAATTTGATTTCCCGTTTTGAATTTGGTTTAAAACTGTGTTGGTTTGCTTTTTGAGTTTTTGCTGATCATTGTTTTGTAACTCTACAAAAAGGATTGAATTGTCATAAAAAATATTTATTTTATTAGAAAATTCAGTTTCTAATCTTTTAACTAGAATTTCCAGTTTCTTTTCTTTACTTGGAACTATTTTCAAACCAATAAAATTTTTGAAGGCTGTTTTTTGTGTTAACAAATCACTAATAGTAATTCTGTTATTGGCAACCTTTTTTTCTATTTCACGATTTTTAGATCAGTATAAACTAGCCATCATTTTTTTATTTGAAATAGATTTAAATCTAATTCTTAATGTCGTAACTGGACTAAATGTTAGATTGTGTATTGCCTTAGATATTTTATGAGTTTGAGTTATTCCGTTTGTTTCTAAAAGCTGGGTTTTGTCTAAAACATTATTCTTAGCTTGTTGAATTATTTTTGAAATTTCAACTCTTTCTTTTTCGTTAAAAATATCGCTTTTAATAAATTCCTTTATTGAAACTCATGCCCCTTTTGAAAAATTTTCATTATGTTTCTTTTGCTCATAACTTCCATAATTAAAGGGCGTTAACATAACTTTACGAACTCTATCATTTTCCAAATCTAGTACTATATTTGTTACTCCAAAAATATTGTTTCGATATATTTTTTGGACTTCAATAATTGTAACTACTGCAAGAGTAATTAAAACTGCAATTACAAATCCGACAAAAACATAACTAAATTGCATCCTTACCTCGATGAAACTCTACGGATTGATTCGTGAGTCTTTTTAATGCTTTTAATGCCGTGTTTTTGAAACTTAATAAACAATTCTTCATTATTTATAATATCGATAACTTCACCTTCACCAAAACTTCTGTGGCTTACGTGATCACCTATAACTCATTCAATATTTTTAAGCGAACTTGATTCACCAGTTTTAGCTTCAATATTATCAATATCCATTACATGTTTGTTTAAATCGATATCCATTTCTGTAATAAATCTTGATGGTTTTTTATTTTCTTTTGTTCTTGGATCTACTCCACGAGAATCACTAATAAACAATCTCTTTTTAGCTCTTGTTACTGCAACATAAGCTAATCTTCTTTCTTCTTCAACTTTATCAATATCTTCTCTACCGTAGGCATCTCTTGTTTTTGAAAACGCTGGAAAAATTCCTTCAGATAAGCCCATCAAAAATACATTTTCATATTCAAGACCTTTTGAATTGTGAACTGTCATTAAAGATATGTAATTGTTACCTTTATTAATTTCTTCATTTTCACTAAATAAAGAAACGTATTCAAATCATTCTCTTAATGTTTTATTTGGGTTTTCAAATTGTCACTTATCAATTGCAATATAAAGCTCTTTGATATTTTCCATAGCTTCATCTTCATCTTGAACGTGTTTTTCTAAATGTTTGTAGTAATTAATTGAAATTAAAAAGTTATCTAGTAGATATGATATTTTTGCTTGACTACCCTCATTTTCAAAAACTTTTTTGAATTTAACAACTGATTTTAAAAAGTTTAGTAACTCTTTTTTTTCTTTAGGTGATTGCTTAATATTCTTGTGATTTTTCAGTAAATATTTATAGATTCCATTATTTTTATTTGGATCTTTTTCTTTAATGATGTGATTCAATAACTCAGGACTAATTCTTTGCGTAGGAACATTAATAATATTTGAAAATGCAATATCAGAACCATCTAATAAGACTTTTAAAAATCACATAATTTCTTTTATTTCAGGGATATCATAAAATTTAACTCCACCATAAATTATGTGATTGATGTTTTCTATTATTAATTGTTGTTCTAGTGCTCTAAGTAAAAAGTTTGAACGATATAAAATTGCAATATTTTTAAGTTGTATTTTTTGTTTTTTCAAGTGATTAATTTTTGAAATAATTCATCTTGCTTCAGCTTCTGCATTAAATCCATGATTGAATTCAATTGAATAACCATCTTCGTTTTCAGTAAAAAGATTTTTATCAAATCTCTTTTTATTAACTGAAATTAATTTATTGGCTACATGAAGTATTTTTGCAGTTGAACGGTAGTTTTGAATTAACATTATGGTTTTAACGTTTTCGAATACATTATCAAAATTTAAAAATAAATTGACATCTGCTCCAAGTCAAGAGTAAATTGTTTGATCTGGATCACCAACAACATTTACTTCTGAATATGTACTTAATAATTGCAAAATTGAATGTTGAATTATATTTATATCTTGAAATTCATCAACCAAAATGTGTTTGAATCTTTTGGCTCATTTTTTGGTTATTTCAGGGTATTGAGTTAGTAATCTGTGAGTTTGAATTAACAAATCTTCATGATCTAAATGATCAAATTTTCTCAATCTAGATGTGTAAAAACGAGTCATTTCATCAAGTTTTTTTAATTCTTCTTTAGGTATATGAATTCCGCTCAATAATTGGCTATCAAAAAAATCGTTTAACTTTGAATGAAGAATGTATCTACGGGCAAATTTGATTGTTATATCTTTTTCACTTATTCCAGCTTGAAGAAAAGCTATTTTAATATTTTCTTCAATATCTTTATCATTTAATAAAGTGAAATTTTTTGAAATATTAATTATTTCAGAATCTTCAGAAAGTATTTCAGCACAGAGTGTGTAAAAAGTATGAATTCTTAACCTTGAAGTTATATTACCAATATGTTCTCTAATTCTGTTTTTCATATCAACTGAAGCTTTATTGGTAAATGTTAAAGCTACAATTTGTTCTGGTTCAACTCTTTTATACTTAACTAAATAAGAAATTTTTCTGGTCAAAACTTTCGTTTTTCCAGTTCCCGCCCCCGCTATAATTCTAAGTGAATTTCCCTCACTTAAAACCGCAACTTTTTGTTGCGGATTTAAATCGGCAAGTAATGGGTTTAAATCTTCAATATTACTATTTGACATATTAATCCTTTCAGACAATCGATAATTTCTTAACTGGGATTGCAACCAATTTTCTTGTGTCGATTTTTATATATATTTTTTTTGTATAAACAAGATGTGTGCCAAAAAGTTTATCTTGCAAGCTATATTGATTTTTACTTAATAAAGTTACTAAAAGATTTATAGTGCTAACTAAAACTCAAGCCGTTGCAACAGCACCTGGAACTGAATAAGCCATACTAGTTCAAAAATCTAAAGTTACATTATTTACCAATTTGTTAATGGTTGTAACAGGTACTAAAATAACAAAAAGCAAAAATGCTAATACAACTAAACCGCTAAGAATTAAAGCCCGCTTTAAATAATCTGTGTAATAGATATTTCCATTATTTTTATTAATGTATTTCAGTTTAAATAGAAATAATGAAATTGTTCTATTGTTGAATATTAAAGGAAATAAATAAAAATAAATTAGTGGCGTAATTATTGCAAGAAACATGAAACTGTAATAATGGCCTGCACTGATTGTCGAATTATTCGAAGATATAATAAACGAGTAAGCAATGATTAAGGCAATGTTGATTATTGTGTCAATCAAAGAGACAAGCAATTTAATTCAAAATTTAGCTTCTTTATATTTTCACATTTACATTTTTAAATTGTTTGGAGTTCTTGGAAAAGGTAAAACGTCTCTTATATTTTCCATTCCAGTTATGTACATAATTAAGCGCTCTAAACCAAGACCAAATCCTGCACTTGCTTTATAACCATATTTTCTTAAATCAAGATATCATTGCAAGCTTTGCTCATCAATATTTAATTCCTTAACTCTATTAAGTAACTTATCATATCTTGATTCACGTTGTGAACCGCCAATCAATTCACCAATACCAGGAACTAATAAATCAAATGCTGCCACTGTTTCATTATCATCATTTTGATACATGTAAAAAGCTTTAAATGATTTTGGATAGTTGATAATACTAATTGGTCCTTGATAATAAACTTCTGCTAAATATCTTTCGTGTTCTGTTGCTAAATCAGTTCCAAATTTAATATCTTTATTTTCAAAATCAACATTAGCTTTTTTCAATATTTTAATTGCTTCGCGATATTCTAAAACTTTTAAATTGGTTACAAGAAGTTTTTTTAATCGGGTAAATAAATCAACATTGTTAACTTCTGATAAAAATTTAATTTCAGCTTCATTTCTTTTTAAAACTCTATCAACAACAAAACGGAGCATATCGTCAGCAAGTTTAATTAAGTCTGGTAATTCATAAAATGATACTTCAGGTTCTATCATTCAAAACTCAGCAGCATGCTTAGTTGTATGTGAATTTTCGGCTCTAAAAGTTGGAGCAAATGTATAAACTTTTTGCATCCCTAAAGCATATGCTTCTGCATGTAACTGTCCTGTAACTGATAAAAATGGATTTACATCTTTACCAAAAAACGGGTCACTAGATTGTTCATTTTTTATTGAAAATGTCTCACCTGCACCTTCTCCATCATTTGAAGTAATTATTGGTGAAGCAACTAAAGCAAAACCGCTGCTTTGAAAAAATTCATGAATTGCAAACGAAATTGTAGAACGAACTAATGTAGCTGCTCTTAAAGTCGAAGTCCTATGCCGAATATGCGGTATTGTCCTTAAAAACTCTAAACTTGTTTCTTTTTTTTGAATTGGAAAGTCATCATCTGCTTCAGCAACTAAAAGTAATGTTTCTACTTCTAGTTCTGCAATTTGTTTTTGATTTGGTGTATATGAAAGTTTTCCTCTAACTTCAATAGCGCTTCCAAGTTTGTATGAACTTATTTGTTCTAAATCTAATTGTGGTGATTTTTTAATTACTAGTTGTAAATTTTCCACAGTTGAGCCGTCATTCATTTCAATAAATCTGATGTTTTTGTTTCCTCTATTGTTAGTAATTCATCCTTTTAGATAAAAGGATTTTTGGTCATTATTTTTAGCTAAATATAAAATGTCTTTAATCATGATTAACCTCACTTGTTGTCCCAATAATTATAGCAAAAAAAATGCCCGGTGACGGGCACGTTTTGCTATAATAAACGTTTTATTTAATTTATAAATATCCTCCGCTTTCCAAATTCATTTCTTTAATAAACATAGATTTCTTTTTTGGTCTTTTGTTTGAAAACGATAATTCTGTATTATAAGAAATATATAAAGCCTTTTTAGCCCGAGTTGTTGCTACATAAGCCAAACGTCTTTCTTCGGCCATTTGTGGAGTATCAAAATTTTCAATTTTATCTTCAGTATATGAACGGAAGCTTGGAAAAATACCTTGATTAAATGTGACTAAAAAAACATGAGAAAATTCAAGCCCTTTTGCTGAATGCACTGTCATAAGCGAAATTTTTTGAGTTTCAACTTTTTCATCTGAATCAGTATTTAAAGCTGTTTCAGTTAAATATTGGATCAAATCATCTACTTTTGAAATACCTTCTTTATAGATATTGTCTAAACCTTCAAAAAAAGTTCTAATGTTTTCAATTGCTTCTGAACTATATACTTTGGATTCTTTTATAAAATGGTAATAATCAATTGCTACTAAAAAATTATTTAAAATAAGGCTTCATGTTTCCACATTATTAAAAAACTTTTCTCGCGCTTGTTTAATCGTATTTCTTAAACTTTCAATTTTTTCTTGCAAGCTTCCAGATACTGGTAAATCACTTAAATGATTGTCGATTGCTTCTTGTAAACTAATTCGCTTTTCTTGAGCGAATTTGTTGATTTTTTCTAAGGTAATATCCCCAATTCCACGGTTAGGAATGTTGATCATGCTATTTCATAAAAAGTCACTCGGATTTAAAATTAAATTTAAGAAACTAATTACTTCTTTAATTTCCTTACGAGCATAGAACTGAATCCCGCTGTAAACAGAATATGGAATTTGCAAGAATCTCAAATTATCTTCAAACGGTTTTGATACATAGTGTGCTCTATATAAAATAACAATTTCTTGAGCAGCTACGCCGGATCGAAGTAAATATTTTATTTCTCTAGCTACATATCTTGCTTCTTCATAAGAATCTTTAAATTTGCGTAATTCAACATCGCTGCCTTCTTCGTTTTCTGTATATAAAGATTTTTCAATTCTGTAACTGTTTTTTTTAATTAGTGAATTGGCATGAAAAAGAATAGTTTTTGTTGAACGATAATTTTGTTTCAAAATAACAATTTTAGCATTTGGAAAATCATTTTCAAAGTTCATGATAATATCAAGTTTTGCACCTCTTCATGTGTAAATGGTTTGGTCAGGATCACCAACAATTACTAATTGAGATTTCTTAGATAATAGTTTTACAATTTCGTATTGAACGTTATCAGTATCTTGAAATTCATCAACTAAAATTAATTTAAATTTATTAGATCATCTATCTTCTATTTCTTCATAATTTTTTAAAATAGAATAAGTTAAAAACAAAAGATCATCAAAATCAATTAAATTGTTTTTTCTAGTTTCATTTTGATATTGATCAAATATAAATTCAAATGTTTCTACTTTTAAATTTGGTGTTAATTTCATCGCCTTATTAAAATAAAAGTTTTGCTTCTTTTGATTTATATATTCTTTGATTTTAAAGAAAGTATATTTCTCAGAATCAATGTCATTTTGTTTTAGGATCTTGTTTAAAATTGATTTTGAATCAGATTCATCTGCAATTTGAAAATTTTTACTTAAACCTAATGTTTCAATTTCTCTTCTTAAAAAATAAGTTGCAAAGCTATGAAAAGTTTTAAGAGTTAATCCTTCGCTTGCCTGTCCAAGTTCTGAATCAATTCTTTCTTTCATTTCTCTAGCAGCTTTATTTGTAAAAGTTAAACCTAAAATGTTTCACGGTTTAGTATTTAGTTTATCAATGTGATACATGATTTTGGTAGTAAGAGTTTTAGTTTTACCACTTCCTGCACCGGCAATTATTTTTAATGGACCATCAATATATGTAACAGCTTCATATTGATCTTTATTTAAAGGTAATAAGTAATTATTCATATTCTTATCTTAAATTAAAGTAGCTTAATTAAGAAATAAAAAAACACTTTCAATTAAGAAAGTGAATTAATAATATGTTGATTAATCAATAATTATTTTAACTGATGGACCCATAGATGCAGAAACTGTCAAGTTTTTCATGTATGTTCCTTTTACAACTGAAGGCTTTAATTTTTTAACTATGTCAATAACTACTTTTGCATTTTCAGCTAAAGATTCATCTGACATTGATTTTTTACCAATTAAAGTATGAACAATTCCATATTTATCAGCTCTATAGTTTGCTTTACCTTTTTTAAGTTCGGCAACTGTTTTTTCAGGAGTAGGAGTAACTGTTCCTAAACGTGGGTTTGGCATTAATCCTTTTGGTCCTAATTGTTTTCCATATTTACCTAAAACAGGCATCATTTTTGGATCAGCTACTATTACGTCAAAATCAAATTTATCTTCTTTAACAATAGCTTCAAATTTTAATTTGTCAACAACATAATCAGCTCCTGCTTCTTGTGAAGCTTTTGCTAATTCAGGAGTTTCTGTAATTACTAAAACTCTAACATTTTTTCCAGTTCCATGTGGTAGTAAAATAGATCCTCTTAATTGTTGATCACTTTTACGTGTGTCTAAATTTAATTTAATTGCAATGTCAATTGATGCATCGAATTTTGTATATGAAGTTTCTTTAGCTAATTTAATAGCTTCTAATAATGTATAAGCTTTAGTTGGGTCAACTAGTTTTCTTGCAGCTTGTAATTTTTTTCCAATTTTAGCCATAAACTATTCTCCCTCTTTTTCATTAACTGTAACAACTTCAATTTCTTTATCTTTAGATTCAACTAAATTGTGTTGAGCTGCTTCTAATTCATCATGCATTTTTTCTGCACGAGCAATAGCTTTACGCTCAGCAGCTGCTGCGGCATTAGCTGCTGCTATGTCATCTCATCCTTCGATTAAAATTCCCATGTTTTTTGCTGTACCAGCAATTGTTGCCATAGCTGATTGTAAACTTCTTGTGTTTAAATCAACCATTTTGTATTTAGCAATTTCTTCTAATTGTTCCAATTTAATTGTTCCAATAATTTGTGCTTTTGAATTTGCTGAACCTGATTTTAATTTTGCTGCTTGTAATAATTTAAATGAAGCAGGTGCAGTAAATATTTTAAAATCAAATGATTTATCTGCATAAACAGTGATAGCTACAGGAACTGGTTCGTTACCTCTATCTCTTGTTTGATCATTAAATGCCTTTGTAAATTCAGGCATTTTAATTCCAACTCCAGCAAGTGCTGGACCTGGTTTTGCTTGCCCAGCTATAAACTGAAGCTTAGCAACTTTAACAACTTTCTTTTTAGGTGCTGCCATTTTCATATCCTTTCGATAATGTGTGGTTCTAGTGTTAAACTCTGGGTTTAACTCCCACTAGTTAGGGAGCATTTTAATAAAATGCCTTTAAATTTTACAACAAAATCTAAAAAATAGGACTTTTATCCTCATATAAATATGCTTTGTTTAAATATTCAATTTTAGTGACTTTAAGTTAAATTTAAACACTTTTTTCTGTCAAATTTTTTCAATTTTCCCCAAAATAATTTTGAAAATGCAACTCAATTTCATTGATTAATTTAAATTTGTGTCCTTGGTATTCATACTGGTTTGTTTCAAAAGTTACATGTGGAATTCAGCTCAATTTCGGATTTTCATTTGGATAGGAAATGGCCAAAAATCCTTCATATTCATCTTCATATAAATTATTTATTGCAGCTTTAATGTTGATTTGATGAATCAAACTACTGTTGATTTTGGCTAAAAATTTGTAGATAAAAAAATACCATGGAGCTTTTTCGTTATTTGAATTATAGTAGCCATATGTTGCTGACAATTTCCATATTAAGTTGCTGTAGTTTGAAATTTTTGTAATTTTAGTAGGAACTAAAATAAGTATGTTTAAATAAACATCTGTAGTTTTCCAATTGCCTTTATCAATCATCATTCTTGGCATCAATATTTGGTATTCGTTTGTGAATAAACTATCAATAAACTTATCAGGATGCAGCGATCGCAATTTAAAATAATCGTCAATATTCATAAAAACATCAGCTACTTTTTGATTTTGCAAAACATTATCGTTTTTGTAAACTGATAGTGCAGTTTCTCTAGCTAAGGAATAAAAAAAATTGTTGGTTTCACAGATTTGAGTAAATGTATTTAAAAGTTGAATTAATTCGTTGTGTAACATGTAAATATTTTAAAACTAAGTAAGCTAAAATTGTTAATTGATTTTGATAAAAAATTTAAAATCTATGTTTGTTAGTCTAATCTAAGTCTTATGTAAAAAAATCATAGTTTTTAATATAATTATAGAAAAACTTAAGGGGTTGATATGGCCAAGTTCGATATGAAAAAATTAGATATTCGTAAAATTTTTAAAAAAAATAAAACAGATGAAAAAAAGAGGAACATTAAGTCTTGAATTGTTTTGGGTACTTTAGCTGGTGCAATTAGTCTAGGTGTAGGTATTCCTGTTGGTATTGTTAATAATACAGTAACTCAAACACCTGTTGAATCTGGTTCAAATACTTTAGTAACTTTTAAAGATGCAAATGGAAATATAAGAAGTTTTTCAATTGATGAAGTTTTTAATTTATCAAAAACAGCTGCTTCAAAAAATGAAGAGACTTTCAATAAATTTGCTCAAAGCACAATCGAATTAATGTACGAAGAAGAAAGAGTAATGTCTGAAACATTGCTTGCAGCTTTTCAAAAATCAACTTTAGAAACAAGTACATTGCCAACTGGTTTTTCAAAACTAACCCCATTAAGTGAAATAAAAGCATCACAGCAAGCAGTTATCGCTGAACAAAAATCTAATTTACAAAGACAATTTGGTTTTTCAAATTGACAAGCTCAATTTAATAATTTGTTAACTACTAATGAAACTTACGGTAAAACAGGAACTGAAGAAGGCGCCGTTAATTTTTTAGTTAAGCAAGCAATTAGTGCTGATGCAAATAGAAGATTTAATGCTTCAATTATTTCTTCTTTAAATGACAAAACATTAAAAGCAACTGTGAGTGAAAATATTACATTTACTGGTGATATTCCAAGCTTGGGAATTAAAGCTGGTGATACATATTTAAATAGTGGAGATAAAATTTTCCAAAATTATTTTGTTAGTTCAGCTGATACGACAAGCGGTTTAACACAAGCAAGTGATAACAATAATGTCAATGCGGTTGTGGATACTACTCAAGTTGAAAATTCAAGAAGCACTAGAATATTTTCAACTACATCTTTTTTAAATTTTTTACCTTCTTCATTTAAAGGCAAATTTACTTCAGCTTCAGATTTAGTTTCACTGCATTTAAAAAATAATTCAAATGCAATTTATCAAATTTCAAATTTCATTATACCAATTACTGCTGATGCTACAAATTTAAATGGTAACTGAACAATAACTAAAGCTAATTTTAAAAGCTTAGTTAATTATAGTTTTAGAAATAATCTTGCTAATTCATTACTTTCTGAAAATGGAATCTTAAAATATGCTGGCGCTAAATTATTTGATGAAACAATTAGTGAAGAAGCAAAAACTCAAATTGCAAATGATAATTTTTGATTAAACACTAGATCAAGTAATACCACAAAAACAAATCACGGTTTTTTAAGTTTTGGTCCAATTAACGACATTTATAATGCAATTAATACTTCAGCTTCAAGCACAAATATGGTTATGACATTAGCAATGGCAAAATCTATTTCAACTAACCAAGATCTATTTTCAACATCAGTTATTGACCCAAATACAAATGCAAATTGAAATCCAATTTCAAGATTGTATAATGCTTTAATTGCTGATCAAACTTTTTCACCTTTATTTAAAAAAGAAGATGGAAGTAATGTTGTTTTAGCAACTGATGTAACAAAAGATAATGTTGAATTACTAAATACAAATATGAATGAAAAAATTGACAACATATCAAGTGATGATTTCCAAGTAGCAATTAATAGAGTTTTAGATAATGCATTTTCAGTAGGACCAACTTTTAATACCGCAAATTCAACATATCAAAGTACAGAAAACAATGCAAGAAAACTTTCATACTATGATGCAACTAATGATGTTTATATTGTTGTAAATGCAAGTGGAATTAATGTTGTAAAACGAGATACAGTTAATACAGTTGCAGATTACCAAAAATACATTTTAAATGATTTATATGACAGCTTATTTACAAGTCAAAGTCAAAGATTTTCTTATGGTTCAATTACAGATTTAAATCAATATAATACTGATTCTTACAATATGAAAAACTTTGTTGAATTAAATAATATTAATGCAGATTCCATTACAAATCAAAGTGCTTTAGGTAATTACTATGTTGAAAAACTTTCATATCAAAGTGGTACTGTAAATGATGAAATAGCTAAAGTAATTGCTTATGCAAATAACACTATTTCAACAAATAAATTAACTACATTAAAAACCTTAACCGGTGCAGCAAACGCGTTTGTAAGTTCAGCTTTTTCAAATAAAACTTATGTTGATTTTGCTATCTTAAAAACACAAACTTCTGTTGTTGCACAAAAAGAATTTACTGAAAAAATTTATGAAGCACTTAAAGCTCAATTAGGACTAAATTAAGGAGTCAATATGAAAAAATGAAAATTAGGTTTAGGTTTAAGTGTTCCTTTAATTACTGCAGTAGCAGCTGTTTCTTGTGGAACAGTAATTAATTCTCCTGAAAGACAATCACAAGAAACTGAAATAGGTTCAAATGCAACTAAAGAAACACTTACTAAAATTTATAACCAGTCTATTTTAGGAAGCCTATATGGAGTTGATTTAGTTAATTTGGCAAACGATTCTTATTTTAATGATCCAGCAAGTGAATTTTACAAAGATGTTGAAGCTGCTTGAAATTTTTATTATGCAGCTGAAACTTTAAATAATATTAATTGATTTAATGAACAATTAGAAACTTGAAAAACAAACAGTTTTACAAGTTATGTTTTTAATAGTAAAAACGAATCAATTATTGTAACTACCCCAACAAATAGCGATACTTGAAAAACATTATTTTTAAATTTTCAATCACCAATAAGAACAGTAATTGTAAACATGCTTTTAGTAAAAAAATATTTACTAGAACAAAGTTTAGATAATGTTAAAAAAACATTAACTACATATGACACTATCTTAAGTGATACAACTCCAGAAACTGATACAACAAAAATTTTATATAAATCTATAACTGCTGATGATGGAATGTTTTTCTTTACAAAATATTTAGTGAACGATAAAAAAATTGTTAACAAATGAAGTTATACTGGAACTCCAACATTAGCACAAGCTAATTCTGGAATCTTAACAACAGTAAATTCAGTTGATACTTATAATGCATTAGTAACAAATGCTGCTAACCAAATTAAAACAATGTCTAATGGTTTAAGTGTTAGTGGTTCTTCAACGGATGCTTTACAAAATTTATATTCATACACAGGTATTGCTGAACAAACTAGCCCTAGTCCAACTGGAGATCTTTCATGAGCAATAGCAGATTTAAAATTGCAAACAGAGATAAAAGAAGGCTTCCAAGATATTAATACTAATTTGCTTTATTCAGAACAAAAACTAAGTCAAAATGCTGCTTCAACTAATTCAAATTCAGATTTAACTACTGAAGTAATTGTTATGAGCGAAAAAGATGGAACATATAGTTTAAATGCAAATTATTTAATTAAAATAACACCTAATTTTGATACTGACAGTGAAAAGTTTACTTGAGCAACAACGCCTTGAAATACTTCAGATTCAAGAAGAACAATTGCTTTTTGATTAAATAGAATTGATACAACATTAATAGCAACTGCTAGAACGCATTATAGAGCTTTAGGCTTTGAAATGGAAAGTCAAAATCGTTCAGCTGATGGTCACATTACAAACGGGAGTGTATAGATTATGAAAAAATCAATTTTTGAAATGATAATTGACCGTGAATTAGAATCTGAAATTATTTATGAAGATGATTTATTAATAGCTATTTTTGATAAATTTCCGCATAACAAACATCACTTTTTAGTTATTCCTAAAAAGAAAACAGAAAATCTAAAAGATGCAGATAGTAAAACAATTTCTCTTGCATTTAATAAAGCTGTTGAACTAGCAAATTTAATGAGAAGTCAAGGTAAATTTGAAGATTTCAAGGTGTTAGTAAATAATGGTCCTCTTGCTGGTCAAGAAATCTACCATTTACACATTCACGTAATTCCGTATTACTAGTTTTATAGTAAAAACTAAATTTAATTGAGGATGACTTAGGTCATTTTTTCTATTTTTTCTTAAATTAACGAGAAAAAATCTATAATTAAGTAGCAAATAAGCAAATTTTAAATAAACCTATATGCGTGGTAGTTGTTTACTACCTAAGTATAACCAAGGGCCGTAGTCATCCGGGTTATACTGAATTGTATAAGCAAGCGTTTTAGTAAGCTCAAGTAGGGACTATGAGACAACTAGTAACCAGTCTAGTTGAAAGTATATGGGAAAAGGGTGTTCCGATGCCCTTTTTTTAATATAATTTCTATCCCTAAAACCAAAATACCTGTGAAAAATAAAATTTTCACTTTATAAAAAATAATTTATAATAAAGTAACTAAACAAAAGGAGTTAACATGGAAAATAATAATTACATTGTAAGTTTTTCAAGACTCTTTTCATTATCACGTAAATTTAAATCTTCTAAATCTATTGTTTAGGGGATGTTTTACTATATTGAATTTATTTAAAATATCGCCACAACAACAATAGTGGTGATATTTTTATTTATTTGTTTATGTATTTAATTAGGAGTATTATGAAAAAGAAAAAAACAATTAAAACTGCAGCTGATTTTAGTCAAAAACAAAAAATCAATTTTTTTTCCGCAATGATGATAGTAGTTGGTTCCTGTATCGGGGCTGGAATTTTTTTCAAATCAAAAGCAGTATTATCCAATGCAAATGGTTCGTTAATTTTGGCTTTAATAAGTTGAGCAATAGCTGCTTTTGCCGTTATTGCAATGGCTTTAGCATTAATTGAAATTGTAAGTGCAACAAAAAAAGATGATGATCTTTCCTTTATAGGTTGAAACAAATTATTTAATAGCGTTTGAATTTTTAAAGCTTCAAAAAATTTTATGCTCTATATTTATTTGCCATTAAATTTTTTTTACATGCCGCTTTATTTTATTCAAACAATTCAAGATGCAATTTGAAATTTTAGTGAAGGAAACAATTCGAGTGTCTTACTTGGTTTTAGTCATGAATGAATAGTTTGGATAATTATAGCTTTTGGGATTGGAATGTGATTTTTATTTACAGGTCTAAAAGCAAAAATCAGCGACTGACAAAATAAAATTATTTTAGTATTTAAATTTTTTCCTCTAGTTTTTGCTGCTCTAATCGGTTTTATCTTAATAGCAACCGGAGTACAATCTAGCGCTCAGGCAGGAATTAGCGTTAATATAGAAGCGGGATTAACTCAAGGTGCTTCTTTAGCTTCCTTAACTCCTGGTTTAGGAATGTTCATTGGAATAGCTGGTATCTTTTTTGCTTATGATGGTTTTTATGTTTCTGCTGGTATTCAATCAGAAATGAAAGAACCAGAAAGAACACCTAAAGCAATATTATATGGATTAGGAATTGTTACAGTTGTATACGTAATTATTGCAATATCAATGTCGATTGTTGGAAATGGTTCAATTGGCGGACTTGAAGAACAATTACAAAGTGCAGGTATGAGTGCAAAAGCTTCGTTCATTTTTATGGGAGTTATCAACTTATTAGTTGCTATTGGAATTTTAGGAATTATTAATGGTTTTGCAGTTTGAACACCAAGATACATGGAAGATTTAATTGCTGCAAATGAAATCCCGTTCATAAATAAAAAGAAATGAAAATTAAATAAACATTTGCCTTTATCAGGTTTAAAAATAACATTAATTTTAACCCTTCCTCTTTTTGTTATTTTTGCAATTATAGGTGCACTAGGTTATACAGATAGTTCTGGTTATGCTTTTTACGGTGCTCAAATGGATAATTTATATTCATTAGCAGATGATTTAAGTAATTGAACTTCAGTAATTGTATTTGGATTTATAGCAATAGCAATTTATGGAGCAATTAGAAATAGAAAAACCCAGAAAGTTAAAGTTACAAAAAATAAATTTTTAATTCCTTTTGGTATTGTTTCAATAATTTTGGTTGGCCTTTCCATGTCAATTACAGTAATAATTCCGATAATTGATTTATTTTTATTAACCGCGGTGCAAAATACATTTTTAACAAATGAACTTGTTGTTGGTAAATTCATTAAAGTATTTATTTTGTTTATCTTTATTTTAGTGATGTTTGTACCAACAATAATTGAAAATTACTTTAGTAAAAAAACGAAATTAGCAACTGCAGAAATATAAATTTTTTAAAATATAAAAAGAATAAAATCTTTCAATTTTCAAGCATAAAAAGTTATTGTGTAAATAATGCTTTTTATGCTTTTATTTTAAGGGTAAATGTAACTCTACAATTTATTTCATATTTTAATTAACTATATAAAATATGTTTATGAGAAAAACAATATTTTTTTTAGGAAGCGCATTTATAGCCGCTCCTTTAGTTAGTTTAACAGCAATAGCATGTTCACCAGGAAATGGTAGTGGTGAAAACGATAATCTATTAAATATTTTTACAAAAACTAAAGAACAAATAAACAATTATTTAACTAATACTTACAACAATAAATCTTTAACAGTTAAAAATAATGATGTAATAAATGTTGCTAATAACGTTACTTTCGAAACAGATTGAAGTGCGGAAATCAAAGTTACAGAAATTAATAATACAAATAAAACTGTTGCTTTTAATGTCAAAATAAATCACAAATCACAATTATTTCAAAATGAAAATAATGATTATTCTTTAACTGTATCGTTTATTTCAGAAAATCCTAATCCAGTTGATCCAACACCAGATCCTAAGCCGGATCCCGCTCCTGAACCTAAGCCTACACCTAAGCCTACACCTGATCCTACACCCGAACCAAAGCCAGAACCTAAACCTGAACCAAAACCGGATCCAAAACCTGAAGATAAAAAGCTGGAAGTCACAAATCAAGTTAAAACAACAAATAGTTTTAGCTTCAATTTAGCAAATTATAATTTGCAGAAAACTTATAACATTAACTTAACTAAATTTAATGACACACAAGTAGTTCAGTCTGTTACAGTTCAAAATGATCAATTGTCTAGATCAATACAATTTGCTGATCTAACTCAAAATACAAAATATCAAATTGTGATATTAAATAATCAAGTTGAAATACTTAAATTTGATTTTACAACCCTGACTGAAAGCACACCTACAAATCCTGATAC
Organism: Mycoplasma testudineum; assembly: GCF_002245785.1. GTDB lineage: Bacteria > Bacillota_I > Bacilli_A > Mycoplasmatales > Metamycoplasmataceae > Mycoplasmopsis_B > Mycoplasmopsis_B testudinea. Next base: position 119,850 of record NZ_NNCE01000003.1, read on the forward strand.
ACCCGTTGATTTGTTTAAAGATTTTACAATTAATTTAACTGGTGTAGATTTTGCTAGTTCCTATTTTGAAAATAAAATTGGTGCAAATAATAAATTTAGAACTTCAAACTTAAATGGCAAAGTTATGAAAATTATTGCTAACTCTTTTGATGATGTTTCTGGAGAAATAAATATTACTGTTGAATTAACTTCTAACGGTAAAACTGAATCAAAACAATTTTCGTTAATAGCATCATCTAAATTAGATGACCTCTATTTATCGAAAAGCTTAATGTTGACTTTAATTCAAAAAAATATGAAAGTTTTAGATGCAACTAAAATTCAAGAAGAATTAGCAAAGCGTAACAATGCAAGTGAAAGAGTAACTTACATTAATTCATTATTTAATATAGGTTTCGAAGTTAAAGAAAATGTTAGTTCGGCATTAATAAGTGGGACAAAATCACTATTAGATATTTCGGCAACTAAAGTAACTAAAAAATTGACAAACGAAACTAATTTACAAAATCAGTATATAAATTTCAATTACAAATTTAGTGTCCAAGCACAAAAATTAACATCTCAAAATCAGGATGTGATAACAAATACAATTGAAGCATCTTCTATATTAGAATTTAAAGTTGAAGATGCTGCTGAATTGATAATGAATAATTTGAAATTAAAAGATTTAACAAATGTGAAATCTGTTTCTGATTTTTTCCCGAGCTATTACAAGCAACTAATAAAAGCACAGTATCAAAATGAGGGACAAATTAATGGTGACATATCAACATATAAAAACGGTTCGGGACAAACTCAGCAATATGCTGGTATACCTTTAAATTTATTCGTTCAAGATGTAATTCAGGTAAATGAAGCATTCCAAAATAAAAGTGGCGAACTAGATAGAACTAAATTTCCTTATCAAATATTTTTAGATGCAGAGAGTTTTAATGATGTAGATGATATTAATGGTAGTGCTAGAATAAGATTTTCAATAAGAAACATAAACGATGATGATGGAGCTGTTATCAATAACATATTAGTTTACAAAGAGTTTGAAATTAATAACTTTTTAAAATTAGGGAATGAACAAGAAAAAGATTTCCAATACAGTATGACCAGCAATACATCAAGTCCAATTGTTAGAAATCTTAACAGAACTTGAGGTACAGTTTTGGATAAGGATTGAGATTCAGGAAAAGAAACAATTGAATTAAGTCAACTGGATCAAGATAGCAAAAAAGAAGTAGAAACAAGAGTTTTTAATTCTTTTGCGCTTTCATATTTGCAAAACTCAAACACATATATTATGAATATAACTAATGATCCAAAAATTTGACCATTTCCTCTTGAATTGCTGTCATGAAAAATTGTATTAAATGGATTTAAATTTGATTTTAATCAAAAGATGCTAATAGTGAACTATGATATGGAACTAGAAGTAAATGGCGGCAGCAATCCTAAAATTGTTAAGCGAACAAATGTTTCAGTAAGTCAAAAAGTTAATAAAGAAACAGTTCAAGGAAAAAGTAAATATTCATTTGCTCTAGATGCGTCATTACCGAACATAGTCAGAAATAATAACTAATAAATTTCATTGCATAAAAAAGTGCACCATTTTATTGTGGTGCGCTATTTTTTTAACCTAAAGCTAAATTATCAGGATGGACAGGGTTCGGATTAACTGTAACACTATCTATGATTCCATCTTTTACATTAATTATTTTATGTGCTAATGGAGCCATAGAACTGTCGTGTGTAACCATGACAATTGTTGTGCCATATCTTTTGTTAATATCGTATAAAATTTTAAGAACAATTAAGGCAGTTTTTTCATCTAAAGCACCGGTGGGTTCATCAGCGAAAATGATATCTGCGTTTTTAGCTAATGCTCTTAAAATTGATATTCTTTGTCTTTGCCCACCAGACATTTGAGCAGGGTATTTATTCATTACTTCTTCTAAATCAAAATGCTTAAATAATTCTTTAATATTAATTTTTTTTGAAGCATCTTTTTGAAGATAAGCACCTGTTTCAACATTGTCATAACCAGTTATATTTTCTAGAAGATTATAAGATTGGAAAATAAAAGAAACATGTTTTCTTCTAAAAATAGTCAACTTATTGTCACTTAAATAAGGCAAATTAGTATTTGCAACAATTACGTGGCCGGCAGTAGGGCGATCTAGCCCAGAAATTAAATTTAGTAAAGTAGATTTACCACTTCCTGATTTACCATAAAGCATGGCAAATTCTCCTTTTTTAATTGAAAAAGAAGCTTTCTTTAATACAGGGGTGATTAGATTACCGTTGATATAACTTTTATTTACGTTTACTACATCAATTATGTTTCCAGGGTGATTTGCGGCTTTAATATAGCGGTCTTTACGTCTTTTATGATCATTTGCTCACTTGAATTTTCGTAATGTTTTTTTATCAACAGTAATTTCACTAGTTGCTTCAAAGTTGACTTCGCTATCAGTTTGTTCTTTAGGTTTTCTTTTCAAAATATTTTTTAATTTCATACTAACCGCCTTTCATAATCATAATTGGTTTAATTTTATTTATTCATAATCAACTTAATGAAGCAGCTACTAAGAAAATTAGTGAAATAGCTACTATAGTTATAAGAACGTGTCATCAAACTATTGTTAATGGTAGTGCAAGACTTGAAGCTGATATTAAATAGCTATTAAAAATATTTATTCCGGCAATTGTAATGAAAACAGAAATAATAATTGCACCAATAATGAACGGCACAAACACGGAAAAGAATAACCTAATTTTTTCTTTATTTGTATAACCAAGGATGGAAAATAAAGCAATATTTTTTTCGTTTTCATTAATCATAATGTTTGTAATTATAACCAAGATAACTACTGAAATAACAATTGAAGCAGCTATTATGTTATTTAAAACACCGTTGATTAATGAAGTTAGATTTGTAGTAAATCCACTTTCAATAGCTTGAGAATTAAGCCCAGTAATTGTTGAAACATACAATTGATTTTCATATAATGCTGCATATTTTTCAAGTGCTACATTCATATCATTTCTGCTTGCAGTTATTTGTTTAACAGATGTATAGTTGCTGAAGTTTAATCATTTTAAAATTTGCTCTTCAGTTAAACCAACTTTGGTTTGCAATGTACCATTTTCGCCAAATATATAATCAAATGATTGAAGTGGATTATCAAAATTAAATCCTGTCTGAGCAGAAAAATAACCTGAAGGTGAATAAAGACTAGAACTAGCTGTAATCTGATCTGGTGAAACTCTGTTACTTAATATTCCATTAAATGGAACTAAATCACCTTTGGCAAGTGTGTCCAATTTGGTTAATTTATTTGCTACATTTTGAGTAGTTATAAATTCATCATTAATAAAGGTTTGGTTAATGCCTATAACTCTAAATTTATATGAATCAATTTCACTATTTCCAAGGATTACTTTTTTATATCTATCTGCAGGATTTAGTATTGATATTTCAAGTTCAGAACCAACACTTAATCCGTGTTTAGCGGCACTAACAACATTGACAATTAAAGGGTAAATGTCATCGTTAGTTTCAAAGTTAAATAAATCTTGTTTCATTGATTTACCTTCAAAATTAACAAAATCAACAATGTTTGTATTTTCTTTATAACCTAATATTTTGATTTCATTATTTCCAATTTTGGATCTTATGTATGTATAAGTTTCGTCATAATCTGGATTAAAAATTACACCGTTAAATGTTATTAAAAAATCTAAATTTAAAGGATTAGCTTTTGCTAGTTTTGTATATGCGTTTACAAGAAATTCTCTATATGCATCTCTTACTTTAACTCTTTGTCCTTCAGGGTTTAAATAAGTAGAAGATGTAGTAATAGGTTCAGGTATGTATCTTTTTTCAATAGGGTTTCAGCGATTTAAAAAGAAGCCATTTATCCCATTTAAATTTTCATAATATTTAAAGTAGTTTAACGGATTTTCTGAATTACCATAGTATTCATTTATGTCTTCAACAATTAATTTATATTGTGAGTCTTCATCGTATTGAACTTTTTCTAATTGTGGTGCTATGTTATTAGTAATTTTGTCAATTCGATTTTTAATTGTATCGGGTAAGTCGTTATAAGTTAATTCTCAAGGGTTAATTTTTATTCCTAAATCAACATTGATATCTGCTCCGAATCTTGTAACTACTTTTGGATCTAAATCAGTTGGATTACCATTATTAATTGCATTAACTGATCCATTAGCTAATCTTTCTCCTTGAACAGGTAATGAATATCCTGGCGCAAAATAATTGTTATATTCTAGTTGCGCTTCAGCAGAATTACCAACTGGTGAATAAAGTTGATTTGCAATACCAGTTCCATCAGTAGGTAATATTAATCCGCTTTCACTAGTAGGCGTTACTAGATCAATATTGTAGTTATAATTTCGATTAGCATAAGTTTCATTAGCCGCTTTAGAAAAGACGTTATTTGATGAAATAGAAAATAAAATAACTGTCGAACTTAAAACGAAAGCTAACATCAGCCAAATTAATTTTCAAAAAGAAGATACTAATAAAGACACATTAAATTTAGTTTTAACATCCCTTTTTCTAAATACTTGGCTCAATCAAGTTGTAAGTGCATTAACTTTAATATCGCTTGCTCCAGACATTAAGTCAATACTTTTTGTTCTTAGAACCAAAAGTGTAACTAGAATAATAAGAACAGACATACCCAATCAAGGCAGTACGATTGTAAAAAATAGTGATATAGGACTAAATCCTGTTGTTCCAGTTGGAACCGACCAATAATTAGAAAATAGATTAATAACATATCGCTGTAATAAATTTCCAGTTAAATAACCTGTAAATCCACCTAAAACAGCCGTAACTAAAGCAAAAGCAGTTAATGAAATTGAAATTTGAATTGGTGTATAACCTTGAGAAATCAAAATTCCTAAAACTTTAGCTTTATTTTGAATGTATCTTTTAACAACAAACGAAAACGCAATTGAAACAAGTACAACAAGAATAATAAGAGTATATAAATTAAAATTACTTATTGTTCTAATTGTTGTTAAAGGGGCTCTAATTCTTAAAGCTCTTTCAGGGTTAAGTGGGTCTGTAACCATTGAAGAATATGCTTTTTGAATTGTGTTTTTACCAGTATTTTGATAAATATATTCATTTAGCTGATTAACAATTTCATTTGTGTTTTGATTAGTTTTGTTTTGAGCTAAAACATATGTTTTTACTGGACCTGAAGCAAAACTTTTAACTCTGTCAAATCCCATTTGATTTACATAAACAATTCCTTGTGTAGCTGTATCTACTTGGATGTTATTTTCATCAACAACTGGATAAATATAATCTGCTGTTGTTTCAGTTCCTATGATTATAAATTTGGTCCCGCTAATATCTAAAATAAATTTTTGGTTTTGGTTAGCATTCATTCAATTTTGAAAATCTATAACATTTGAAGGAATTTCTCCTGTATAGACTGAATAGTTATTGTTTCTTAAAAAAGCATCATTTACTTTTGCTACATAAGAACCTGCATCATCAAAATAAATCAATTGATCAAATCTTTGTAAATAAGTTATTGTCCCGAGTGCTTTGTAAATAAAACTTTTTAATTCAATCCCATAAAATGTAGGTAAATTTGGATCGGTATTAGGACTAATACCATTTTTTTCAAAAAAATCAATGTCAAGTAATATATTACTTACATCATCTGTTTCTGCCGGACTTGAAAATAATGAATTTCCAACAATAAATGTTGACAATTCAGAAACTTCTTCACTAGTCATTTGATTGAATTTTCTGATTTTTTCAGTTAGGATATAAGCTAAATTTGAACGGTTAATTTTTTCTTCTTCAGTTGCATCTTTTTTAATGGCAACATCTGAAGTAAATCATAAAGTAACTTGTGGCAAAATAACGTTTAATAAAGGGCTTAATAAGGCTGGAGAAAGATCAATTGAAGAAAGTAATTTATCAGTTTGTATTACTGAATCTGTAATTGAATTTAAAATTTCAACCACTTTTGAATTTCTGCTTCATAATGATGATTCACTATTAAAAATATTTATAAACGATTTTGATTGAGTAGCATTTGGATCAAATACTTTTAGTACAGATGAGTTATATTCAACTAATGAAGCAAATGCAGACATAAAAAACACAAAGTTTAATCGCGAATCGTTTATTGTTTTTTGCGAATCTAATGATAACGAAGAAATAAAAGATTGCAAACTAGAATTTTCATTATTAAAAAGTTCGCTTGTCATTCTTCTAGTTGCTGCTAAACCTTTGTTGATATTAAATTCACCTAAATCAATATTTGCAGATTGATCAGGATAAAGAATTTTGGAATTTAACTGATTCAAAAATTCGGCATCAAAAACTATTCTGTTATTTATTGTAGTTTTATTATTAAATAATTCAAAAATTTTTCTGTAGTCTGAAAGGAAAGAAGAATTTGAAGCTGCTGATGTTTTAATTTTTATTAAAAATGAAATAGCATTAATTAAACTCTTACCATAATTGTAATTTATTGAACCATCAGGATTAGTAACTTCAAATGGGTTAGCTGCTGATATTTGACTTCTTGCTTGTCTGTAGATTTCATCATCTGCGACTGTTCCTAAAAGTAGATTAGTAATTGTTGCTAAATTATTAACATTAGGATTAAAACTAAATTCATCATACAAAGATAAATAAGCATCAATATAACTATTTATTTCAGGATAATTTGATGCAGAATAATTTTCAATCATACTAAATTTAGATTTTAAATATGCTATTTCAGAAATTGACAATGTGCCGTTTTTGATATTATTTTGAATTTTTTTCAATTCAGAAATAATATCGTTATCTGATTCGCTTAAACTAGTCAAAATTGACAAAGATGACAGACCTAATTTTGGGTCATTTTCAAAAAGAGGAATGTATCCAACTATATCATTAAATTCTCCAGAATCACTTAAGTTTAGCATTTTGATTAACGCTAACTTTACAGCTATATCGTTGTTTGAAACTGTACTACTTGTACTACTTTTAGTTAATGATTCGATAAATGAAGCAAGAAGGTCAGAAGTTGTCACACCATAATACCTAAAATTTCTTTCGTCATTTTCTTGTTTGTAATCAAATCATTTTGCCTTTGATTCTAAATTAGTAATAAACAAGTTTAAATTGAATAAAGAGATAAGCTCTTTTAATCCTTCGTATATATTGCTATATGTTCCGTTATTGCTATCTATTTTTGTGAATAGCAATTTTAATTGCTCATCTTCTTTTCCTTTAGAATTTACAATTTTTCTATAAATGCTTGTTGGTTCATTTGGATTTAAAAGTGCACGAAAATTTACAATTGAAATTAATTCTAACAAACCTTCTTTTAACATTGATTCATCAGCATATTTAAAGAATGGAACTAAAAAATTAAAATCTGAAATTAGATTCTTTTTTTCATCAACAGTTTTTTGTCAATTTTCACTATATCACATTCTAATTTCATTAATAGCTTCATTAACATCAAAAGAACGTACTATTTTCACTAATGCTTCAAAAATAATTATTGGATCATTAGTAAAATTCATTATGTCATCTAACGTTAAATTGAATGGCAAAATTGAAAGTAAATCAGTTCCAAAACTTTTAAATACTTCTGTTAAATTTGAAATTTGTGTTTTGAAATATTCTTTTCTTTGTTCTAAAGTAGTTCCGCTTTCAATTGTTAATTCTTTAAATCTATTAATAATATTAACAATAAAATCTTGGAAAGTACTTGCCCCAAATTGGTTGTTCATGTGATAGATAATATCTAGATAAAATTTAGGGAAAACGTTAGCATTGGCTTTACCTACTGACAGTAATTTATGTAAGTCATTTTCATAGGCAGATAAGGCAACTGATTGGATAAAAATATTTAAAAAATTTTCTGTAAAAATACCTTGAGAATATAAAGCAGACTCTCGGATTAGTTGCGCTACATTATCTGAAATAATTGTAAATGTTCCTTTTGTTAAAATTTCATTTAATATTTCTGGATTAGGTACTCGTGCAACTAGTGGTAAAACAATTCGATCAGATTGTGAAGTGTCAGGTCTAGCTCATGTAGTATTCGTTTTTGTTGAATCAACAGTAAAATTATTTGATTGAAAATAACTGCCAAGATCTTTAAAGGTCATTCCTTTATCATCAGCAAGTATTCATTCTCCTGTCGAATTCTTATTAACAAAATAATAAAGTTCATTTATTACAGTGAATCCTTTGTCTTTTGTTATTGGAGAATTTAATTCTCTTACAGTGACAATTTTTTGATTAGGTCTTCTTGAAAAAGAACCATCAGATTCAGGTATTAAAACATTTTCATATTCAATATTTGTTTTTAAATAATTAGAATCTAAAGCATAATTTTGTAAAACTCTTCCAGCAATTAAAGCAGCGATTTTCGGTGTCAATATTTCGCTTCTAAAAAAATCATCATTGTTAGATGTTAAAGAATTAATTTTAGTTGGTTCTATTGTTTCGTTATAAAGTTTACCTACATTTTGGACAACACTATTTATGGCATAGTTCATATCTCCGGTGTTTACAAAATTAAACACTGTAGTTTTATTTGTTTCATTATTAACACTATTTACTACTGTTGTTTGTCTAATTCCAACATTTTCTGTACCTAGTGTATTTATAACTTTATTAACTAAATCTTTTTGAGTTATACCTTGAGCTCTATTTGTAATTAATTTTAAACGTTTAGATGCAATGTCATTATCTAATAAAGCATTATATTCATCAACTGAAATAAATTCTGGATCAGCAATATTTGAAATAGATGCAACTGTAACTGTTGCATTATTTCTTTGAAATGGGATTTCCATATCTTGTCTTGTTAAAACAACATTACTTGTAATAGATGGCTCTGTTGCATCATCAAAATAAATTTTTTGAGTTTTTGATCAATAGCTAAATTCAGATATTTGGTCTTTAAAGTTTGGATCATTTAGCAATTCTTTTAATGCTTGTAAGTAATTACCACTTCAGGTTTGTGGGTCAGCATTTTCATCATAATTTAATTTAAATTGATTTAAAACAAATTCATAAATTATTGTTTGTTTTTGAATAAATTGATTTGAAAAAACATAATTAAATCCTATTTGTGGTTCTAAATATAAATTTGAATCTATATTTAAAACTCTTTCATTTAAAAATGAAAGTCTAAATTCACCAGACATTTTTGCACCATATGAAATAACTACTGCATTACCATTTTGAATTGCAGGATCCAATTTAATTTGAGGAGTAATTGTTGAATCATAGTTATAAAAACTAGTTGATTCATTTTTTGTAAAACCTAAAAGGGTTGCTAAGTTTTGACCTTCTACTGTGTAAAGTTCATTTCTTTTTTTTCATTCAAAAGCTTTTACCGAACTTGATGTAGCTTCTTTAGTTACAATATTTAAATATAATTCTCCAAGATTAGATAAAAATGCCCTTCCATCGTTGCTAGGGTTAATTCTGGCTATGTGATTTAAAAATGTTTCTTTATCAAATTTAAATACGGTATTTGAATCAATTGTGTTAGTTCTTGAAAGTGGATTATATGAATCAACATCTTTACTATAAAGTTGAAAATCTAAATCATTTGAATTAAATGTAATTGTGTCTTTTTCTTTATCAATTATGATTGTAGGTCTAGATGTTTTTCCGTTATATAAATCTTCAATTGAACTTGCTAAAATATATTGATTTGCTTCTGCTGTAGGAAAAAATGTTTGAGCTAATATATATTTGGAATTAAAATTAGCAAACTTACCATCTTTTTTAAGTTGAGCAATATCGTAGGATTCTTTAGTTTCTATAAATGCTCCGTTGGACGGAATTTTACCATCACTTTCAACACTTAAATCTACAGTTAAATCTTGCATTTTGGAAACTGTGTTGTAAGAATCAAGACGATTTTCGTATGCCGTTCTAACGTCAAATAATAATGTGAAAATTGCACTTGATAAAAAAACAAGAATTGATAAACCTATAATCAAAACTTTACTTTTTCTAAGTGATCTAAAAATCTCTTTAAATAGTCTTCTCACAGATACTCCAATTTGTACAGGCCTCATTATAACAAAAACATGTTTGCATGTCCTTTAAAAAACCTGACTAGGCAGATAGTAATAAGTGTTTAATTCCGTAAAGATATACTCATTAAATTAATATTTTTTATCAAGTGAAAAGCACCCAAGAAAACTCGGGTGCTTGTTAGTTTTTTATAAAACTCAAATTAAAATTGTTTAGTTTTATATACGATTCGGAAAATTACATGGACCGCTTTTCATTTAAAATAAACTAACATTTTAAAATTATTTTAGTGCAAGGTATGTTGGCGTCTTAAAAAAATAATTTAATCTGCAATAGTTAAAATAAAGCGTTCATTTTGAGCAATATAAGTGTCATTAATTGTATTTTGAAGAGTGATTAATTTTAACTAACAACACTTAAAAAAGGAAATTGAATTAAATTTGGTGTCAAATTGGTCGAAGATTTGACTTTGTCTTTTATGATTCTTAGAATACAATAAAAATATTAAAAAAGGTAACACGATTAAACGAACAAATAATTAAAAAAGCTTTTTCCAACATATATCTCCTTGCAAAACCATTATATAAATTTAGTTATAAGTGTTTATTTATATAAAATTATTTTCGAATAATTTTGAATTTTTTTACATTTTTTGTATAATGCTGACTTTATTTTTTAAACGATTATATTATTAATTTTTGAAATAATTGATACCATTTTTTGACTTAAGTTTATTTAGTTAAATTTCATTAAACGACTAAATATTTCTTAATTTTAAAATTGGTTTTTACGACTTTATAAAATAGGATATTTTGATATTGATTGTTTCATGAATGTTTGTAGTGGTACCTTAAAGTTGGACTAAAAAAATTATATATATTCTAAGGAATGTTGTCTAAAGTTATAAGGCGACAT
>NZ_NNCE01000004.1 GCF_002245785.1 Mycoplasma testudineum
AACACCTTTATCGATCATCTCGATTATTTTGATTTTGTCTTCATATGTTAGTTTCATAAGAAAAACCCCTTAAGTTTGGATCTGGTCCTACTTAAAGGGTTCTCTACAGTTTAACTTTTTTCAAATTTTCAACGTAGTTAAAATAGCTTTTAAACATAAAAAATGTTGCTTTGATTCAGCAAAAATTTCTTAAAGTTTTTGTAATTAAAATTTATTAAAGATTAGTTCTCTTCTTTTGTAGATTTTTCATGTGTTTGATCAATCAATTCATCAAGAGTTTTCTTAGGAGCAACTTTTTCTTTTACTGGTTTATCTTCAGGAAGTTTTAAATTCTTAGCAATGTAGTCAATTTCTTCGGCAACAATTGTTTCTTTTTGCAACAATGCTTCTTTAATTAATTCTAATAGTTCTTTATTTTCAGAAATAATTTTAAAAGCTGCTTCTTGAGATTTTTGAATTATATTTCGGACTTCAACATCTATTTCATGGGCAATTTTGTTAGAGAATGTTCCTTTTGCAATATCGCGACCTAAGAAAGGATTTTCTGAATTTTCTTCATACTTGATTGGTCCTAATGAGGACATACCTCATTCTGTAACCATTCTTCTAGCAATTTTAGTTGCTTTAGCAATATCGTCTGCCGCTCCAGTAGAAACGTTATTATCACCATAAATGATTTCTTCAGCAGCTCTTCCACCCATAAATGAGGCAATTGTTGCTAGTAATTCTTCTTTAGTGGCATTATATTTTTCTTTTTCAGGAAGCATTAAATTATATCCACCAGCATTACCACGAGGAATAATAGTAATTTTTTGAACTTTGTTACCACCAGGAATTTTTATCCCTGCAACTGCATGACCAGCTTCATGGTAAGCAACCATTGTAAGCTCTTCTTTTGAAATGACTCTATTTTTCTTCGCAGGTCCCGCCATTACTCTATCAATAGCTTCATCAATCTGACTTGAGATAATTACGCCTGATTTTTCACGTACCGAAAGTAAGGAAGCTTCATTAATAACGTTTTCTAGTTGAGCCCCTGAAAATCCAGGAGTCCTTTTAGCAACACGTGCTAAATCAATTTCTTTTGAAAGTCTTTTACCTTTAGCATGCAAAATTAAAATTTCTTCACGTTCTTTAACATCTGGTAAACCAACTGTGATATTTCTATCAAAACGCCCTGGTCTTAATAGAGCTGGATCAAGTACGTCTGAACGGTTAGTTGCGGCCATAATTAAAATTCCAGAATTTTCAGTAATCCCATCCATTTCAACTAGTATTTGGTTAAGTGTTTGTTCACGTTCATCGTTTCCACCACCAACACCAGAACCACGACTTCTACCAACAGCATCTAATTCATCAATAAAAATGATTGCTCTTCCAAGTTTACGCGCTTCTTTAAACATCTCTCTAACTCTTTTAGCACCTAGACCAACATATAATTCAACAAATGAAGATGCAGATATGAAAAAGAAAGGAACATTTGCTTCACCAGCAGTTGCTTTAGCTAGAAGTGTTTTACCAGTACCTGGAGGCCCGCCTAATAAAATTCCTTTTGGGAATCTTGCTCCACTAGCAGCATACTTTTTAGGGTTTTTTAAATAATCAACTAATTCAAAAATTTCTTCTTTAGCTTCAGCATTACCTGCAACATCTGAAAATTTCTTGTCAGATTTAACAACAACAGCTTGATTTTTGCCAATATTGAAAATTCCACTTGAACCGCCGCTTTGTGCTCTCATTTGGAAGTAGAAAATACCAACAAATAATAAAATTAGCAATAATGTTGGGCCGATTTGAATTAAGAAAGATAACGCTCTAGTAGCTGGTAAGTTAGCTACTGTTGTTAATTTACCTAATTGACTTGAATTAGGAATTACTAAAGCTTGTTCAATAGCAGCTAAATATGTTCCGCCAGCAAGAGCTCCTGTTGAATTACCCTGAACGGTAGCAGGAACTTGCATTGTGGTAATTAAATCATTGAATCAACTTACAGTAGCACCTACTTTATAAGATTGCTCAATACCGTTTTGAACAAATTTTACAACTATATTATTATATAAAGGTGTAAAAGAAATATCACTAATATAAGTGGTATCTGTTGTGCTTTGTGCTGCTCTAATAATGTCGTTTTGCAGTTCTAAAGTAGTTTTAATTGGCAGCGCATTTATCCCTGTGTATGTTTCTGCAAAAAATCAAATAAGTCAACCGGCTACAAGAATTAATAATATTGCATAAATCCAGTTGAATTTAAAACGCCTTCGTTTTTTGTTTTGGTTATCCATAGATGAATCCCTTTCATTTTTTGAATTGATAAAATCTATTATATTACTTTTTGAACACTTGAATAGTTTTATTTTTCTTGAGCAATGAGTAGTTTTCGTTAAGTAAATATTCTTTATTATTTTGCTTTTGAGAGTTTATAAAATTAACAATTTGTTCCAATTTATTTTCAGAAATTTTTACATTTGTCTTTTCACTTAATAAACTAAAAATAATTTCTTTTTGATATTTAAACTTATCAAAAGACGCAATTAAATAATTTGTGTTTTTTCACTTTTGAAATTCGGATTGAATTTTTTTTCTTTTTGGAAAATTAATGAAATTTAAGAAATTCAATTGGAACAACAATTTATATTTTAGAAAAGTGTTTCGCTTCAAAATTTTGTTATTTTTATTTCTAGTATATTTTTCATTTTCATTTGATTCGTCAATACCAAAGTCAATATTATTTTTAGACATATAGTTGATAATTTTTTGTTTTGATAATTTTAGTAAAGGTCTAATAACAAGCATATCTTGTATTACTGTGACTTTATTTATACCTTTATAAATCGGTTTTCTTTTTGAATTTTTTTGAAAAAGAAATGTAGCAATTTTATCGTCTAAATGATGTCCTGTCATTAAAACATCAAAGTTTCCAGAAGTGTAAATTTTACTAAAAAAATCATATCTTTTTTTTCTTGCTCAAGATTGAAAATTCACATTATCTTTTGGTGGATTTAATTTTAATAATCTGAATTTTATATTTCAAACATTACAAAAATTTTCAACAATTTTTTGATCTCTATATGCTGTGTCTCTCATGTTGTAATTTACATGTGCTACTTCAATATTTTGATTTTTAAATTTATTCAAAAGATACATTGAATCTGGACCGCCAGAAACAGCTAATAAAATTTTTTGTTTATTTTTTTTCAAGATGATTCACAGCAACTTTTATATCGTTAAAAATGTATGTTAAAACAGTTTCAGAAACACTGTCTAACACTAAGTTCATTTTAGTTTGTTGTTCTTCAGTAAATTTAGATAACACATAATTGGAAACATCATGATTTTCACCTGGTCTTCCAATACCTATTCTAATTCTTTTAATATCTTGTGTGCCCAAGTGTTTGATTATACTATCCATTCCTTTTTGACCTCCGCTTGAACCACTTCCTTTGATAACTGCTTTTCCAACCGGAAAATCCATGTCATCATAAACTACTAAAACATCATTAATATCAATGTTATAAAAATTACAAATTGCTTTTACAAATTTGCCTGAATTGTTCATATAAGTTTGTGGTTTAGCAAGAATTACATTGTGTCCTTTGTAATAAAGTCCTTCAAATTTTTCTTTATTTATTTCCACATTTAATTTTTTAGCAACTAAATCTAAAACATTGAACCCAACATTATGCTTTGTGTTTAAATATTCATTTCCTGGGTTACCTAATCCAATAACTAATTTCATATTTTTATTTTAACTATATTTATTTCAAATAAATAATTTTAAGTTTGTTTCTACTTTCTTATTTTTTAAATTAGGAATCAATTCATAAATAAAGTAATTCATATCCCCAACTATAATGAGCTTTTTCTTTGCTCTTGATATTGCAGTGTATATCATTTTCATTGTATTTAAATAATTATATTCTTTACTAATAACTACAATAATATAGTCATTTTCCGAACCCTGAAATTTATGTATTGTATTAGCATATGCTAAATCAATTTCGCTTCATTTATTAGTTTTAGTTTTTGTAATATTTACACTTTTATGTTTAAATTTTAAAAAAAGTTTTTCATCTTTTTCATCCTGATCTAAAATTGCTACTTGCCCATTAAAAATTTCATCTTCGTAATTATTTACAGTTTGATTTACTTTATCTCCAACATAAAATTTTTTATATTTTGTTTTTTTAATTGGCTCTTTATTTTTGAAAATTAATTCTTGTATTTTTTTATTTATTTCAAATACACCATAATCGCCACTTTTAATTGGAATTATAATATCTTTATCAAGAACATCAACAGTAGCTAAATTTTTTAAATAAACATTAATTATTGTTGCTTGTAAATTTTCAGTATTACTGTGAACTAGTTTTACGTTTTTAAAATTAGTAATTTCAGAATCATTTTTTAATACTTTGCTTATTGTTTCAAAAATGTCAGGCGCTAAAATTGCTCTATAATTTTTAGTTAAATTTGTGTTTTCAATAATACTTCATTCTGAAATGTCTGTAAGCAAATTCCCTGCACCGATTGCTGGTAATTGATTTATGTCACCAACTAAAATTAATTTTTCTAAATTGGTTAACTTAGTAATTACATCATAAAAAACTGATATATTTACCATTGAAAACTCATCAATTATCAACACTTTCAAATAGCTAAAATTTATGGGTTCTTCATCAATTTTAGCCAATAAATCAAAGTAGCTATGAATTGTTTTGCTTTCAAAATCAGTTTTTTGCATTAAATTTGATGCGGCCTTACCGGTAGGTGTAACTAGAGCAATATTTTTGCTATCGAATTTTTTTAATAAATTATTTACAATTTCTTTTACAACAAATGTTTTACCACTTCCTGGCAATCCTGTGACTAATGATACGGAATTTTGAAGAGCTTTTTTTACGGCTTCATTTTGTTCTTCTGAGCAAATATCCGATGGTTCAAAATTTATTTTCTTTTGTTTAACTGAATTCAATTTAAACAAAAAATCATAGATGTATCTTTCTTTTTTATATGTCGAAGATAGGGTTAATTTAGAGCCTATTTTTCTTAGTTTATCTGTGTCTAAAAGCTTGTTTAAATAATTTTCATACGTTAGGTCATCAATATGCAAATTTTTAGTAACTTTTCATTTAAGTATATTGGGTATTATCAGTGTTGAATTGGAGTTTTCCACTTTTTTCGTTTCATAGAGAATTAGGTTAGAAATTCTTAATTCAGATTCTTTATCGCCTTTCAAAAATTGCAAATAAAATTGATCGATTGATTCAAAGCTAATTGAAGTTTCATATTCTTCGAATAATAAATAAGGATTTTCTAAAAATTCATAGTTACTTACTATAGAAGGGCGAATAAGTGATTTGATCATTACTAATAATTCTAGAAAAAATGTTTTAAGTTTGTATTTTTCAAAAATTTCAAAATTAAACAATCTTAATAACTCTGTTTCTCAACTAGTTAACTTTTTTTCATCAATAGAATTTTTTATTGCCCGAGCAAGTTTAGATACAATAAGTTTTCACCCTCATGATTCTGATAATTCAGATGCAATAAGTTCATTTGTCATTATTGATTGAATTCATTTTTTAGGTTCTTTTTCAAAATAAGGAAACATTCATTTTATTGTTGCTTTATCATTGTTATCAAACTCTATATTTGCAAAATAATGTAAGTTATCAACAAAAATAAAATCTGTATCAACAATTTCGATAACTTTTTTTTCATTATTTTCAAAAGTCAATATTTCATATCAAAAACCGTTAGAATCACTATTTTTAATTAAATAAACTATATTTTTCATATTCTCTTTTGTTCATAATTGTGTTTATAAATACCACTTATTAACTTTTATTCTACATTTTATTGTTGATAGTTGATAATTAATTTATTATTTTGATATGGAAAATATTGAACTTCTTTCTCTTACATTAGATCAACAAACAAAAAAACTTAGAGCTGTTCTTGAAAAAAGCACAAATGATGGTTTTATTTTAAATACAATTTTGCCTGCTATAAGAATAACTGAGGTACATAATGATTTTGTTTTTTTGTCTTTTTATGAAGAGTCAACAATACACGATGATGTAAAAATTAACGATTATCGCAGTTGAATAAAGCCCGCAATAACTGAATTATATGGTCCTCAATATGATTTAGGTATTATGGCAACTGATCAAGATATAAAAACAGGCAGACGCAAAATATCAAGAAATTTAAGCGAAAATGATGAAATTGATCAAATTTTAAATAAATACCGAACTGCACATAGTTTTGATACATATTTAGCACTTTCTTATAATAATGAAGTAAGTGAAGCTGCAAATTCATTAATTGCAGAATCTTTTCCTTTTAGTTCACTTTATGTATATGGAGAAAGCGGATTGGGAAAAACGCATGCAATGGCTGCTGTTAAAAATTATTATTCAGATGTATTACCTGATAAAAATGCTTATTTTTTAGCGTCATCATTTTTTTCAAGTTATATTGCAAAAAGATTGCAAGAAAATAATCCCGAGTTTAAATTAGAGCTTCAAAATCGATTAATTGAAGCTGATTTAGTTATTTTTGATGATTTTCAACTTTATTTTGAAGGCGACAAAATTCAAACACTTAATTTTATTTTCGGGATCATAGATGCAAGGATAAGCGAAAATAGGAAAACTGTTTATATTTCAGATAAGAGAATAGAAAATTTGCCCCCTATGAGTGAAAGAATGCTAACTAGACTAATATCTGGTTTAAGTGTTGAAATAAAACATCCTACTCAAAAAGAAATAAAGCAACTTTATAAATTTAAAATTAAAAAATCTCAACTTAAAGATATAAAAATTGATGAAGATGCATTAGATTTTTTGACTAGAAACACAAAACACAGCATCAGAGAAATTGAAGGAAATTTAAACAAAATAATTTGAAGAATTTCTAAATTAAACAAAGATTTCTCAGGTGAATTTTCGCTATCACTTATGAAAGAAATTTTTTCAGGAAAAGAAATTGAAACTAAAGATATTACCCCTGAAAGAATTGTGAGCATTATTTCTTCACATTATGGTGTAAAAATTAGCGAAATGAAAAGCAATAACCGTGAGAAGAAAATTTTTTGGGCTAGAGCAATGGCAATGTATTTAATGAGAAGTATTTTAAGTGATATAACATTACAACAAATCGGGAATCATTTTGGGAAAAATCACTCAACAGTTAAACATTCACTTTCTAAGGTAAAAGAAGAAATAATTAGTAAAAGTGGTGAAAAAACATATCAACAATTGTTAGACAAAATAAGAACATTTAATTAACATTTTATCAGCGCTAAAATTGTTAGTAGAACCTTTATTAAATAGCATTTTCTAAAACTTATGAACATGTCAACAAGATATAATAATATTAATAGATAGGATATATATGAAAATAAACATTCAAAAAAACAAGTTTTTAAAAGCAATTGAAAACAATTTAAAAATTGTTGATCATGCTAGTATGACAATAGAATTAAGATGTCTTTTGTTTGATGTAAGGTTAAATAAAATTATCATTAAATCTTCGAATGGTGAAATTTCAATACAAAATGAATATGAATTAGATGGAATAAATAATAAAGCAGATTCAACAGGTGTATTTTTAGTTTCTGCAAAACAAATAAAAGGAGTACTGAATAGAACAGATGAAAATGTTGAAATCACTGTTGTAAAAGGAAATATTAAAATATCATCCAATTCTTATATAAGCGATTTTGCCACAATTGATTCAACGAACTTTCCTGACATCAATTTCACGCTTTCAAGTAACTATTTTAAATTAGGCAGTCATGATTTCTTTAAAGCCCTTAAAAACGTTGGATATATCGCTTTAAATAATCCAAGTAGAGAAGAAATCGCTTTAAATGTTGTGAGAATAGATTGTAAAGATAAAAAACTAGAATTTCTTTCAAGTGATAGAAAAAGAATAGCGCACGAAACAATTGATATTGACTATGATCATGTATTTGATTTATCTTTTCATTACAAAACATTGAAAGACTTATTATCCTTAAATTATGAAAAAGAAATTAATTTTTATCCTGGATCTTTTGAAGCAAAAATATTAACAGGTAAAATGGTTGTGACTGCAAAAATAGTTACATTAGCAACAATTAATTTATCTCAAAATAATCCGTTTACACAAGAATTTCATAGTTTCATAAAGATAGATAAATCAGAACTACTTGACTTAATTGACAAAGTAACTGTATTTACTGATTCGATGACTAAAAAAATCAGACTAAAAACATCTAGAAAAAATAATGAAGCATTTTTAAAATTAGAAACATATATTGATGATGCTGGTAATTCAGAAGCAAGTACTAATAACATAATTTTTGAAGGACCTGAATTCACTGCATTATACAATGCTAATTATGTAAAAGAAGCTATGTCTCCTTTTGGCGAAACAGTACATTTGTTTTTTGCCCCAAATAATGGACCGCTAATGATAAGAAGTGATGAATATCCAACAAACAAGCAACTTATAGCATCAATTAAGGACCACTAATGAATATAGAAATAACAGGCGAAGATATTAAAATTGGTCAACTTTTAAAAAAATTAGGACATATATCAACTGGCGGTAGAGCTTCAATTTTTTTAGAAAATCACGTAGTTAAAATTAACGGAAGTAGAATTACTACACGCTCAACTAAAGTAAAAATTGGCGATATTGTTTGAATAGATGAACAATTAATCAAGATAATATCTAAAAAAGAGTAAAATGTTTATAAGGGGTGCTGTAAAAGGCTGAGATTATACTCTAAAACTGATCTAGGTAATTCTAGCGTAGTGATAATAATTTTTTAAAACCCCTTATTTTATAAAAAGGGGTTTTTTTGTTTTTGAAAATAGATAACGTAACTAGTGAAACAAAAGATAGAAAAGTATTACTTTCAGATATTAATCTCAAATTTAAAGAAACAGATTTCATTGCAGTTATAGGTTCTTCCGGCGCTGGGAAAACTAGTTTAATTAATTTGATTTTAAAAGATAGTAATTTCAAAAATGGTTATATTTCCTTTCAAGGTAAAAAAATAGTAAGTAAAAAAGATAAAAAAGTTTTTTTGAAAAATGTTAGTTTATTATCACAAAACCCTAATCTTATTTATGACGATTCTGTATTTGATAATTTAAAAAGATTTGTAAAAGATAACAGCAAATGATATTTGAAAATCGTTAATTATTTCACTTTAAAAAAGGCTAATGAAATTTTGAAAGTTTTAAAAAAACTAGGGATTAATGATTACATATTTTCTTTAGTTAAAGAACTTTCAGGTGGTCAAATTCAAAGGGTTGAAATAGCAAAAAATTTGTTAATTAAAAAGCAAATTATTTTAGCTGATGAACCAACATCAAATCTTGATTTTAAAAATGCGGAAAACGTTCTTTATTTACTAAAAGAAATCGCAACAGAAAACAAATCATTAACATTAGTTAATATTCATGATGTTGGATTAATTGAAAATGAATTATTTAATAGAGTCATTGGTATAAAGAACGGAAAAATAGTTTTTGACAAGAAAACAATAACGAAAGAAGAAATAAAGCAAATTTATGAATAAAATAAAAAGAATATTATCATCAATGTTAGGAATTGGTATTTTAGTTACTTCAGCCACAGTGGCAATTTCATGTGCTCAGGAAGTACAAAGAAGTGATAATTTTGAATTATCAACAAAATGATTTGTTGCTAAATTAGGCACTGAAGCAATTACTAATTATGAAAAAGTATTTAATGAAAAATATGATCAATTAAAATCTGAAAATGCTTCAAAATACCCAAATGCAATAAACATATCTATGAAAGTAGTTTCTAATGATAATTCGGATGCTCGTTTACAAAATGTTTTGACTGGTAAAAGTGGAATGACAATAACTAATGTTGCAAATGTGATTAATTTAAATAATCCTAATATAACAGTAGGTGCGCAAATATTAACAAGAGCATTCAAAAATGACACAACTATAAAATATTACTCTGATTCAGATGGTCCAAAATATCTAAGTGAAACGGCAATTACTGAGACTAATGAACTTTTAAAAAACACTCCATTCCAAAGTTGAGACGATGTTAAACAAAAATGAGATGGTGCAAAATACGAATTTCTTTATTCAGACCCGAATGACAAAATAAATTTTTATAGAGGAATGATTTTGATAAGCGGAACTGATGCAATCATTAGAGATATAAAAGATGCTTGAAATACTAAGAATTTTGAAAAGTTCATAAGTTATGGAATTATTCACGGAAAAATAAGTAGTCAAGGAAAATACAAATTGCAAGACAAACTATTAAGAGACCATTTTGGAAAAGGGATAAATGAAATACCTGGAGATTTGAGAATTCAAGATTCTGAAAAATTAAATTTAATAGGTAGTGATAATAAATATAGAATTGCTTTTGATGACATGTATTCTTTTGCTTGACAAAATAATAGTGATGGGAATGTAAAGAAAGACATTTTCAAAACTAAAGATAATGAATACTTGCAAGTTCTTTCTCTTACCAATCCACTTCTATACGATGTACTAATATTCAATAATAAGATTTTAAATGCTGACACAATTAATTTAATAATAGACACATTTATATCTTTATCTATTGATAATACTACAGATACTTATGGTATTTATAACGGATACAACGGGTATAAAAAGATTGATAATTTTAATGACGAAATAGTAATACCTTTTAATAAGGCTTTGTAAATGAAATCTAAATTAATATATTGAGAAGCTAAAATTAGAGGTAAAAAAGTCAAAATTATTAACCCTAATTTTTACATAATATTATTAATTTTTATTTCGATTATAGCTATTGTATTTTTGGCTCTCAATAGTTCAATGTTTAATAATTTAGGAACAGAATTAACTAGAGAATATCTAAATAAAATGTTTGTTTTTAAAAGTAGTTCACAATCATTTGACACTGAAAATTTATGGACATTAAGTCTAATTTATTTGTGGAGTACAATTAAAATTGTCACATTAGGAACAACTATAGGTTTTTTATTAGCATTGTTAACTTCTTTCTTTGGTTCAAAAAAGATTTTTAATAATGTATTTTCAATCGTATTTAGAATTTTTATATTATTTTTACGAGCTTTGCCAATAATTTACATGATTAACCTTTTCAGAACAGGATTCGTAGGTAACGATTCAGCATTTTTAATATTTGCTTGATTTACTTGATTGTGGGTTCATAGGTATTTAATTGATTATATTAATTCATTAGATTTCAAATATTTTGATCAAGCACGAAAATTGAATAAAAATATTTTTTCACTTTATTACAGAGAAATCTTTTTAAGATTGAAAACTAAAATTATTTCTCTGTATTTTTATTCATTTGAATCAAATATAAGATGAGTCAGTTTACTTAGTGCCGTTGGGGTTATTGGAATTGGAACACTTTTTTATATACCCCTTAGTCAACCTTTTGTTATTGATATTAGCGAAGCCACTATACCCTTATTTGTTTATGTTATTTTTTTACTAATATTTGAAGCATTTAATTTTTGTCTAATAAATTTAATTTTCAAAAGTAGAAGCATTATTTTAAATAATAAAAAAAATTTAATACTTAAATACTGATGAAAAAAAATAGTAATATTTTGTTTACTATTAACCACTGCTTTTATTTCAATTGCTACATTATTTGATCTTGAATATAACTATGCAACAACACATGTAATGATTAATATGATCCAAAGATTATTTCAAATAGATTTAGCAAAAGTTTTTGCAAGCAATAGCACATCACCAATTGTTTCCCTTTTGAGCGTTATTGGTCAAGCGTTTTCAATTACATTTTTTGTTTTTATTATTGGACTTATCATAGGCATTTTATCTAATTCAAAAATTAATTCAAAAACAACGAGCATAATTTGAAAACTGCTTTCGGTTTTTATTAGATCTATTCCATTCATAGTTTTGTTTTATGTATTGAATCCTCTTTGAATTAGGCCTCATTCAACATTGTTTATTGTGTTGATTTTTCAAGGTTCTTTCACTTTTTCAAGAAAAGTATCAGAAGCAATAGATAAAATTGATTTGATAATTTATAACAATTTAAAAAGAAATGGATTTTCAAAAATTAAAATATTTTGACTTTATATTTATCCTCTGATTAGAAAAGAATTAATGTATCAGAACGCGTTAGAATTTGAGAGTCAAATTCGTTCATTAATATTTTTAGGTGTTTTTGGAATAAATCACTTAGGGCAAATTATTAACTCATTTTCTGAAAGACAAACTTATTCAGAACTTGCAAATTATATTTGACCAACTGCCGCATTTATAATTTTGTTAGAAATTGTTACTTATCAAATTTTTGAAAAAAATAAGGTTAACATTTTTATAAGATACAAGGAGAAATTAATTGCTTTATATAAAACGAAATTTACCAAAAAAATTATTTAAAAAATTAACAAACATAAAATTATTTTATATAGGTTTTCATAACAGAACTTACACTGCTAATTTAGATAACATCAAAGTTCAAATTAGAGTTGCAATAAATAAAATTGCAACACACAAAAGCGAGTATGTATTTCATTCTAGAATTAAAAATAATTACTTTTATATTTCGCCAATGATTTTAATTAAAAAATGAATTGAAGGTAAAACATATGAAGAAATTGAGCCAGATAAAAATATAGAATATAAAATTTTAGATGAACTAAAAAAAATATGATCGGTTGATATTAAAATTGAAAAAATGAATTGAAATTACTACAATAATGAAGACCCAAAATTTAATGAAATAGTTGCAAAATATTCACAAGATTTTAATGAAACAACACACGGAGATGTGAGGCCTAAAAACATAATTATAGATGAATTTATGAATCCACATTTAATTGATTTTGAATGAGTTAGAAAAGGATCTAAATATTTTGATATTGCATCATTTAAAAAATTTTCAATTTTGTCAGTTGAAGAAATAATCAAATATTTAGAAATTGATAAAAACAAATTAGATGACTATATGTATTTATCAAAAATATTTAACGATATGGCATACTCAAAAATTTACGACAAAATTAAAGACAGATATATAGGTAAGTTAGTAAAATAAAATTATGTTTGATGATATAGTAGCTATTTCTTCTGGTGGGAAAATAAATCAGCCTATTGGAATTGTAAGACTATCAGGTCCTACCGTTCTTGAAGTTGTTAAGAAGGTTTTTAGTAATCCAAAAATTGAACACTCAACGGCTTCATATGGATATATAAGAAATGGTAACCAAACAATTGATGAAGTGTTAGTTATTTATTTTAAAGGACCTAATTCATTTACAGGTGAAGACATAATTGAAATAAATGCACATGGCGGAATGGTAGTTTTACAAAATATTCTTGAGTTATTTTTTAGTTTAGGTTTACGCCAAGCTGAAAAAGGTGAATTCACAAGAAGAGCATTTTTAAATGGAAAAATAGATTTAATAAAAGCTGAAGCTATACATGATTTAATTTTTTCTAAAACTCAAAAGCAGGCGCAATTAAGTGTTAAGCAATTTGGTGGAAAAACATCTAAATTTATTTCAGAAATCAAAAATAAAATTTTATTAATTATTGGTCAATTAGAAGTTAATATTGATTATCCAGAATATGATGATGTTGAATTAAAAGATGATTTTGAATTGGCTAACGATCTTGAATTAATAAATGCAGAATTAGAAAAAAGTTTAATTGAAAGTAAAATTTCAGAAGCTGTATTCAATGGTATTAATGTAACTATTGTAGGCGCACCAAATGCTGGTAAATCGTCGTTATTAAATAAAATTGTGGGAGATGATAAAGCGATAGTAACTGATATTGCAGGTACTACGACTGACGTTATTGAAAGCAGTTTCCAATATCAGGGAATATTATTTAATTTAAAAGACACAGCAGGAATTAGAAATAATGCTTCAACAAAAATAGAAGAAATTGGAATTCAAAGAACTAAAAAAGCTATATCGGAAAGCGAAATAATCATCCATCTTATAGCATCAGATCAAAGCGAAACTTTAATTGATAAAGAAATTAAGGAATTGTCAAAAAACAAAAAATATATTCAAGTCATTAGTAAAAGCGATATTGCTAAAAAAGAGGGATTTATAAATGTTAGTGTTAAAAATGGAGACATTGATAATTTATTAAATAGGCTTGTAGATGATTATAAAGATGTAGATTGAAACAGTAGCAGGATAGTTAATAACGCAAGGCAATTATCTCTTATAAAAATGGCTGAAGAAAACATTAAGTCTGCACTAGATGCTTTGAAACAAGGCATGACGGCTGATGTTGTAATTGTTGATTTACACGAAGCCTGAAATAATCTTGAAAACATCACTGGTAAAGCTGATAATGAAAAATTATTAGATAGTATGTTTTCTAATTTTTGTCTTGGGAAATAATTTTTTTGTTAATTATTATTTTGTTTAGTAATTGCCCTCGGGCAATTTTTATTTGCTTTGATGTTGTTGGACTAATATCTATATAATTCAGACCTTGTAGCAATTTAGTAAATTCGTTTGATGCTAGCGAATATATTTTTTTGTCTTTTAAAAACTTATAAATTTCATCATTTCAAAAATCATATAAATTTACGGATAAATTTTGAGTATAAAAATCTAATCGATACGGATGAATAATATCAGTAGATTTTAACAAACCATATAAAGGGTCAAGAATTAAAACATGTTTATTAACTCACTCCATGTCAAATTTATCTAATTCTAATTGTTTAAAAAACAAGCCTGAATAAGCAAAAAAGGCCCGACAATAATTTTGACTATCATCATGAAAATAACTATATGTTAATTGAGATAGCTTGGTACTAATTTTCATGTTTTTGCTAAAATCATCTAATGTTCATGCGGAAATTTCTTTTCTTAGGAAACCACTTTTGTGGGCAAAAGTTGGTTGTGTAAAATTCCTTAAGCCATTACAATTTTTATTATTAAAATTCAAGGTTTTAGTTGAATTAATTAGTATTACAAAATTGTCATCATCAAACATATTACTATCTTACAAAAATATTTTTTTATAATTAAGATAAAGGACCGATGTTTTATAAAATTAACAATTTATAACTATAATTAATAAAATGAAGAAGAAAAATAATAACAAGTTAAATTACAGATTTTACAAAAATGCAAATCAGATGATTGAAGCATTTGAAAAAGCTAAAGCACATATTTTAGAAAAGTATAATTCAAATCCAGTTGAAGGATTCGAAACGTTTTATGATGTTTTAAATTCTAAGGACGCTGGTTATTTTGCCAAAATACGTGCCTTAAAAGCTAAAGAAGAAATTCAGCGTGATATCGAAAAAGATATTTACTCATATTTAGAAACATTACAACTAAAAGGCGACAGTGTTTGCCCGACAATTAATAGAGATGGGACAATTTCTCTTGATAAATGATTTTCATATTATTTACAACCAATCCAAACATTTAAATCTTTTGAATTAAGAGATTCTTACATTGAAAAATTTAATCCAGAATTGATTAAATTATTAAGATCTGATTACGACAAAATTTATGAGCTTTTTGATAAAAATTATCGTTCACAAAATTATAAAGAATTAAAAACACTATTAAATTTCAAGAAAATGAACACAACAACTAGTGAAGAAAATGAAGCACAAATTAAAGACTTGCAAGTTAAAGTTACAAATGAATTATTAATGATTATGAGAAAATATAAACTTGTATCAAAAGGTTTTGAATTTGAAATCAGTCTTAAAAAAACTTTTGGAATTCAGATCAATTCTTGACCTGCATATGATGCTTATAAACATGCTATAGAAGAATCAATTTTCACAAAAGATTCAACACTATTTAACAGTTTTGAATCAATATGAAAATTTATGAAAGAAAGAGGATTTTAAAGTGTTGATTGGCACACAAAAAGAAATCCTGGATGCAATTAGTAAACACGATAATATTGTTATTTTTCATCACATTAGACCTGATGGGGATTGTCTGGGTTCTCAAGCGGGTTTGTATTCAATAATAAAAAATAATTACCCATCAAAAAAAGTTTATTCAGTAGGTAATAATTACAATAGTTACCCGTTTCTTGATTGAAATTTTAACGATTTAAATTCAATAGACATGACTAATTCACTTGCAATTGCAGTTGATGTGAGTGATTTATCAAGAATTGAATTATCAGATTTTTTTGATAGCAATAAATTTACTTCAAGAGCTAGAATTGATCACCATAATGTTGAAAAAAATGATTATTTTCAATATTCATGAGTTGATTCTGAAGCTGCAGCTGCCGGAGAAATGGTTGCCCAATTTGCCAAGGACAACAATTTTAAAATAGATAATGATGCTGCTCAAAAATTATATTTAAGTGTAATGACAGACAGTGGTAGATATATGTACTCTGGCAACAGAGTCGAAACACAATTAATTGGTTCTTGATTGTTAAATTACAATTTTGATGCAACTAATCTTTATAACAACTTATACAAGAAATCATTATCAAGCATAAAATTTAACGGTTACATTACAAGTAATTTTGAAATTGATAAAAATGTTTTATATTTTGAAGTTAATCCTGAAAACTC
Organism: Mycoplasma testudineum; assembly: GCF_002245785.1. Lineage (GTDB taxonomy): Bacteria > Bacillota_I > Bacilli_A > Mycoplasmatales > Metamycoplasmataceae > Mycoplasmopsis_B > Mycoplasmopsis_B testudinea. The sequence continues at coordinate 16,594 of NZ_NNCE01000004.1, forward strand.
AGCAAAATTTGGTTTGAATACTGAAGAAGCAACAAGGTTTATTAATTCATTAGCGAACATTGAAGATTATAGCATTTGAGTATTTTTTACAAAAATGGAAAATGGTGAGTCTAGAGTCGAAGTGCGTTCAAATGGTCCATCTGTTGTAGAAGTTTGTAAAGCATTTGGTGGCGGAGGTCATCCAAGAGCTTGCGGTGCTCCGATAAGCACATATTACAAGGAAAAACAAGAAATTCTTAAATCACTGAACAATTTAACAAAATAGTGTGGAAAATTCCCTAAAATGTGGAATTTTTTTAATATCTTTATTCCAATTTTATGCCACACATTATAATTAAATGTATGCAAAAAGAAAAAAGTATTGAAATCGGAGCAGCGAAAACTGATACCGCACTTATCGACCTATTGAAAGTTAGGTCAAATATTGATTTTGAAAGGAGTGCAGAAGAACCTGAAATTGATGTTGAAGATTTAGTAATTGATTTTGGTGAAACTTTAGCTGTAGACAAAGCTAGTTTCAAAATCAAAAAAGGAGAATTAGTAACTATATTAGGGCCATCCGGTTCAGGTAAGACTACAGCTATGAATGCTATCGCCGGTCTAATTACACCTACTTCAGGGAAAATTAGATTTAGAGGTAAAGATATAACCAAGCTAACACCGCAAAAAAGAAAGCTTGGATTTGTATTCCAAAACTATGCTTTATATCCGCACATGTCTGTTTTTACAAATATTGCTTATCCATTAAAAAATGATCAGCAATGACAAAACGGTCAACGCAATAAACAAAGAGTTCTTTTAAATAAAAAGAATAGAATAATTTTCAAGGCTAATGGTGCATCCATGGAGGAAATACTTGAATATAAAAGATTATTATTTTTATGAGTTGATGTGCCAGGGCAAATTCAAGCAGAAATGGATAAGCTTAGCATTGAAATGACAAGAAACTACGATAGAGAACTATCTAAATTAAGGTCATTAAAAGCTAATTACGCTAACAAAAGAAGCCAGCTTCAAAACGAAGCATTAAAAAAACTTGATCAGATAAAAAGGAACGAAGTTGCAAATAAAGGGGAAGCAACTACACAAGTTCGTAATATCTACAAATCAAAATCAGCTGAGTATGAAAAAGAGTTTAAACCTCAAATTGCAGAGCAGTCTAAAAAAGTCCGCAAGGAATGAATTTTGATGAAAAAATTCAAAGATGCTCAAGGCAACATTACTCCACTAAAGAAAATTTGGAATTTAAAATTACAAAGACACCAATCAGTTTGAAAAGTATTTAATGATTATAGAAAATACGAAAAACAATTGATAGCTAAATACGGTAAAGATACTTCTAAACTTAAACAAGAAGATAGAGATGCAATTAAAGAAATTGATTCAAAAATTTTACCACTAAAGAAAATTATTCAAAACGAAGTTTTTGAAGTGGCTAACCGTGTTGATATTGTTAAAAATTTAGCTAAAAAACCAACTAAATTATCAGGTGGACAGCAACAACGTGTTGCTATTGCTCGTGCCATTGTTAAAAAACCAAATATCATTTTGATGGATGAGCCTCTTTCAAATCTTGATGCTAAATTAAGACTTTCTACAAGACAATGAATTCGTGATATTCAAACACAATTAGGAATTACAACTGTATTTGTTACTCACGATCAAGAAGAAGCTATGTCGATTTCAGATACTATTATTTGTATGTCAACAGCTAAGGTTCAACAAATTGGTAGTCCGCTTGAGTTATATAATAAACCAGCTAATTTATTTGTTGCTAAATTCTTAGGTGTTCCAGAAATGAATATTTTTGATGGAAAAATCCAAGGTGGTAAAGTTTATTACAATAATATCGCCATTGCTCAAACAAAAGCAGCTGATAGAGAAAAAGTTTATATAGGAATTAGAGCTGAAAACTTATCTGAAAATTCTAAAAGTTTTATAACCGGTACTATCACTTCAGTTGAATATTTAGGTAAAGAAGTTAAAGCCAGAGTAAAACTAAAAGATTCTGAAAAAATAATTTATGTATTTTTAAGAAACAAAAGTTCTTATGTAGTTGGTGAAGAAGTTTCAATGGGAATTAGACACGATAAAATTAACTTGTTCGATCCAAAAACTGAATTGAGGATAGAACATGATTAAGCGTTATTTTTTTGATAAATATTTAATTTGAAAATCTTCAAGAATTCAAGGTCAGTCAATACTAATATTAAACAAAAGAGTGCCAATCTTAATTCCATTATTATTGATACTTCCAGCTGTCATTGTATTAGTTATGTTTACTATTATTCCTGGAATTATCACAGTTGATCAATCAACAAGGGTTTTGCCAGATGCTAGAATAAATGTTGATTTATTTACTAGAGGAATTGAAGCATATCAAAGAGTAGCAAATCATGAGTATTTCCAATTAGGAATTAGAAACTCAATATTGTATGCTTTTATTTCTTTACCAATTACAATGGTCATATCAATTTTGATTTCTACTGCCATTGCTCATGTTTATCGTAAATTAGCAAGAGGATTTTGACAAACTGTATTTTTCTTACCTTATGTTACAAATGCAGTTGCTGTTTCACTTTCATTTGTGTATCTATTTCAATTAGACGGAATATTTAATAACTGATTTGGATTAAGCACAAACTGATTAAACACAAATAACAGCAGCGATTTCTCAGCAATGTTTGTTATTTTAATTCAAGGTGTTTGAAGAAGTTTAGCTTTTAACATTTTGTTATTTACAACAGCAATGTTAAGTGTAGATAAAACAAATTATAAAGCCGCTTCAGTAGACGGAGCAAGCCCAAGAAAACAATTTTTCACAATTACATTACCATCAATTCAAAGAACTACTAATTTATTAATCACATTAGGAATCATTGGAGCAATAAAAGTTTTCCCTCTAGCATTATTTGATAATAATACTGGTTCAGCACAATTAAATGGTGGTGCAACAATGATGGTATATATTACCGACAGACTAAGAGCAAGTGATTTCCCTGCCAGTTCAGCTGCTTCAATAATCATGTTTGCAATCGGAATTGCTTTTACAATTGTATTAAGAGGTGGCTACGGCCAAGTTCTTAAATTTGCAGGATACAGAAAGGAAAAAAATGTTCACAACAAGATTAAAGATTGAAAAAAAATTAAACAAAATTAAAATCAATCGTATCGTTGAAAAAAACGCTAGACAAATAATTGACAAATCTGTATTTTCTGTAGTTTCAAGTTTTACTTTTAAAGCCATTATTTTAATATTTTTTGGTTTTATAATAATGTTTCCATTTTTACTAATGATTTCAGTAGCTTTAAAAAGTGATACTTTACTTTCATCTAACGAATCGGTAACTTTTGCTGATTTATTTCACAATAGTTTAAATTGAAGAAGTTTTGAAGATGCATTCCGTGATGGATATTGAAAAGCTGCTTTTTATTCAACAGTTATTGTTATAGCGTCAATTATTATTAAATTGTTTGTTACAACTTTATTAGCTTATGCATTTAGTTTTCCTAGATGAAGAGGGAAAAAAATAGCTTGATTAATGCTACTTTCTTTACTGATTCTTCCTGAATCAGCCTTACTAACAGGGCAATTAATTGTGGTTAACACCATTGGTTTAAAAGTCGGAGTAGCTGGCCTTTTATTCACTTTAGTTATTCCTTATGTTGCTTCAATTTTCCATGCTTTTTTATTAAAAGCTGCTTTTGAACAAATTCCTGATTCAATTAAGTTAGTTGCAAAAATTGACGGATTTAACGGTTTTAAATTCTTTATGAGAATCGCTTTACCAATGGTTAGTCCGACCACTTGGACAATAATTATTTTAACTGCTTTAGCAAGCTGAGATTCATTCTTGTGACCATCGATAATATTAGCTGGTTTAACAGGAAGTGAAGCAGACTTTGATAGAGTTTCTGTAATAAGTTTATGAACTATTTCATCAGGTCAAAGATTTAACGATTTAGGTGAAACTCAAGGATTCTTTATAAATATTAGACTAGCAGCAGCTATGCTCGCAATTGCTCCTGTGTTTATTTTCTATTTTATATTTAGAAGAAAAATTATGAACGCAATTTCAAAACAAGGATCTGCTATCAAAGGTTAGTTTAGCATAAATTATAATATGGAACGAAAATGTGGAATTATTTCTACATTTTTTTAATTATTTAATGTTTTTGTACTTCGGGCATTAAAATATAATCATGATCAAAAAAAGTAAAAGAAAAATTTTAGCCATTGCAGCTCTATCGACAGTGGCAGCAGGTACTGCAGCATTTGCAGTAGCTTGTGGGAGCACAACATCAAAATTTGACCAGGCAAACACAAAAACTGTTAGATTAGCGTCAACTTTTTCAGTTAACGGTCTACAAGAAAGAGCAATTAACGAAATTATTAAAAAGTATAATTCTTTGTATCAAGCTGGAGGGGAACTAGCTAATGATAACGAAAACTTTTTACCAGTTGAATACATTTCACTAACAGATGGATATAGTGGAGGAGCAAGAACGACTTTACAAAAAGTAGCAGGTAAAGACACAACTAATTTATACAACATCATTCTTAACTATCCGGGATTGGTTGCCCAACTTGCAACATATGGTATGAATCTTCCTTTAGAAGACAACGGACAAACTTTATTAGGCAACTATGAAACAGCTTTTACAACAGGTAATGCTGTTGGTGGAGTTGACGCAAAAAATGTTAACATTTTACCTTTTGGAGTTAGTTCAGTTGTTTCAGGAATTAACGGGCCGCTTTTTGCTTATTTTATTACAGAGGCACTAAAAGCTGGAGCAACAATTAAAGCAGAAGATAAAGCATGATTTGAATCAACAATTTTAACTGTTAGAAATACAGATGAAACGCAATTTAAATTCATTAGAGATGGACAAGCAGATGCAACAGGTGGTGCTTGAGGAAGTATTGAAGAAGCTGATAAAGGAATTTGAAGTAACTACGTATTTACTAAAGCAATGTTTGACAATGCAAAAGATCTTGTAGATTTTGGTTCAAAAGTAGTAAATTCATTTTCAAACGCTAAAGATGGACAAAAAAATAGAACAAATCAACGTGGGGTTATCGGAATTGATTCATTAATGAATTTTATTTCAATGTACTTATATGCAGATAATAATGCTGAAGAAGCTGGTTTCTTGCTTGATCGAGAAAACAGTAGTTTAGGATTCATAAATTATAATAATGTGTTTGACACTTCTTCAACTCAGTACGCTAAATTTAAGAAATTTTATGAAGAAGTTTTACGTCCAGGAATTAACAGTGGTGCAATTTGAATAGGTGGTAAATCAGGTGACTATGGTTCAAATATTTTTAAGGAACACAAATTAGCACTTTCATTAGGTTCAACTGCTGGTTATAAATTTAACTTTGTTGAAGGTTCATTTTTCTATAGATTCAATGTAGGTGATAAAACCGTAAGTTATACAACTACAGAATTATTACCAATTACTCTTCCAGCGACCGCAAACACATCGACATCAGCTAATTCAAGTGGCGGTGATTATAATTCAATTACTTACAATGGTCATGTCAATAATTACTATCCAAGTACAAAAGAAAGAGCAACTGATTTCACCGTTGACAAACAAAGATTTTATTTACAATCAGCTAATACAGATACTGATGCTAAAGTAACTGAAAAGCAATCAACAAGTGGGTTCATTGTATTTGAAACAGATATTGCGACAGATAAATTAGAAGAATTCAAAAATGAAACTGGAGTTACTGAGCTTGGTGATTTTTATCAAGATAGTACAGGTAAAGCGGTAACTAAAAAAGGTTATTTCGTAGTTTCAGAAAACAAAGTTCCAAGTGATACACTGTATGAAAAATATAAAATCGAAAAATTCATTACTCTAGAAGCAAATAACAAAATCAAAGCTTATGCTTTAAGAACTTTCAAAAACCTTTGAACAGATAAAGACGGTACAAAAGATAGAAATGGAACTCAATTTACAACTGCTGAAGGTGTAAGTGCACTGAAAGAAAAAATTTCTACAAAAGGATTTTTCATTATTGAATCTACAATAGATACTTCTAAAAAAGATACAGTTCTAAAAATGGAAAATGTAAGTCTAATCGGTCCTGTTACTACTGCTTCAGGTAATATTAAAACAAATTTATATTTTGTTGCTTCTGAAGACAAATTAACTCCATCAACACTAATTACTAAATATGGTGTACCAGGTTACTTCAATAGTTTCACTGTTAATTCTGCATCTACTGGTTCTACAACTGCCCCAGCAGATACAACACAAAAACAATTATTGGCAACTTTAAGAGTTACAAACCAACATAACAACCCACTATTTAGTTCAACTACTGCTGTTGCTGAAGATAAAAGTGTTACATATGATGGAAGAAAAACAGGTTATTATTTAATATCAAGTGGTGCAGAAGTTGATGCAAAAATTAAAGAAGTTTTAGCAAAATCAACTGCTGCTAAATCTGTTTTCATTGTTATACCAACTACAGATACTAGTGCTTTTGAAACTAAAATGGCTGGACAATTTGAAAAAGTAGGTCTAGTTCACGACCGTACAGTTAAAAATGAATCAACTGAAAAAATATTATATTATTTAGATAGTTCTAAATTTTCACTAGTTGATGGAGCAAGCACAACATTACAAGAAGAAGAATTAATAACATTAATGGCTCCTTCAAAATTCCAAGAAGGTAATAAGGTAGGATTAGTTTATCAACAAGGTCCTTCCGTTATCGGAATTCACTCAAACGAAATTGGTAACGCAGCTACAAGAAAATTCTTGAAGTGATTAGCTTCATCAAATAAATATACTTGAACAATTAATCAAAGAGACATTGAGGCAAGTCCGCAAGAATACTTTTTACAAGCGGCCTCATATGTTATTCCTTATAAAGGATTTACAACAAGCAGTACAGTTCAGTCTTTAATGGAAAGACAAAACCCTTATGTTAAAGCAACATTCGAAGCATTCAAAAAAGCCGTAGAAAATAATGGAGTATCATACAGAATTTTTAGTGAATCAATTGACGCTTTAAGCGATAGATTCCGAAATGATTTAGAAACAACAATTTCTAATGCAAAAGCTGGTGGTATACAAGAATTTGATAAATTTTTAGAATCATTTAGAATACAGTTTAAACAAGGATAAAAGTGAAAAAACTCTTTTTAACAGTAGGGTTACTATCAACATCACTTATATTTCCGATTGCTGCTATTTCATGCAATAACGATACACGGGGCGACAGCACAATTGATGAATCAAAAACAGTTATAAAACCTGTAGATTGGTCTAAATTTGAAGGTAAATATTATGATGGAACAATTGTCAGATGAGCAGATGGAGATACATTTAGATTCGTTGTAACAAGTGAAACCGATAATTCAATGGTGTTACGAAACGGTAAAGAATACAGTGTTAGAATTTCTAGTATAGATACACCAGAAAAAAATGTTCAAGGAACGCAGTCTGGAGAAATTGAATTTAGATTTGCTAACATGTCAAGCGATTTTGGCTTAAGTCAAATACCAGTTGGAAATGCAGTCAGAATTGTAACGGACGGTTCTAGATCGTTTGAAAGAATCGTTGGAGAAGTATTTTATGACAAAGACGGTTCAACTGGATTTGCATACAATTATTCTAATGAAATTGTAAAGGCTGGTCTTACATTTCCAAATGCTAGTGGAATTTTAACTAATTCTCAATTTAACCCAAACAGCATTGAATATTACACATATATCCCAATGGGCTATTCATTTATTTATGCACAGCAACAAAGAAAAGGTTTTTTCAATGAAGTTAGTGGCAATACAATTGAAGAAAGATATAATGCAGTTCGCAATATATACAAATTACGTGGAGAACCTAATCCAGGTTATTTCCTAGCAACAACAAGAAACAATGTTTTTGAATTTGAACAAGAACTAAAGTGAACAAATAAAAAAGACACTTAAGATTAGTATCGAAAAGCTGGCCTGCCAGCTTTTTTATTATAAAAGGACCAGTTGACATCAGCCTTAGCATATAATTAAATAATGATTAAATACACAGATATTCATTCCCATCCCTTAAAAGAATATTGGGATGACCCAATTTCAGAAATAAGAAAATGATTTGAAACACAAAAACTAGAATTAATTTTTTTTGTAGGTACGGAAGTTTCAGATTTTGAAGAAATTAAAATAGCTTGCAAAGAATTCCCTAAACAAGTTTATCCCGTTTTGGGAATTCATCCTGCAAATGCTGAAGAAGAAAATGCTATATCAGAATTAAATAAAGCAATGGATGATTCAATTGTTGCTATTGGAGAAGTCGGAATCGATTTATATTACGATGATAATCCAGCATTAGAAAAGCAACAGGAAATTTTCAAAGCACAATTATTGATTGCTAAAAAATGAAATATACCAGTAATTTTGCATGTTCGAGATGCATTTAATGAAGTTATAGAAATAATTACTAAAAATGAATTTAAAAACTTAACTTATATTTTCCACACTTATAGTGGAGATGCTGAAATTACAAAACAATTACTAAAACTAAAAATGGATTTATATTTTTCTTTTTCAGGAATTATTACATTCAAAAACGCTTTTGCAAACCGCGAATCATTACAATTAATACCTATTGAAAAAATATTTAGTGAAACAGATTCGCCATATTTAACACCTAATCCTTTTAGAGGAAAAACTAATACAAGTCCATACGTTGAACACGTAGTAGCTAAAATAGCTGAAGTAAAGGAACTGGAAGTTGAAGAAGTAGTTAAAATTATTAGAAGAAATATTAAAAAGGTTTTCAACATCTAATGGCAAAAAAGAAATGGGGACAAAACTTTTTGGTTAGCCAAAAGCACATAAACAAAATTGTTGAATCAGCTAATATTGAAAACAATAATGTTTTAGAAATAGGACCTGGCAAAGGTGCAATTACAAAAGAATTAGTTAAATCAGCTAAAAAAGTAATTGCATACGAAATTGACCCTGATATGATTAATGTTTTGAATTTATCAATACAAGCAGATAATTTCAAATTAATTAATCAAGATTTTTTAGAAGCTGATTTATCACAACTAGAAGGGTTGTGAGTAGTTGTTGCAAATTTACCTTATTACATCACAAGTGACATTATTTTTAAACTGATTGACAATTATGAAAAGTTTGATCAGATTACAATCATGGTTCAAAAAGAAGTGGGACAAAGAATATTGGCGCTTCCTGGGCAAAGCGAGTATTCTAAATTGTCTGTTTCCTTACAAATGTTATACGATGTTGAATTAATAACAAATGTTAGTGCTAAACATTTCAATCCAAGTCCAAAAGTTGATTCAATGGTAATACAATTAAACAAACTTGAATTAGATTTAGATTTTGACATAAAAGATGTTTTGGAATTTGTTAAAAACATTTTTCGGCAAAGAAGAAAGACTCTTTGAAATAACGTAAAAGATTTAATGAGTCAATCTTTATTTAGCCAATTTTGTCAAGATTTAAATTTATCTGAAAATGTAAGAGCACAAAATTTAGATGTAAACCAGATATATGATCTTTACATGTATATTAAAGGAGAAAAATATGAATAATAGAATAATCGGAAATAGCAAAATAATTTTTGAAGCAATTAAAAAACACGACAATATAGTTGTTTTTCATCATACTAGACCGGACGGTGATTGTTTAGGTTCTCAAGCGGGATTAGCACAAATGATAAGACTAAATTGACCAAATAAGAAAGTTTATGTTGTTGGTTCAAATTATGAAAATTTTCATTTCTTACAATGACATTTTGATCCTATTGAATCAATTGATTTCACTAATTCTTTGGCTATTGTAGTTGATGTAAGCCAACCAGATCGAATTGAAAATCAAGAACTATTTATGTCTGATAAATTTAATGCAAGAGCAAGAATTGATCACCACGAAGTTAAGGAAAATGAAATTTATAAATATTCATGAGTAGATCCAGATGCAGCAGCAGCTGGAGAAATGGTTGCCCAATTTGCTTATGAACAAAAATTGAAAATGGATTCAGAAGCAGCATTAAAAACATATCTTGCAATTATGACTGATAGTAATAGATATCAATATTCCGGCGCACGTCAAATGACACAAACCTACGGATCTTGATTATTGCAATTTGATTTTGATGTAAACAATTTGTATTTAAATCTTTATAAAAAGACTTTAAAAGGTATTCAATTTTCTGGGTATGTGCTTTCAAATTTTGAAGTGCATAATAAAATTTTAGTATTCAAAGCTTCAAGAGAATTACAAGAAAAATTTCAAATGAGCGAAACTGAAATTGCTAGTTACAATAACGTTTTAGCAAACATTGAAGATTACACCATCTGATTATTTTTAGTTGAACAAGAAGATAAATCATGAAGAGTGAGAATGCGTTCTACCGGACCTGAATTGCATGAAATTGCAGCTGAATTTAGAGGTGGCGGGCACGCAAAGGCAAGCGGTGCAACTTTAATTGATATTGAAACTGAATTACCGTTAATGATTAATAAATTAAGCAATATACAATAAATTTGAATTCAAAATAAACTTGGAATTTCGCTTTATTTTAACAATAACAAATTTCCACAAAATTTGCACATTTCAAAAATCCATAAATTTAAATTTTAAAATAAGTTAAAATATTTATGTTGAAACACTTGTAGATTAATTTGGCTATTTTGACAAATGATCTCAAATTAGACAACTAAATAGAAAATTAATTTTGGAAGGTGAATATGAAAATTAAATTCAAAAAAATGCTACTTATTGGAGTAGCTCCTATGGCAATGGCTGGTGTTGCAATTGCAGCAATAAGTTGTGGTCAAGGCAAAACCGACAGAGCGCAAATAATAAACTTAACTGAAACAATTACTGGTATTACTGGTTCAACCATTGAAACAGCTGCTAACAAAGTTCTTACTGATAATATTGCAAATCTAAAAACATTCCATATTGGAATTTTTACAGCAGGTGGAGCAGTTACTGATAAATCATTTAATCAATCATCATATGAAGCTGCTGTTTTGTTAAATAACAAAATTGTTGAACTTAATCCAGATGCAAAAATATCAGTGACTCCGCATGATGAACCTGCATCAGATGATACATCATTAGGTAATACATATACAGCTGGATTAAAAAACGGTGAAAATATTTGAGTTCTATCAGGATTCCAACACGGTTCAGCATTTGCAAATTGATATAAAATCGCTAGCAATAAAGCATCTTTTGATGCTGCAAAAATCACTGTTATAGGAATTGATTGATCTGCAGATCCTGCTGTTGCTCCTGGCCGTATAATTACACTTAATTATAAAACTCAAGAAGCAGGCTATATTGCCGGATATGCTTCAGGAAAATATTTAGCAGAAACATACCCTAGTGATGCTTCAAAAAGAGTTTTAGCAACTTTCGGGGGAGCCGAATTCCCTGGAGTAACTGACTTTATTGATGGTTATTTAGCGGGTGCAGCTAAATGAAATAGTGAAAATCCAACTCTAAAATCTACATGATATGCAAAAGGTGTTCGATTAGATACTGGGTTCAATCCAAGTGTTCAAGAAAATAGTACAAAAGTAAGAGGTGTTGTAAACGCAGCTTCAAAACCACAACTTATTTTCTCTGTATCAGGTCCGTTTACTGGGACAGTAATTGAAACAATTACTGCAAACAACTCAGAAGCTAAAGTTATTGGTGTTGATGCCGATCAATCTCTTTCATTTGCAGCAAGTAGAAACTTATTTTTCTCATCTGTAACTAAAAATATTGGACTTTCACTTTACCAAGTATTGGCTCCTTTAGCTGTAGGTTTTTATACTGATGAACTAATTAAAATTTCTGGATTTGTTGATGGCACAACAAACGGTGCTCTTAAAGAAGGAGTTTCTAGAGACTTCGTTGGAGTAACCAAAACTTATTTACCTTCAGCAGCTGACCAAGTTGCTCAAGCAGCTTTAGATGCCGGTAGAGCTAAATTCCTTGCTGATGCAGCAGCTTCTGGTGGTATTACTTATGCACAAAAAGGTACTGCTGAAGAAGTATTCTTCTACGTAGATTTTATTAAGGCTAACTTTTAAAAATAAAAAGTTTTAAAAATCTTTTAATATTAAAATTCGTGATTCATAGTCACGTTTTTTATTTATAATTGTAAATATAAATTTATAGGGGTATGCTAATATGAAAAATTACGCAATTGAATTCAAACATTTAACTAAAGAATTCCCTGGAATTAAAGCAAATGATAATATTTCTTTTGCTGTTGAAAAAGGAACTGTTCATTCATTAATTGGTGAAAATGGTGCTGGAAAATCAACACTAATGTCAATTTTATTTGGTTTGTATTCTCCAACAAGTGGAGAAATTTTAATCAACGGAAATCCAACTGCAATTAAAGGCCCAAATCAAGCAAATGATTTAGGTATTGCCATGGTTCACCAACATTTTAAATTGATAGACAATTACACAAATTTGCAAAACATAATTCTTGGAAATGAAACAACATTAGCTGGTGGAATTTTAACAACTAAATCAGCAGCAGATAAGATAAAAGCAATTCAAAATAAATATAATTTACATTTTGATTTAAACCAAAAAACTGGATCAGCAACAGTTGCTACACAACAAAAAGTTGAAATAATGAAAATGCTTTATCGAGATGCTGATATTTTAATTTTAGATGAACCTACTGCTGTTTTGACGCCCCAAGAAATTACCGGCTTACTAGAAACAATTAAAACATTTAGAGATGCTGGTAAAACAATTTTATTTATTAGTCATAAATTAAATGAAGTCAAAGAAGTTTCTGACCGAGCTACAGTAATTAGACATGGTAAAGTAATACAAACGTTTGATTCATTAGAATCAGTAAATCCTGAAGATATGTCGGCTGCTATGGTTGGCGAAAAAGTTGTATTACCTAAAAACAATTCATCAATTTTATTTGAAAAGAATCCAACAATTGTTGAATTCGAAAATGTTTTTGCAAAAGGCAATAAGGAATTGACTAATTTAAATTTTGAAATTAAAGCTGGAGAAATATTAGCTATAGCTGGCGTTGAAGGAAATGGTCAAGAAGAATTAGAATTTCTTGCAGGAGGTTTAATTAAACCTACTACTGGAAGAATTTCATTTAAAGATTATTATTCTTATTCTAAAGATAATGAAGTTGCTAAAAAGGTCATTAAAAGAGAAAAATCAGCTTTTAATAAAAAAATGTATGAAATACTTGAATTTATGAACTTTTGACTATCGCGAGATTATAAAAATTTTGTTCTAGATTTTTTTAGAAAAAACCATGATGGATCAAAAACAAGATACTCAATTTTAAAATCAACAAAAAAACTTTCAAAGGGACATTTTTCAAGACCTAAAACGCACACATCTCTTAAAGATGGAATGATTGACATTTCTCAATTATCAGTAAGTAAAAGAAAAAAATACGGCCTAAGTTACATACCTGGAGATAGACATAAATATGGATTGGTTTTAGATTTTAATATCCGAGATAATTCAGTTATTAGAAAACTATCAAATCCAGATACTGTTAAATTTGGAATCATTTTAAAGAAAAACGTAAGTGATTTTTTCAAACAAATTGAATCTAAATTTGATGTCAGAGGAGCTAGAAGTGGTGTTTCAATGGCTCGCTCACTTTCTGGGGGAAATCAACAAAAAGCAATTGTAGGTAGAGAAATATTAGATGAACATCAATTTATTGTTGTTGTTCAACCAACAAGAGGTTTAGATGTTGGAGCTATAAACAATATTCACAATTACATACTTGAAGAAAAAGCAAAAAATAAAGCTATTTTGTTAATTAGTTACGAACTAGATGAAGTCTTAGCTTTAGCTGATAATGTTGCCGTAATACATGAAGGTAAATTAAGTAAAAAAATTCCTATTTCGCAAGTAAATAGAACTGAAATAGGATTAATGATGGCGGGGGCTAAATAATGACTGAAAATAACCAAGTTTCTCAAAAAACTGGCAAGAGTTTTTACAATATTGTCAATAAAGTTTCGACTCACATTTTTAGTTTTGAAAATAAATCAGCTTCAAGAAAAATTGTCAATTCATTAATAGCTATTGTTTTAGGAATTGTAGCTACACTTATAATTATTTCATTAAGTGAATTTAGTGTAGATGCAATCATAGAAAGACTTATTGACAACTCCCTAAATATTTTTAGAGACAATTTTATAAAATTAATTGCAATTTATATTTTTGCAAGTTTAGCCATTGCAATTGGTTTTAAGGCAGGCTTGTTTAACATAGGTGTGCCAGGACAAATGATGATTTCTGGAGCATTAACATTTGTTATTATAACTTCTACAGGTGCAAATACATCTGGCGGAACAATTGTTGTGGCTTTCATTGTAAGTACATTAGCTGCTTCATTAATTGCTGCCACTTCTGCAGCGCTTAAAATATTTTTTAAAGTCCATGAAGTTGTTTCGACAATTATGTTTAACTGAATTATTTACTACTTTTCTCAATATCTTTTTAGAAATGCAACAAGCCCTGAAGGTAATACATTGTTTACTGCTACATCTGGAGTATCCACAGTTCAAATTACTAACATAATGGGAGTAGATAATTCAGTAACTTTATTTACAAATTCTTCATCAGCACTTGCATTACTTTTAAGTACAGCTTTAATTTGTGCAATACTATTTTTCTTTGTACTTAGATTTACTGCTACTGGTTACAAAATTAAAATGTTAGGAATAAATCCAAATGCTGCTAAATATGGTGGGACAAATGAAAAAATGATGACTATTTCATTATTTGCCATTTCAGGATTTTTAGCAGGAGTAGCTGGTTTCTATTATTTCCTTTTCTATAAATATTTATTTACCTTTGATGGTTCACCATTAATTACTGGGTTTAACTCTATATCTGTTGCATTAATTGCTTATAACAATCCAATTGGGATAATTTTTAGTTCAGTTCTATATGCATTTTTTGAAGTGGGTGTTCAAAACATTTTGGTTAGAAATGTTGGAACATCCCCTTCAGAATATTACTTTGTTCTTGTAGGTTTCTTGATGTTCTTCATTGCTATTGCTGTTGTTTTTGGAAATATTAGACCATATTATTGAATTCATAAAGAATATGTCAAGTATAAATACGGGGCTTGAACTAAGAAAAATTCTCAAGAAAAATATTTAAAAATTGTTAAAAAATTAGATTCTTATCTTGATGTAGATGAACACACGTTTATGAAAAATTTAGATAAAGCAGATATTGGCTTTGGTCAAAAAATTAAAATTCTAAAAATGTTTTATAAATTAAGATACAAGAAAAACAAATTAATGATTCAAGAAAAACTTAAACTTAATAGCGAACAAATTTCAGTTATTCAAAAACACAAAAAAGAAGCTCACGATAAATATGTATCATCTTCATCTAAAGTATCAAAAGAAGAAAAAATTGACAATTTAGAAAAATTTGGACAAATAATTAAAAAGCTAAATTTAGAACTAGATAATCTAGGAGCTAATGATCTAAAAGATTTAAAAACCGAAATGAAAACAAAACGAAAATTAGTTAGATCATTAATTAATTCACACAAAGATAACATGTTACATGCTCACAATAAAGCGTGATTAAAAAATGCCAAAAAATGAAATGTTTGATTCGCTAAAAATGAAACAAAAGCTGAATATAAAAACTGATGAAATGCCGAATTAGAACAACTTTCTAAATTGGGTAACGAAGCAAGGTTGGTGAAATAATGATTAGTCAAATTTTTGTTTTCGCGTTTGCAATTGTCACTGTTTTAGGAATAGCATCTATTTCTGGAATATTTAGTGAAAGAGTCGGAATCTTAAATATTGGTATTGACGGAATGATGGTTTTTGGAGCAACAATTTATGGTATGCTTGCCATGATAGTCAATTTTGAAGTAGGCACCAATAATTTATCAGGAATGATATTTATGCAATTGCCGCTGCTCTTTTTAGCTGCTATTTTAACCGCAATTTTATCAAGCATCCACGGCCTTATAACAATAAAACTAAAAGGTAATCATATTATTAGTGGTATAGCGATTAATTTATTAGCAACTGGATTTGCTTGAATTATTTTAATAACAGTTCCAACATTAGTAAGTACTACTTTAACACCTAAAACTTTCGGAACAACTGGATTAGTTGAATTAGCATTAGTTGTTTCATCTACTGGTTCGGATTTTGGGAATTTAGTTAGTTTAAAATTATTCTTATTTGTAATTATTGCAATTGCTTCATGATTTGTTTTAACAAAAACTAAATGAGGTTTAAGATTTAAATCAATCGGAGAAAATCCTCAAGCAGCTGATGTTGCTGGTATAAATGTTAATTCATATAAATGACAGGGAGTCCTTATAAGTGGATTCCTTGCTGGTATTGCAGGTTCAATTGCAATTCAATTATTTGGAATTTCAACTTTTAGTGGTGGAGTTAGAGGATTTGGTTTCTTAGCTTTAGCAATTATGATCATGTCACAATGAAAAATAAGCTGAAGTGTTGTAGTATCAATGGGATTTGCTATTATTTATTCACTTGCAAATTCTGCTTCAAGTAATTCAGCTACTGCAGGACCAATTTACTTAATGATTCCTTACATAATTTCAATATTTTTACTTGTATTTTTCAGTAGAAATACTAAAGCACCTAAAGCTGCCGGAATACCTTATGAAAAATCGGCCCGGTAAAATACAATTTTAGAGCAACATTTAGTTGTTCTTTTTTATTATAGATTTTACGTAAAACACTTATGAAAAAACAACTTATACTAATGAATTTATTATTTAAAACAAAACGGAATGAAATATATAATAAACACATGAAAAAGCGTTTAAAAAAGAAATTATTTTTGTCAAGTTTATTAACGATATCTACTGCAATTACAGCTGTTTCAAGCGTTTCTTGTATTACAGATTATAGACTTGGTAATTTTGAAATTGTTCATGGTCTAATTCAAATGGAACCCAATTTAGATGTTTTTAATTCTGAAAATAGAATTGAACTTACTAAAGAAAAATTTGAACTTTTAGTTAATTTTAATTCACAAACAGATAGTGTTTCAGATAGAAAAGCTTTGATTGAATCAATTTTTACTTTTCAATTTTTCAATGATACAATGACAAGCGAAGCAAACCTAGCTGATAATGCAGCAGCAGAATTGCAATTCGGTTACATTCACTATAAAGATTCATCAAACAATAATAAAACTATGTATAGAGTATTTTTAAAAAATAATAGTCTAAGTCAGAAATATTTCAAAAATATTACTGCGCAAAGCATAGGTGTTGAATTACCAGAAAATTATGATCCTACATTAACAATTGAATCTGCTAAATCTTTACTTACTATATATCAAAGCGATTACTACATTTTTAATGGTATAAAATTAACTAACGAAGAAATAAATACACTAATTAAATCTACTGACAATGAAGCTAAAGCAAGATTGTTAAATAGCATTTATTCGTTTAAATATTTATTAACGGCTGGTCAATCTATTAACATAAATGCTTCTGAACCATTAGGGTCTAGATTCGTTTTTAGTCCTGAAAATGTAAATAATTTCAAAACTGTTTTTTCATTAAGAATAAAGAGCTTTTTAAACATAATTGATGAATCATACTATATGTCTTTATTTGTTGTTGATGATAATTCTACTGCCATATACCCAGCAGGCCTGCCATCGGTAATTAAGTGAGGTGGATAATGCGTAAATTTAAAAAAATTGCTTTAGGAACAATTGCAACTTCAACAGTAGCAATCAGTGCAATAGCTGCAACGAGTTGTGGTCATTTATTTGGTTCATACGATTTCGATTTTGATGAATATCCTAATGCAGGTAAAGATTTAAATACTTGAAATTGAGATTCAAGTAGTGAACGTTTTAGAATAACTATTCCAAATCCAGATATTAGTTCTGAAAATAAATTAATTTGACCTTCTGTTTATCAAAGTTATTCTGACAGACCAAGGTTCCCAACTCAGAGCACTACTGAAGCTAATCAAGAATGATTTGCTCCAAATGAACACTATGCCAAAAACTTCAAAACAAGTTTTGCTTTAAGATTTGAGAACACATCAAATGAAGGTAATGCTGCTTCAAATTCAACGGTTTTAGGTACAGGTTGAATTTTGGATTACATCATTCCAAATGATGGCACATATCCAACAAAATGATATATAGCTACTAATTTGCACGTTGCTAATAATTTAAGAAATCCTGGAGATGAAAATGCAAGGCTTCTATTTACAAAAGAATTTGTAATGACAAAATGAGACATTGGTAAAAACACTTATAAAGATGAAGTTAAAGCTGGTGATTATTCTTTAGCTAAATCATATGTAACAGGAAATTACAATTCAAGTAATCAACTAGTTGGCGGTGCTCCTGCACTTTTAAAATCGATTCCTAAAACAGTTTACGCAGGTGTTGATTATTTAGTTGATAGTCCCAAAAATTGAAATCCATCTTTATATGAAGAGATGATTGATTTTGCTGTTATAGAAGTTGAATTTATTAATTCAGAAACCGCTCAAGAAGCAACAAGTGATTATGCAAATTTAGCACCAAGCGAACAAAATAAATTCTTACAAACACCGTATTTATCTGATCCTAATGCCAAAAATGTAAATTTCTATATTTCTGGATTCCCAAACGGAAGACCCGAAATTAACAGGAGTGTTTTTGGAGGAAATGACGGTTTAAAAAAATATGATACATCTTTAGCTCAAGGTGAATTAGATTCTATTGTTGACAATTACCAACTAGGTGATAAATTAACACAATCAGTAACATCTTATAACACCTTTGAATTAGACTCGCCTAAAGGTATTGGGGATGCATTGTTAATATTACCTTATTTTTCTACATCATATAAAGGAACACCATATACTCCATGAGCTTTAGTGTATTCTTTTTCTAATAGTGGTTTAGATGGTGGTTCAAGTGGAAGTAAAGTCACAAATGAAAATGATGAGATTGTAGCTATACATGCACTTGGTTCTTCTAGTTCAGAAAGTAATTTAGCTTTTGCTTTAAAGAGCAATGGTTATACACATGCCAACTATAATGGTTATGTTACACCAGCTTACGACATAATTATGGGTGGTTTTCAAGGTCAAAAAACTTCATATGCTCAAGCTATGAAAGAACTGTATTCTGGACAAGGAATAAATACCAAATTAATTGGAATTATCCAGTAAAATGAGAAACTAAAAAAATTAACGGTCATAATAGAAGTAACCGTTAATTTTTTTAATTTTCTGATTAATCTACAATACCAGATTCTGATCTAATTAGATCTTTACATAATTCTGTGACATAATAATGTAAAGTTTTTTTTGCTTTTTCTTCATTTATGAATAACAATGTAGTGTTTAATCAAAATATATATGTTCCCATTCTCAAATATTTTTTCTGAAAAGTTGGAGGTTTAATTCTAAAAAATGCATTTATCATTTTTAGGAACTCATTTTTAAATAAATATAATCTATATTTTTTTAAAAATTGGAATATTCGTTTTGAAATAAAAATATTTCCATAGGTAACTTTGGATTTACTGAATGAAACAGTTTTATTAATTAAATCTGAATCAGCCAATATTGTTTTTAATAGTGGTTTATGTTTTTTATAATGAACTATAGCAATTACAAAATTAATTATAAATAGTAACGCAACAAAACCACTTGCACCAGCAAAACCAAATGAAAGTAATTTTAATTGAAAATAAATGTCCGATTTTGATAATTCACCAAAATTTTGATTTATAAAAAAAATATATGTTAAGTATGTACAAAAACCGTAAAGTATTCCTATACCTCAATTAAAAAATAAAGTAGAGTTTATAAATCACCATTTAGATACTACGATTGTGATATTTCTCGGAAACAGTAATTGCCTATTGGCTGCATTATTTCTTTTGATAACTAAAAAGTAAAGCATATTGAAAATAGCAAGAACCAGGGCAACGATTATTAAATACGGAATCATCACAGGATATAAATATGCATTTCTTATTTCTAGTTGTGTCATTTTGTTCTCCTAATAATTGTGGTGATTTTTAACAAATTTTTAAATTGAATTGATATCCAAAATATTAACTTATTTATTTTAAATTTGCATAAATTTATAATTTGCTTAGTTTTTTTGTTGTGATGAGAATAAATTTCTTGCTGCCTCTGCTATAAAATAGTTTAAAGTGTTTTTAACTTTATTATCTTTTCGAAATATTAAATAAGTGTTCAATCAAAATGCATAATTTCCTAATTTCATGTACTTTTTATTAAAGGAGACATCTTTTCTGTAAAGCAAAAATTTGTTATATTTAGATAATAATCAAAAAAGTGTTCATGATCTTTTCAAATTGTTTGGATCAAATTTTTGTTCACTAAAGTTTTTTACTTTGCTTACCAGTTGATGATCTGAAAGAATGGCGTTTTGTATATTAAGGTATTTTTTGTAATCTAAATAGCCGATGATGTAATTTATTATCATAATTAAAACAATAAAACTAGCTACACTAACAAGAGAATAAACCAATAAAGAAAATTGTTCGTTTTTATCTGAATTTTGAATTATAAATTTGTCAACAACTTCATAGCTCTCTCCGTAAACAAGATAGGAAGATCAAAAATAATGAAGTAAAAATTGACAATGTAAATATGTTGGAGTTATGTAAAAATAGCTTTTTGAAACAACAATTTTTGGCTCAACTGGGAATCTATTTTGTCTGTTCGTTCTATTTCTATTTCTGAAATAAAAAACATACAATAAATTAAAGAGACCAATAATTAAAAAAGCAAACACTAAATAAGGAATAATTATTTTGTTTATATTCATGAATTTAAACCTTGGCTCTTAATTCTATTTGTTAATACTATTAATTATTGAATGTATGTTATCTTGGAATAGTCCCATTGTTATTGTAAATGTCCCTAAAGCAACCATTAAAACCACTAACGCAGGTTGTGCTCAAACCGCTGCAGCCGCTAAAGGTTGTAGACCAATTGACGCTTGACCAAGACTAATTGCTATCCCCAATAGTCCATTCACAGCTTCCAATAATTCAATTGATGTGTTTGTGATTTTTGTTGCGTTATCTAATAGCTTATTTAAATTGTCCTGTAAATTATTATATTCATTTTTTATCACCACTAGTGCCGCAGTTGCTCCTGTTGCAAACGCGCTTACAGCGACCGCAGCAGGAATTGATAAGCCAAAAAATCACGCAGCAGCTCAATAACCCGCCGCAACTGTTCATGATATTGCTACCGCACCTACTAAGACATCAATAAATTTATTAATTTCATATTTTGCATCATTTAGATCTTTAGCCTTAGAACGAAATAATATACTTTTCTCAATTTCCACCGAATTAGTTAATTGAATAGGGATTTCTCTCTTTTCGTTAGCGGAATATTCATTTATAGAGTTTCTGATTTCGTTTTCATCAATATTTAAATTCATACTCTTAGCAATATTGATAAATTTATCAATGCCAAAATCATTCGATTCACTTGCCACCATTATATTTGACATAAAATCAATTATTTTTGTTTCTTGTTCTCTTGATGCATTTATAATTATTTTATTGTCGGCAACTTTGTTGAAATTCGAATTAATAGTAGCTTGTGAATTGCCATAATTGTTTATAAACATATCATTATAAATGTTTTTTGCTTTTTCAAAATTTACATTATTTTGAATATTTAAATTATTACTGTAACTTGTAATTACTGGGACAGCGACTGAAGTTCCAATTCCTGCCAATACTGCTCCAGATATTAAAGATGATATAATTAAAATTTTTCTTTTCATAATTTACCTTTTTTATCGATAGGAATGCAAATACCTATCAAATATATTTTATATATTTTGAAAATGAAAGACATATTTTAAAATTTGTATATGGAAATTTTCCACAAATTTATTTAAATTTTTACAAACATTTTCTTTTAATCAATCGTTCCAAAAGATTTTGATATAGTGATAAAAGTTAATTTAATATTTGAAATTTAAAATTATCACGCTTTTTTTGAAATTGAAAAATTTAGCTACTTAAAAAATGTAAATTGCCAAAAAAAATTCTATTAAAATAATTTAATAAGAGATCAATTTAAAAAATTCTAATTCTCAATAAGATCAATTTTCAAATACAAGATTATCATGAAAAAAATATTCATTTATTTCCATTTTTGTTCCACATATTGTCCAAACAACAACAATAAAAAATCGATATGTTAAAATATATTTGAACTAAATTTAATATGTTTTGAAGTGTATTTACGTTATGTAAATTCAAATTTAAATTATTTTTAGTTTATTTATATTTAAGGAGAAAGAATGAATCATACAATTAAAAGTAAAAAGGTGGCCGTAATAGGAACAGGGCTTGTTGGTACATCTTTTATGGCTGCTGCACACTTAATGGGATTAGCTGCAGAATACGGAATTATTGACATTAACGAGCAAAAAGCCGGTGCTAATGCAATGGATTTAGAAGACTCATTATCAGTAATGGATTCTGGTAGAACCACAAAATTATATAACTATAGTGACCTTAAAGATGCTGATGTTATTGTTATAACAGCTGGAAGACCACAAAAACACGGAGAAACAAGATTAGAATTATTAGTAGATAATGCAAAAATCATGAAAAGCATTGCTGAATCAGTTAAAAAATCAGGTTTCAATGGAGTTACAGTTATTAACTCTAACCCAGTTGATGTAATGACAGGTATTTATGCTAAAGTAACTGGTTTTGATAAAAACAAAGTTATTAGTTCAGGTACAGCACTTGAAGCTTCAAGATTTGTACAAGAAGTTGCATCTAGATTTAATTTAAATCCAGCTACTGTTAAAGGTGCTGTATTAGGTGAACATGGTGATTCATCAGTATCAGTATTTGAATCAATCAATGCTGGTGGAGTTCCATATGCAGATTTAAATAAAAACAAAATTATTTCTAAAGCAGATGAAGATATTATCCAAGAAAACGTTAGAAGAAAAGCATACAAAATTATTGAAGGTAAAGGTTCAACATTTTACGGTGTTGGAGCAGTTACTGCAAAACTTGTAAGAGCTATTATTAATGATGAACACAGTGTACATTGTGTTGGTGCTTATTTAACTGGTCAATACGGAGTTAAAGATATCTACTTTGGTACACCAGCTGTTTTAGGATCAAACGGAATTCAACAAATTTTAGAAGTAAGTCTAACTGACGAAAAAATGAAACTTGTTAAAAAATCGGCAGAAATCGTTAAAACTGCTTTCGAATCTGTAGCGAAACACATTTAATTACGAATATTAAAAACCTTTCAGTCAAAATTTTAAAACTGAAAGGTTTTTTATTTATGTGTTGTCCTTTAGTAGTTCAACGGTTTTCTTAGAAAATGTCTTTATTGAAATTAAATAATAAATTACTAGTAATAGCAAGCCCAGAATAACCCAGCTTGCAAATAAGTATGTAATTGAAAGTCCTTGATTTATATTTGAAATTGCAAATTCAGGCATAAAAGCTTGAACTATTAATAGAGAAGGATAATACAAAATTAATGATAAAACAATAGAACCAATTAGAATAAACATAAATGTACTAATGTGATAAAAATAAGTTAAGTTTTTAGAACTTCCTAAAACTTTTAAAATACCGATTTCTTTTTGTTTGCTTTCTAGTAATATCCTTGAATAAAATATTGTCATCACAATTGAAATAATAGAAATTACCAAAATCAATAAAACTAAAACAATGTTAATGATTGAACTAAGAAGGGCAAAATTCTGAAATGTGCCCTGGTTATTTTCTATAAGAGAGAAGTTATTAGTTCCAGAATAATTTGTGTTTGCAAAATTTCTTGCTCGATCTGCATTTTCAACACTATTGAAATAATATTGGATGTATTCAAGATCAAGAGTTTTCATTTTTTCGATTGCCGATGATTTAAAGTAAATTTTCCCGGTGCTATTATTATCTAAATCTACAATTTTAAAATCCCATTTTTTTTGAAAAGATGAACCATCTGTTTGCCAGTTTGTGTTAATTAAATTTTGTCCATTTGCTAAATCACTAGAAATAATAACGTCAAATTCATTGACTAGAGTAGCTTCCAAATTTGGTGGAACAATCTCAAACACTGCTTTAATGTCGTATATTTGTTTTGAGTCATCAAGAATAACTCTAGGTTTTTCTCTACTGGCCAAAAGAGTAGGATAATTTTGCTCGATATTATTTTTCGCCAGCTCATTTAATAATCTACTAGATATAAAATTTTGCTCAATTCCTTGCCAATTAGTAAAACTAGTATAGCCAACTACATTTAATTGAATGCTTTGAGAAGATCCAAATAAAGAAAGTTGCACGCTATTTCTATTTTCCAAATTCATTGACAAATCTTTAAAAAGCCTTTCTGATATGACTATAGAATTGTCGTCAGGATTTGGCCATATACCAACAAATTTCTCGCCAAATTTGTTGGTAAAAAACTGATTGTATTCAATGGGTGTATATGCATTTGCATCTATTCTTCTAACTGCACCCAAGGAACTGATACTTAAGTCATTCGGCAATGAATAAAGTTCGATTTTTTCTTCAAGACCAAATTGTGAATAGTTATTGTCAATGTCATTTTTAATATTATTGTTACTAATTTGTGCGGTAACAACGTCTCTTTGAAAATTAGAAATACTTGAATTGTTTACAAATATGTTTGCATTTAAATTAATCGACAAAATTAATGAAAGCGATAACAAACATAATGTAGTAATGATAATTAAAAAAAATGCATGCCATTTTTTTCCAACTAAATCTTTTATAGCAAGCATTTTGAACTGTCTAAGTTTAGTCATTAAATTTGATTCTAAATTTTTTTTGTTACCTAAAAGCACTTCGCTATTATCTACTGATTCAAATAAATTGTTTTTGTGTTCTGTTGATATAACAACACCATCTTCAATGTTTATCACACTATCTGCATATTTGATTGCCTGATTATAGTCATGAGAAACTAGAATAACCATTTTGTCTTTAGATAAATCTTTTAATAGATTATAAATAATTTCACTGTTCTGATTATCTAAATTACCGGTTGGTTCATCTGCTAAAATAATGTCAGGATCTCTCAACAAAATTCTTAAAATTGCAATTCTTTGTCGTTCACCGCCTGATAAATCTTTCACTTTACTTTTCAATTGATTTTCTGCGATATTTAAAATTTTTGCTTTTTCCATTATTTGGTCACCGGAAATATTTATCCCTAAAACACCTAATGATAATTTGAGATTGTTTAATGCACTAAGGTTTTCAATAAGGTTGAAATTTTGAAAAATATAATCCACTTTCACATCGCCAGATTTACCCTTTTTATCAATTGTGAGTTTTTTATTTCCTATGTTAATGAAAATTTCACCGCTGTCTGGAAATTCTGTTCCCCCAAGTAAATTAAGAATTGTAGATTTTCCACTACCAGATCTACCACTTATCAAAATTAATCCAGTGTCACTTTTAAACTCAAGATTCATATTATTAAACAACTCGCGATTTTTAAAATTTTTGTTTACATTTTTAATAATAATCATTAAAACCCCTTCATTTTTCTTTGCTTTAACTTCAAAATAGAGAAATTGTTCGGATATTTGTCTGAACTAATATCCGCAGCATAAAGTAATTTTTCATGTACCTATTTTAATTTTATGATCACATTTTATTATAAATGTAGAGTGCAAATTAAAATTTTCTCGCGGTTTTATAGTAATAAAAAAACTTCTGTACAAAATTACCAATTAAACAATTTAAATTTATTATCTATTTCCAAATTTTTCAACAATGACTTTTGCTGCATCTTTTGAAATTACCTTTTCTAATTCTTCAAATGTAGCATTATAAATATTTGCATAATTTCCAAAATGCTTCAGAAGCTTCTGAGCTCTTTTAGGACCAATTTTGTCTAACTTAAGTAAATCCCCTTCAAGAGAAAATAGTGCTTTTCTTTTCCGATAATGACTTTTTGCAAAGCGATCAACTTCTTCTTGCATTTCAGATAAAAAACTTAATAAATTTTTATCTGAAATTTTAATTTGTCTTTCATCTAAATCTATTAAATATTTTGTTTTATGATTTTCATCTTTTGATAAAGCAATAATGTCTATATTTAAATTTAATTCTAAAGCAACTTTTTTTACTTCATGCAGTTGAGCATATGAACCATCAACTATGAATAAATCTGGAACAATATTATTTTCAATTGCATGTATTAAAAATCTTTTGCTTCCTTCTTTCATGTATTCAACATCTGCTTCTCGCTCAGCATTTTCTGATAAGTTAAATTTCCGATATTCATTTTTATTTTTAATACCATTTAAATAAGATACTGTTGCTGAAACAGGATTTATATTTGATTCGTGCGAATTATCAATTAAAGCAATTCTATAAATATCATTTTTGCCTAATATATCCTTTAAGGAAGTTAATCTTTTTTCAATTAATTTACTTTGTGCAAGAATAATTGCACTTCTATTTTTTATTAAATCATCTGTGTTTAATTGTGCGTTTGTTAATACAGTTTTATAAATTCCTTTGATTGGAAAAATTAAGTTAGTTGATTCATCAAAGTCAAAATCTAAATGTTCAAATTTTTTATCCATGACAATATTGTCTTCAATTTTGTGGATGTCATAAAATTGATTCAAATATTCAAGATAAGTATTTTCAACATTAGTTTTTATAGCTAATATTTCTTCAATTTTATTTATTAATATTCCATAGCGATATAGCAATACTGTCACAAATAAATAGCCGTCATGTTCTTGGGCATTTATTACATCTATATTGGCAATTGTTTCTAACTGAACAACTTGCTTTTCTTTTAAATTTTTAAGAAATTTTATTGCCTCTTTTAATTCTTGTGCAATTTCAAAATTTAATGCTTCAGCTTGCGCAAACATTTCTTTTTCTAACTTTTTTAGATATGCATTGTCATTGAATTTCAATGTTTTTTTAATTTCATCAAACTTGCTTTTTCAATAACTAAAAGGCATATTTTTTACAGGTAAGCCGTTTTCAAAAAAGCTGTCTCTTTGTAAAAGACGCAAAATCATATTAGCACCATAACCAGTAGGGAAAGGACCATAATAGATTGAATTAGCACCTTTATTTTTTATCAATCTTTGATAACTAATTTCAAGTCCTTTTTCATCTAATGAAATTTTAATATAAGGGTATTTTTTATCATCTGTTAAAAGTATGTTGTAATACGGTTTGTGTTTTTGTATTAAATTTCTTTCAAGTAATAAAGCTTCCTTATTTGTGGAAACAATAATTGCATCAAAATCAAAAACATTACTCATTAATGCATTTGTTTTATACGAATTTATTGCCCCTTTAAAATACTGCAGCATTCTAGTACGTAAATTTTTAGCTTTACCGATATATAAAACGTGTCCATGTTTATTCTTTCACAAATAAACACCAGGTTTTGTACTTACCTTTTGGACACGTTCTTGCAGATTCATTTTTATTTTTCTCCTAAAGCATCTGTAATTCACTTTTCAAGATAACTTGAAGGAATATATTCGATTGCTCTATTTAATATCTTTCCATCTTTAATTAACAAATGAGTTGGGATTCTTTCAATTTTAAATTTAGAATTTTCATTTTTGTATTGTTGAGCTTCTTCGGCGTTTATTTTAATAAATTCAATTCTATCATCACCAACATATTTATCTCTAATTGCAGTTACAATTGGTTTCATAACTCTACAATCACCACATCAGTCAGTGTAGAATTCAACAAACTTTAATCCCTTTTCTAAACTTGCTTCAACTTCTTTATATTTTGATGGTTTTCATTCTTGCATATTTTCCTAACTAAAAGGATCATCAAACGGAATTGTTTCAGTTTTATCCTTTTTATTTATTTCAGTTGTAGTTTTAAATAAATCTTTATTTATTGAGCGATCAACTGGTTCAATATTATTGGATTGCTCTTTTTGAATTGTAATACCGTTTTCATTATTTTTGTCAAAAAAAGCATTATTTTGTGGTTTTTGAATAGTAATATCATTTTTTTTATCAACGACATCATTATCAATTTGATCGTTTATAACACTAGATTTATCAAAATTTTCACTATTGCCAACGACATCAAATTCGCTTTCTATACTAGATTCAAATTCGCTACCTGTAATTGAATTTTTATTTTCAACATCAAATTCATATGAAATTGCAACTTCTTTTGTTGCATTATCTGCAATGTCATCTTGTAGATTATTTCCAATTATGTCGAAATCACTAGTCACAAATTTATTTTCATTGTACATTTGTGATCCGATTGCTTTATCGCTTGGGAATGTTTCAATTTTCAGTTTTTTATTGGGCTCGTTATTGGGCAGCAAATCAAACGTTGACGTCATTGACTTAATTTTAGCTGTGTGATTAGAATCGCTAAAAACTAATTGAGTAACGCTCGAAACAGGAAATGATAATTTTTCGTGTGGATTATCATACTTATTATTTAAATCTTCAATTGATTCATCTTCTTTGCCAAATTGAAGTTGCTTTAAATCTTTTTTTGATAATTTTTCAAGTCTAGGCACACTTTGCTCAAATTGTTTATTTAGTTTACTTGATTTTTTTTCTTGATTTGCCTTTTTAAATTTAGTTATTATGTAACTTCTTGAAAATCAAATTGCTACAGATCCAAGTGCAAGGAAAGCAAATAAATAAAGCAATAAATGATTATAAATTGCACCAATTGCTGTAACAATTCCCGCACCTAGTAAACCAAAATTATTATAATTAGGTAAAGCTGCCCCAATAGCACTAGTTTCTTGATTATTCATTCAATTTAAATATTGGTAATTAGTGAATTCATTCATTCATCAATTGAAATAATATGTATTTTCATATTTTGAATTCCCAAATAATACGTGCGATTGTATTGCTAAAGTAAATAAAATCACAACAATAGCTACTAAAATATAATTACTTAATTTAGCATAGTTTCAATATTTTCTAAATTTAGAACCTTGTTTATAGTATGCACTTTGAATTTGTCGATAAAACAAATTCTTAATACCAATAAATAATCATCAAATGAAAATAATTAATCCAAATTGTCCAAAAAGAAAACCAAAAGTATAACCATATGCAGTTGAAATTACGACTGCGCTAGGCAAAAAACTAACTATTGCTAAAAACGCGGCAAACAGTAAAACAATTGTGCCTTTTAGATATGAATCTTGTGCTACGAATTTTATTAATCATTTACCAAAACTGAAAGCGCTTTTTTTTCTTTTCATATTTTAATTATAGTGACTATTTCTTAAATTCTATAAAGCGTAATTACGATAGAAGGTTCTTTTTGTGTTTTCTTAAAAATTCTTTTTCGTATTCTATTTCTAAGAGTTTTTTGAAGATCATTATATTTTTGATCAAGATTATCATAGTATTGTTCAGCAAACGTAGTTTTAATTAACTCATCTAATTCACTACGTTCTTCTTTATCTGCCAAACCAGCATAATCAACATGAATTTTACCAAGTAGATTTTTTTCTTTATCTACTAAAGCAGCAATTGAAATTACACCATCTCTAGCTAATTTTTCTCTTTCAAAAATTACTTCACTCGAAACATCACCTAGACCAAAACCATCTACAATTTGATCACCAATTTCTTTAATCTTTTTATCCCTTGATTTTAATGTTGATTTAATAAATTCAGCTATTTTACCGTTTTGTAAAACAATTGAAGTGCTCTCGTTATAACCTAAATCCTTAATAGCGTTTGTAACATTTATCATGTTTCTAAAAAGTCCTTGAACTGGGATAACATATTTTGGTTTTAAGGCACTTACAACTTCTCTAATATCATTGTAAGCTGGTCTGTGCTGATGTCTTTGGCTTTCAGATACGACAGTTAATTTTCTGGTGATGTGTGCAACTTTATCTAATAAAGAAGCTGCTTGTGATTCAATTCCATTAATTGGTGGGGCAATAAAAAAGATGTTATCACTACTTTTTAATTTTAATGTGGTGTCTTGATCATCAACAATTCTAAAGAAGCGTTCATATAAAACTTCAACAGTTGAAGTAACAAAAACAATTGCATTATCAATTTCGTTCATCTTTTTATAGTTGACTAAATTTATTTTTCCTAAAAATGGTTGCTTTTTAACAAAGTATTCGTTTTTAAGTAAATTTAATTGTGAAAATAAACTTCTAGAATAAACAATTATTGGTCTAGAAGTTTCAGTAGCTATTTCTAATACTTCTAAAAGAGTTGTCATTTCTTCTTCATAAGCAGCAATAACAATTCTTTCATTTGGATTAACTTTTTTAATTTTTTCTTTTATTTCTGTAGGTAAAAATATTTTATCTATTGCAGAACCTTGATATTTTACATTTCCAGAATCAATTACTAATGCTAGTAAATTTTTTGAAATTGATTTTT
The DNA here is from genome assembly GCF_002245785.1 of Mycoplasma testudineum. GTDB lineage: Bacteria > Bacillota_I > Bacilli_A > Mycoplasmatales > Metamycoplasmataceae > Mycoplasmopsis_B > Mycoplasmopsis_B testudinea. The sequence goes on from NZ_NNCE01000004.1 coordinate 47,052, forward strand.
TAATTCAAGCTAAATTTGTTGGACCGAAAATAGGACTTTCAGCAACAACAAAATTGTTCATAAAAATAATTGAACCTTGTTTTGTTTCAAAATTAAATCCTAAACTACCAGGTATAGAACCAAATAAATTAAATGGTTTTACAACAGTATCTTTAAATTTAACTTCTTTAGTTAATGTTTGAAGCTCAACTTTTGATAAATCTAACTGATATTTACTAATTCTTTCTTGAACAATTGAATAGTTAAAAGGACTAGTAAAAATTTTAATTTCTGGTATCTGCATTAAAAATCAAGGTAATGCAGAAAACGAATCATTCTTTGTATCTGTAATAAATAAACCAGCAATTTTACTTTTGTTTTTAATTAAATAAGTAATATCCGGGGTAATTGTGTCAACCCCATAACTAGTTGAAATTGGTACTTTTGCTCCGATGTTTACAATAAAAATTTGATTATCATTTTCGATAATATAACAATTTTTACCATTTTCATCAAGACCTCCAAGGGCGAAGAATTTTACACTCATGTGTCTCCTTAAATATGTGTGAAATAATAATTTGGTAAATAAAAAATATTGCTTTAATGATATCAAAAAGCAATATTGCTAAGTGGATTTTAATTTATAAAAAATCGAGTAATTTATCTGCTGGTTTGGACATAAAACAAACCTGATATAAAGAAAATAAAAGTGGGTATTTATTAATTTCTGAACCAAGCTTTTTAACAATTTTTTCTAATGTATGATAACCTTCGGTAGTTATATTGTTATGTTTTTTTAATGCTTTTGCTAAACCAATTTTTCCGATTTCGTATCCAAAAGTATAGTTTCTTGATTTAAATGATGTACCAGTTAAAACAAAATCTCCAAATGATGCAAAATCTACTTCTGCATGTGCTCTAGATTGAGTTTCTAATACATATCTAGTGGTTTCTTTAAATGCTAAAGCAAGTACTGATGTTAAGGTATTATATGATTCATAAACTGCATTAACTATACCTGTTGCCAAAGCATAAACATTTTTCATAATTGAATATGTCTGAAGTTCATCCATAGTTGAAGATTTAATAATTTTGAAATTTTCACTTTGTAAACTTCTTGCAACTTTATTGCTGAATTCATCGTTTTTAGAAGCAATATTTACCATTGTTAAAAAACCATCAAATACTTCTTGGGCAAAGCTTGGACCAGCTAAAATTGCATAATTAGCAACTGAATCTCTAAAATCTCTTAACAATGTCTTGCTTAATAAATCACCCGTAAATGGGTCGCAACCTTTTGCTAAATTAACTATATTTACTTTACTATTTCTTTGTACCCCAACAATTTGCTGCAAAACATTATGACAAGCAGCAGCAGGAACTCCTAAAATGATGTAATCAACACCAGTAATTGCTTCAGCGATTTTATTTGTTACTAAATCTGGTTTACGATGTAATTTAGCACCATCAAAATATTTTGTATTGTATCCGGCTTTTAAATCACTTATTTCCTTTTGATCAACTCCGTAAAAATGAACTTTATGTCCATTTTTTAATAACACATTACCAATTGCTGTACCAAATGCTCCGGTACCCACTATTGCTATTTTCATTCTAAATCCTTCCATAAATTTATAGTTTTATTATCAATTGCAACACTATTGCGGGTTGCATCAAACTGTGTTTGTATACCATTTTCACTTATATTTATGATACTAAATTGGTCAGCTAAAACATCACTTAAATTTTTGCTTTCAATAAAAATTGTCGAATTATTTGACACTGATTTAAGTAAATTTGAAATTGAATTTCTTTCTTCGTCATTTATTAGCTCTTTATTTAAAGTTGGAATAAACAAAATTTGTGAAAAACTAAGAAGTGAAAATGTTAAAAAAATCTTTAATTTTTGTGCAAATGTCAAATTTGAAATTTTGGTAGATTCTAAAGATTCCAGTTTATTGATTTTAAAATATTCATTTATTAATGATTCACGATATTCTTTTCAATTAACAATTTTATTTTCTAAAGCAGTTAGCAATTCTATATTGCCTTTATCTTTATTGAAATTGTGTCCATATTTTGAAAATAACACTTTTTCCATGTCTAAAAGTTCTGCTTCAATCTTTTTATAATTTAGTTTTGCATGATTTATTTGATTGCGCTGTGAAAGTAATAATTCCGATTTAAGCAATGTGTTTCTATATTTTTTTATCGAAAGCTTTAAAGTATCAAGATTATCAGATTGATACAGTTTGATCCCTTTATTTTGCTTTGCAAATAAATAATATCTACTTGTGAAATCATAATCATCAAATATGTAATTGTGTCTAGAATAAACTTCTTCAAGATGATGAAATAGAGGATCCATATATTTTGTAAACTTAATACTATAATTTCTTAGTTCTTCTTCTGATGCACCGTTAGATTTTAAAATCAATTCATTAATTTGAAAATTTATTAATTCTTGAGACTGTAAGAAAACCGATTTAATTTTTTTATTTTTAAAAATAGATTGAGAAATAAATTGAGTAACATTTTTCAAATCATTGTTATTAAAAAAAGTTTCGAAATCTAACATTCCAAATCTTGAAGGATCAAAATCTAAAATAGAAATATTGTTTACTTTTATTAAAGAAGGGTAATTTAAATTGTTTATAAATGCATATTTAAAATTGTTTCTTAAATTTTCAAAATCAGAAATAATATAGTAAAGTCGATTCGGTTTAATTTCTATGCTATTAACCATCAAATTTGACCCTAAATAGGCCTTAATAATTTCTATTTTTTTTACTAAAAGCATCAGTTCTCCTTTTAATCAAAATAAATAATTTTGCTTTGATATAATAATGTATATTAATTTAAATTTTAATATTTCTATATACATTTAAAGCGAGGAATTATGGCTATAAAAACAATTGATAAAAACGGAACAATGGTTGCTATTGGAGATAAAATTGATGTTATAGTTGGAATAAAAAGTGAAGAATCTACAGTTGATTATGACGTATACGAACAAGAAATTTACGAATTAGAAATCCAAAAACAAAAAAATAAGCAAATGTATTTAGAACTTTTACAAATGGAAGCTCCAAAACTAAAAGAAAAAGATTTAGTGACTTCACGAGAAGTGCAATTCTTACAAAATCAAGAACAAAAATATATTGATTTATATACTGATGCTAAAAAATATTCTGCAAAGAAACTTGTTGAATTTATTGATTTTTATAGAATGAATATAAATGATGTAAAAGCATTTCACTTTGTAATTTCAAACCACCCTGATTTTAATTCATGGTTTAAATATGTAAGTGAATACACACTATTAAAACGTGCTTCAGAAGTATTTCACATTATGGCAGATAAATTATCTACACAAAGAGGATTTGACATTTTTGAAAAGTGATTGTTAGATGCATTAAGTGTTTTCAGAAATTTCTTAAGAGAAAATTACATTCAAGATGTTCACGACAATTATCTTGAAGATTGAAAACAAGCCAAAATTAAATACACTAAATTCTTAGAAGATGGTGGAATTGCTACTTTTAGATTTAAAAGTAAGTAAAATATTTACGCTATTTGTAGAAGATCAATTCCCTATTTATGCAATATAATTTCAAAAAATATTTAACAAATAATCAGTCTAAATTTTTAGTTTTGATTATGAAATTAGTGTTAAATATTTTTTTTATTTAACAAATTATAATTACATCCTAAAAAAATAAAACCGTAAAATTACCTTATAAGAATTTGTATAGAGGTAATATGTTTATCAGCAAAGAACAAATATTAAATGAGTACAGTAAAGAAAGTGATTCTACTGAGTTTTACAATTCATATTATTTTGGTAAAAAAATTCCTGAAACTCAGAATCGCTGGATGATTAATATTAGTTCCTTTCCACAAAATGATTTATTTGTGCTTGAAAAAGTAATTGAATTTTGTTTACAAAACAGAATTTCTTTCCAAATGATTAGAAATAGAAAACAATTTTTAAATAGTTTTAAAAAAGATTACAATCCTTGATTTTCAGGAAATTTAATTACTCTTTTTATTGTTGAAAAAAATGAACTTCAAAATATTTTAAAATCACTAAATAACATTTTACTGAACGTTAATCACCCTAAGCTGTATATTGGAGAACAATATAATAAATTTTCTCCATTACATTTTGAATATGGTTCACTTCATTTTAGAAATGATTTACATACATTTAATAAAGAAGTTGTAGAAAATTATTACAAAAATATTTTTTTAAGCAAAAGGATAAAGACTATTGTTTGGCAGTGGATAACAAAATTTATAAATTAGTAAATTTTATAGATATTGACAACCACGGATTTAGCGCTAAATTAGTAAATGATAATCAATATTTTTTTATAAAAGTTTTACGTAATTTAACAGTTACTAATGACGGTAGAATTTCAATTAATTTTTCAGAAAAATATTTTTTAAATTCAGAATTACTATCAAGAAGTAACTTGCACCCAGAATATTTATTCAAAATGAATACAAATAATTTTCTAGTAGGAATTACCAAAAATATTGATGGATATAGTTACAGCGATCTTTGCTATTTGTATAATTGAAAAATAACAAGTAAAAATTTACACGACAGCCTTATATTGTTAAGTAAATTATTTGACTTTACTAATGAACTATTTAGTTCTGGATTTTATTTTGATGACTTAAATGTAAAAGATCTAATTCTTGATAAAAATACTTTAAATTTCAAATTAACTAATGTAGAAAAAATTCATAAATATAACCCAAGTACACACAGTAAAGTTCTGAATGAAATTCAAAACAACATGAGACAAACGGCTGCAAATCTTTATAATTACTATGTTTCATTAATAAGTGATAATTATCATAAATATAATAATCTTGAAATATTGTGACTTAGAACTATGACAATGGCATTTGATCTTGATGAAAGTAATTTTGATAAATATACAAACTTATTAGAAACAATATTGAATAAAAATAAATTCTCTCTCGATTTAAGAAAATTAAAAAATAAAATACTAAAAGAAAAATATTTGATGTTGCAAAACGAGAATATACCCTTAGAAATTATGGAATTATTAAAAAACGAGTTTCATAAATCTATTTATAAAGATTTACTCAATCTAGTTTTTATAGAATCAAATAATTTCAATATTAATCACTTTGTAAAAATAGTTCATGACTTAAAAACAAATTATGGAATCGCAAATTTGTGACTTGAAAATTTTTATATTTTAATTAAAAATAACGCGCCTGAATTTATACCTAAAATAGTTAATATTTTTTTAAGTGGTATAACAAAAAATATTGGAGATAATTACTTTATTTATGATGCTAACACATCTTTGAATGACTTGACATTGAAAAGCGGGAACAGTCTATTTGTTCTTTTACTAGTTGCTTTCAATAAAATTATCAAAAGTGACATATTTGAATCATGAATAAAAAAATTAGCAACACCACTTTCTGATTTTACCAATTCAAACATCTCGTTAACTACAGGTAAAGCTGGATATTTAATTGCACTTGTAGCTTCAAATTATGTAAAAAAAATACAACCATATTCAAAGTTGTATAAACATATTGTATTTTCGTTATTGAATGAAAGAGTAATATTAGATTCTCATAATGGTTATTTAGATAATTCATTTGATATTGGTATAGCAGGATTAATTTATAGTGTAAAAATGTTTAACGACATTAAAAAATAAATTATTTTAAGTGTTTATCTAATCTAGATTGTAACGATTTAATCAATTCATCAATAGCATTCGAACTTTTCAAATAATTATCTTTAAGAAGCTCTTTTTGCAAAATGTAACCATTAGATTCAATGATTGATTTTATAGAATCTAAATCATCTTTTTTATCACTTAGCGAATCACATTCATCAATGTGCTTATTTTTTAAATTAGATTTGTCATTTTGATATTTAGTTGTTAATTCTTCTTTCTTTTTAGTTCATAAAGATATTTGTTTTTCTAATTCGGTAACTATCTGATCATCGATGTCATTATGTTTTCTTTTTTTAGATGCGTTTTTAAATTTACTTAAAAGATTTTGCATATACACTTCCTTAAATGGTTGATGAATTATTTAATATTATCACTACAACAAAAATTTATTAAATAATTATTCAAGTGGAAAAATAATGTTCCTTTAATTAGAAATAATTGTTAATTTTATATATTCTTTTGCAATATAAAAAACTAACACGACATAAAACGCGTGTTAGTTCTATTTTTAGTTAATTAATATTTTAAACCTAATGCTGTAAGAATAGGTGTAATAATAAAGTTAAATGGTTTATTTAAGTGAGGCAAGAAGTAGTAATCTAATAATGCTAAGTCTAGTAATGTTAGTCCTTTTTGAATTGCAAGCGCAAACATGTAAACAACTTCTGTATGAACGTGTTCACTTCATGAACCAACTTGTGCACCGATTAGTCTTAAAGTTTCTTTATCGTAAACAATCTTAATTCCAACTTCTGATTTTTCTTTCATGAATTCAGGTCTATCGCTATCAATGTATAAAGGTGTTGATACTGCATTTTTTAGACCTAATGCTTTAGCACTTTCTTCAGTAAATCCAGTTGATGAATAATGACATCCGAATACTGAAATAGCATTTGTTCCAGCAACACCAGGGAATTTCATAGGTTTTTTAGCCAAACTAAATGCTGCAATTAATCCTGTTTTAACAGCGTTAGTTGCTAAAGCAACGTGCATGTAATCTTTTAATGCTGTGTGATATAAAGCAACTGAATCACCAATACCATAAATATCTTCAACTGCTTTTCCGTTTTTTAGTAATTGTTGATATTCATTAACTTTTAAAGCTCCGTTAGGTACTTTGTCAAATCCTTCAAATAATTCTGTATTTGGTTTAAATCCAACAGACATAATTACTAAGTCAACTGGGTATGAACCTTTGTCAGTTACAACTTCTGAAACATTTTTTCCATCTTTAGATGTAAACTTAACAAGTTTTTCTCCAAGGTGTAATTTAAGACCTTGTTTTTTCATTTGATCTTGCATTTTTTCAGTAAATTCAGGATCGAAGTAGCGGTTTACAACTCTATCAGCTAAATCAATTAAATAAACTGATTCTTTTCCATGTTTGATAAATGCTTCTGCAAGTTCAACACCAATATAACCTGCACCAATAACCGCTACTTTTTTAACTGATGATTTTTCAGCTTCTTCTTTAATTTTTTGAGCATGTTGGAAAGTTTTTGAAATAACAATTCCATCGTAATCAATACCTTCAAATTTAGGTAAAATAGGTCATGTTCCACCAGCAAATACTAGTTTGTCAAATGTGTCCTTAAATTCTTTTCCAGTAGTTAAATCTTTAACAGTAACTTCTTTTTTAGCATAATCAATATGTGTTACATCGTGTTTTACATTAACGTCACAACGTCCAGCTAATTTTGCTAATTTGTCTGGACTTGAATAAAACAATCCATCTGGATTTTCAAACTCTCCTCCAACTCAAAGGGCAATTCCACATCCAAGGAAACTTGTGTTGTCATTACGTTCATAAATCACAACGTCTGCAGAAGGGTCTAATTGCTTAAACGTTCTTACAAATGAAGTTCCGGCGTGGTTTGCTCCAACTAAAATTATTTTCATATATTTCTCCTTTATAAACTGAATATGTGAATTTTTTTACTTATAAATTTTATCTTAAAAAACATTAATTTATTTAAATGGTGGCAAAATCTAACTTTAAAATTTCCATTTTTAAGCTAATTTAAAAATAAAATTCAAGTACTTAAAACTAAATTTTCGACTAAATTTGCCAAGCAAATTCATAAATGTAATAAAACAATTTAAATTAAATAAAATTCACCTTTTTCACAAATAAATATTTTACACAAACAATAAAAATTGTGAATTTTCACCAATTATTACGGTTTAAAAGTGAAAAAATTCCACATTCTTATTAAATTAGTGCAATTGAGATTTAAAGGCTTAGGAAAAGTATTATAATTAAGATTGCAACGAAAAGTTGCGATATCGGAGATTAATGTTAGTTAAATTAAAAAATTATGTCCAGAAAAGAATGGTGACCGAGTTAAGTTTTGGTCGCGGAATGCTGATGTGGGCTACCTTACTTTTAGGTTACTTTTTATTCGTAACTGCTTGGTTTTCTGCAGGAAATACAGCAGGAAACGGAACAGCTGCAAGTGGAGGTTGACAAAATTTCTTCTTTGGAGGACCAGTAGATACAGTTGTTAATGAAGCTGTTAATTACGGGATAACTTTCTTTAGGGGAATTGGTTCATTTTTAGTAGGATGAGCCGTTGTGAAAATAACACATAGATATACTTCACTTGTAGCCATGATTTTACTTGCTATGGCTATACCGTCAGTTGCAATTGGTTATGCAGTAGGCGGAACTGCTGGGTTCGTTATATTTATTATATTTAGAGCTATGCTTGCAGTTGGTGGAACAACTTTAATTGTATTGCTGCAACCTGTAGCTGCAAAAAGTATTAAAAATCCAACTACAAAAGGGATTATTTCAACAATAAATCCATATGGATTCAATACAGCATTTATATTAATGGCTGCTTTATTTACTGATTCATCAGTAGCAAGAACTTTAAGAGAAAACTGATTTGTTTTTTCACTAGTATTTGCATTGTTAACTCTAATTCCATTAACAATATACGTATTTACAGGAAAAAACTTTACAACATCTAAACCAGTCGATGCAAAAGATAAAGGACCAAAAATCACAATGATGAGTGTCCTAAAAGAAAAAAACACTTGAAAATGAGTTGCTGTTTATTCAGTTTGACTTGTAGCAGCTGTTATTCCTATTTTAGGTGGATTAAACAATCCTGCATTCTTTGGATCAACAAAAACTACAGGAATTTCTCAAGGTTCAGTAGTTAGTGCACAGTGACTTGCACTTGGCGGAAACTTGACAAATAACACACTTACATCAATTTGATCAATCTTATTTGTTGGTGGAGTATATGTAGGTTCATTAACAATTGGTAGATGAAATAAAACTTCATTCAAAAGAAAACCTTTCATGGTTTTAGTTACAGCATTAATGGTATTTTTCTTTATTATGTCAATAATATCACTTGCTTACATCCACTGATCTGTTTACTTAATTTTTGGTTTTTTATTTGGTGTTTTATTATGAGGAATTCAAGGAGTATTATTAAATAGTCCGCATGAAGCACCACAAAATACACCAGAAAAAGTCGGATTATTTTTCGGAGTAATATGAGGAATGGGTTACATTGTATTTACACTTGTTAACGTTGTTTTAGCTTTAATTGTTGATGTTAGCCCAATAGCTTACTTTGTTGTACTAGTCTTAATAATTGCTTTACTACCAATATTATTAATGTTTGTAGATGAAACAAAACCAGAAGGTGCTTTATATCCTTCAAAAAAGAGAAAAGCAGCTAAATTAGCATAATTTAGACTTATAAAATTATTATCTTGATTTATTTTCAAAGATTGATTCAAAATCAATATAAAGCAAGATAGTAATTTTATTTATCAACTTAAATTATTTCATTATTCTAAGCAAATTGATTCTAAATAGAGCGCAAGGTATATAATGAAAATATGAACTTAAATATAGAAATTGGAGATTTTTATGAACAAAAATTTTAAATATGTTAACCCAGAAAAAGTTATGGATAAAGAAACTGATTTAGTTCGTTATCTAGACAAAGATGGTAATTTAACTCCTGAGGGTAAAAAAAATAAAACAACTCTAAGTAATGAAGAATTAATTAGAGGATATGAGTTCATGGTTCGTTCACGTGAAATGGACAAATACATGACCCAATTGCAAAAACAAGGTAGAATGCTAACATTTGCACCTAACTTTGGTGAAGAAGGATTACAAGTTGCTACTGCAATGGCTATGGACCCAAAAATTGACTGAATGGTTCCAGCTTTTAGATCAAATGCGACAATGTTAATGTTAGGTGTTCCTATGGTTCACAACATGGTTTACTGAAATGGTAGTGAAGAAGGAAGTAGAATTCCTGAAGGAGTTAACGTTACTCCTATTGCTATTACAATTGGTGCTCAATATTCACATGCAGCAGGTATTTCTTACGGGATGAAATTAGAAAAAAAAGCTAATCCTAAATCAAAACAAGCTGTAGCTGTAACTATTGTTGGTAACGGTGGAACAGCTGAAGGTGAAACTTATGAAGCAATGAACATGGCTTCAATTCAAGAATGACCAGCTATTTTTACTGTAAATAACAACCAATGAGCTATTTCTACACCTGGACACTTAGAATCTAAAGCTGTTATTGCTGCTAAAGCACACGCAGCTGGTATTGCCGGAGTAAGAGTTGACGGAAACGATTTACTTGCTTCATACGAAGTTATGAAAGAAGCAATTGACTATGCTAGAGAAACAAGTAAACCAGTTTTAGTTGAATTTGTTACTTGAAGACAAGGTGTTCATACTTCAAGTGATAACCCTAGAGTTTATCGTACAGAAGAAGTTGAGAAAAAAATGGAAGAGTGAGAACCATTCCACAGAATTGAAAAATATTTAATTGACAACAAAATCTACTCTAAAAAACAACAAGAAGAATTTTTACTAAAAGCTCAAGAAGAAGTTAAAGCAGCTTACGAAGAGTCACTAAAAGTTATTGAAAAAATTGAACCAACAGAAATTTTTGATCATACATACGCTACTTTAACACCAGAATTAAAAGAGCAAAGAGATAAAATGCTTGCCGAAATCAAAGGAGCTAAATAATGGCTAAACGTTTAATGAATAACATTGAAGCATCAAACAACGCTATCGACGTAATGATGGCTGCTGATAGAAAAATAGTATTATACGGTCAAGATGCTGGTTTTGAAGGTGGAGTTTTTAGAGCTACTGCTGGATTACAAGAAAAATATGGAAAAGACCGTGTTTGAGATTCTCCAATTTCAGAAGCTTCACAAACCGGAGTAGCTGTAGGATTAGGATTATACGGATATAAAGCTATTGCTGAAATCCAATTCTCAGGTTTTTCATTCCCAGGTTTCTTACAATTATTTGCTAATGCAGCTCGCTACAGAAACCGTTCACGTTCAAGATATACAGTACCAATGGTTTACAAAATGCCAGTTGGTGGTGGAGTTAGAGCGCTTGAACACCACTCTGAAGCACTTGAAGCTTTATATGCACACATTCCAGGTCTAAAAGTTGTTTTCCCTTCTAATCCTGAAGATACAAAAGGATTAATGATTGCTGCTATTAAAGATCCAGATCCAGTTGTATTCATGGAACACAAACACTTATATAGAGCTTTTAAACAAGAAGTTGAAGAAGGAATTTTCGAAATCGAAATTGGTAAAGCTAAAAAGGTTTCTGAAGGTGATGATATCACTATCGTTGCTTGAGGATACATGGTTCACGAAACTATTAAAGCATTACAAGAAATGGCTGAAAAAGGTATTGCACCAAGTGCTGAAATTATTGACTTACGTACAATTTCACCATGAGATAAAGCAACAATTCTTGAATCAGTAAGAAAAACTGGAAGATTAGTAGTTGTTACTGAAGAAGTTAAATCATTTTCAGTAGCAGCTGAAATTATGGCTACAGTTGCTGATGAAGCTTTTGATGAATTACGTGCTCCTGTTACAAGAGTAAGTGGATTTGACATTACAGTTCCACTTGCAAAATTAGAAGCATACCACACACCAAATAAAGATAAAATTGCTGCTCACATTGCAAAAGTGATGCGTGATTCTTCTGAAACATACAAAGGTTAATATAAGGAGCTATTAATGGCAAATGCAAACATTCGCATAAGCCCATTAGCTAGAATTCTCGCTGCTAAAAAGCAAATAGATTTATCTTTAGTAACCGGAAGTGGTTTCCAAGGAAAAATTATGGAGCAAGATATTTTATCTTTTGATCCATCTAAAATTGCAACAAGCAAAAGTCCTTCAAAATTTGAGGCCTTTAGCGTTAGAAGCCCATTGCTTGATGATTCATCAGCTAAAAGAGTTAAAGTTGATAATGTTAGAAAAGCAATTGCAAAGGCAATGAAAAATTCTTGAGCCAATGTTGCTTATGTTAATTTAATTCATAAAATTTACGTGTCAAAATTATGAGATTACAGAAAAAGTGTCAAAGACTTTATCTTTGAAATGACTGGTGCTAATATCACATTTTTAGCATTTATAGTTAAAGCAGTTGCTTTAGCAATTCATGAATATCCAGTTTTCGGTGCTAAATACGATGAAAAAACCGAAGAACTAGTGTATCCAGACCGAGTAAACATTGGAATTGCAGTTGATACTGACCATGGTTTATTTGTACCTGTGATTCACGATGCAGATAAAAAATCTGTAGTGCAATTAGCACAAGAAATTGTTACTTTAGCTAAAGCTGCTAGAGACAAATCACTAAAACCAAGTCAAATGAAAGATGCTACATTTACAATTACCAATTACGGTTCAGTAGGTTCATTATTCGGTGTTCCAGTAATTAACTATCCTGAAATTGGTATTTTAGGAGTTGGAGCAATCGCAGATATGCCGGTTTTAGATAAAAAATTGAAAAAAATGGTACCAGGAAAAGTAATGTACTTAACTACTGCTGCAGATCATCGTTGAATAGATGGTTCAACTATCGGTAGATTTACATCAAGAGTTGGATTATTACTGGAAAACCCAAATTTATTAGGAGTATTTTAATGTTTAAATTCAAGTTTGCTGATATCGGTGAAGGTCTTCACGAAGGAACTGTTGCCGAAGTATATAAAAAAGTTGGTGATTCAGTTAAAGAAGGAGAGCCTCTTTTTTCAGTCGAAAACGAAAAAATGACAAGTGATATTCCTAGTCCTGCAAGTGGTAAAATTACTGAAGTATTAATTAAAGATACTCAAGTTATTTCTGTTGGTGATCACATTTTCACAATTGATAATACTTTAGGTTCTTCAGCTAAAGCAGCTGAACCTAAAAAAGCTGAAGAAGATGCTCCTTCAGTAGTTGGTACACTAACAGTTTCAAATGACATTGTTAAAACATCAGGATTATCATTTGGTAACAAAGTACAAACTCCAGTTGCTAGTTCAGCTCCTGTTAGTGCAAGTGCAACTATGCCTAAAGGATTAAGAAAAAGAGAGCGTTTTCAATGATTGAAAAATCAGAAAAACACTCCAGCAGTTGTACCTGCAGCTGAAGTTGCAGTTGCTCCAAAACTAGTTTCAGCACCAAAAGAAAGTGCATTCAAAACACTTGAAGCTAAACGAGTTAAAGTAGATAACGTAAGAAAAGCAATTGCTAAAGCAATGAAAAATTCTTGAGCAAATGTTGCTTATGTTAATTTAGTTCACAGAGCTGATATGACTAAATTGTGAGATTACAGAAACTTAGTTAAAGATGATCTTTTTGAAATTTCAGGTGTAAAAATCACTTTCTTAGCTTTCATTGTTAAAGCAACAGCACTAGCATTACAAGAGTTTCCAATTTTTGGTGCTAAATACGATGAAAAAACTGAAGAATTAGTTTATCCAAATACTGTAAACATGGGAATCGCAGTTGATACAGATCACGGACTATTTGTACCAGTTATTAAAGATGTACAAACAAAAAGTGTAGTTTCAATTGCTAAAGAAATTGTTGAATTAGCAAGTGCTGCTAGAAAAAAAACATTGAAACCTTCTCAAATGCAAGGAGCAACTTTTACAATTACTAACTATGGTTCAGTTGGTTCATTACATGGAGTTCCTGTAATCAATTACCCAGAAATAGGTATTCTTGGTGTTGGAGCAATTATTGATGAAGCAGTTATTGTAAATGGAGAAGTTAAACCAGGTAAAGTTATGTATTTAACTACAGCAGCTGATCATAGATGAGTGGATGGTTCAACAATCGGAAGATTTACAACTAGAGTAACTAAATTACTAGAAAACCCAGCATTATTAGGAGCATTTTAATTATGTATAAATTTAAATTTGCAGATATTGGTGAAGGTTTACACGAAGGAACGGTCGCTGAAGTTTACAAAAAAGTAGGCGATTTAGTTAAAGAAGGAGAATCACTTTTTTCAGTTGAAAATGAAAAAATGACAAGTGATATTCCTAGCCCTGTAACTGGAAAAATTACTGAAGTTCTTCTTGAAGAAGGAAAAGTTATCCATGTTGGTGATGTAATTTACGTTATTGATGATGCTTCAGGAAGTAGTGATTCTAAAGAAGCTGCTCCAAGTCCAAAAGCTGAAGTAAAAGCTGAAGTAAAAGTTGAAAGTCCTAAAGTTCAAGTTTCTTCTTCAAATAAAGAAGAAGCAAAAGCTTTTGCAGGAAAAGTAGACGAAGAATTTGATTTAATCGTAGTAGGTGCTGGACCAGCTGGATATTTAGCAGCTGAAGAAGCAGGTAAATACGGATTAAAAACTTTAATTGTTGAAAAAGAATTTTGAGGTGGTGTTTGTCTTAATATTGGATGTATTCCAACAAAAGCACTATTAAATTCAACTCACTATTTACAAGCAACTCAAGAAGCACAAGAAGTGGGTGTAGTTTATAAAAATGCTAATATTGAAATAGACTACAAAAAAAGCTGAAAAGCTATTCAAGCTAAAAAAGATGCAGTTGTTAAGCAAATTGTTGGTGGAGTTAAATTACTTTTAAAACAACCTAACATCAAAGTTATTGAAGGAACTGCTGAATTTGTAGCTGCTAAAGCAATCAAAGTTGATGGTAAAGTTTACAGTGCTAAAAATGTTATTTTAGCAACTGGTTCAGTTTCAAGAAAACTAAACTTACCAGGTTTTGATAAAGCATACGAAAAAGGTATTGCAATCACAAGCCGAAGTGCAATCAACATGCAAGATTACCCTTCATCATTAAATATTATTGGTGCTGGTGTTATCGGTTTAGAAATGGCACAAGTTTATTCAACCGCTGGTGTTAAAGTTAATGTTATTCAAAATACTGATTCAATTTTGACTGATGGTATTTCGCTTGCTATTAGAAAAGCTTTAATTACTCGTTTAGAAAAAGATGGTGTTAAATTCTATTTCAATTCACAGGTTAAAGAAATGAAAGGTAAAAAACTTTTATTTGAATCTAACGGTGAAGCAAAAGAACTTGAAGCAGATTACACATTAGTTTCTGTAGGTAGAGTAACTGTAAGTCTTGGAGTTGATAAATTTGGGATCAAATTTGATGAGCGTGGTGTAATTCAAGTAGATGATAATTTTGAAACAAATATTGCTGGATTTTATGCAGTAGGTGATGTTAATGCTCAAAAAATGTTAGCACACGTTGCTTATTCACAAGCGCAAGAAGTTGTTAACCGAATAAATGGAATTTCACATGTTTATCCTAAGAAAAATGTTCCAGCTGTTATTTATACAAATCCAGAAATTTCTTTTGTTGGACTTACACATAAAGAAGCTGTTGATGCAGGTTACAAAGTAGTAATTGGAAAATACAGTTACGCTCATTTAGGACGTGCTATTGCAACTGGAAAAAATGAAGGATTTATTGAAATCTATGTTGATTCAGAAACAGGTAAAATTCTTGGATCACAAATTTTTGGGGCAAACATTAGTGATTTTATAGCTGAAATTACTTTAGCTATGGATAATGAAATTACAATTTACGAAATTGCTTCAACAATCCACCCACACCCTTCATATGCAGAAATTATTTGAGAAGCTGCACGTGGTGTTGTTCTTAAACTACATAAATCTCATAAATAAAATTTAAAAACAGCTTATAAAAGCTGGTTTGATTAAAACCAGACAAAATTGTCTGGTTTTTTATTATTTACTTTTCAAATTACAATGAATTAGCTGGTCAATAAGCAACACATTTAATTTTTAGTAGTGGATTAAAACAGTTTAGTCTATGCAATTAATTTTTATAAATAATACACTAAAGTTTGTATGCTTAATCAAATTAAAATAAAATGGAAATTTTCATTGCATTTTCTGGTAACTTATCGAAAATTAACGTATGGAGTAAACTAAAAACTCAAATGTGTATTCCAAATTCAATTATGTATTTGTGACTAAATACTCAGGTTATGAAAGGAAATTAAAATAACCTGTCTATTTACTAGACTAATTTATGTACTACGAATATGAAAAAAGTGCCAGAATCTAAAAAAATAAAATCATCAAATGACAAAACTATAGAAGTAACAAGAAAAATTAATGAATCTAATTTACTTCAACACATTAGAATCGAAAGCAGGAAAGGCTATGAAAAATTTAATGATTATTTTGACAAATTAGAGCCTTTTCACCAAGAAACAATATGTCAGTTAATTTCCAAAATTAAACAAGTCCACAGAAAAGAATTTCAGGCATCTGGAGATGGTTATTTTTGCATCAAAATTAAGCTTGCAAATTCAAAAAAATTACTCATTCCAATTCCAAGAAAATATAAGAACAAATTTAATTATTCAATCAACTATTTAATTAACGAATTCATTGATAAGAAAATATTGCCACAAACTCTTGAATATTGAAAAAAGTCAGAATATCCTTCTTATAACAAAATGGAGCAATTCATTTTGACAAAATTCGGTTTGTGTATTAGTTCAAGTAAGCTTGGAAAAATTTTAAAAAATGTCCTTAAAAAAGAGGGAATTGAACCACATTATAAATATAAGAAAAAATCAACTAATAAATCAAATTAAATGTAATTATCACTTAACATCACTTATGAAATTTGCTTATAAATATTTTCAAAGTTAGAATTAATATAATCAACAATTTTTTGAATTGTGCCTTCTTTATCTCTATATCAACTGATTTCTAAAATTCTTGTTATATTGTAGCCTTTTGCTTCTAAATATTCTTGTCTAGAAAAATCAGCAAGTTGCTTGTCAATTCCTAAACCACCATGATATCTGTAGCCATCTACTTCTATTCCGATAATGTAATTTAAATTGGCATCAAGTATTGCCAAATCAATTCTTAATGATCCAACAGAATATTGTCTTTCAATTTTTAAACCTAAGTTTTTCGGCAACCTTTTTGCTAATAATTCCGCTACGTCCTGTTCAAAACCAGAATCGTATTCACCACCAAAAATTTCAATTTCTTCTTCTTGTTTTGAAGAATATGAAATCTTTTCGCTATCTTTCAAATCCAAAAAATTTAATCATGATCTAAAAACTAAATAATCTATAGAATCGCCTTTTTTAAGATCATTTGAATAAAGAGATTTAACTATTATCATTTTCTTTTGAGCACGGCTTATCGCTACATTTAGAGCGTTTTTGCCGCCTTTTCTAGCAACATATGTCTGAGATATAAAAGTGTTTTTATCGTAAGCAACAGAAATAATAACTAATTCGGCTTCGTCCCCCTGAATATTTTCTAAACTTCTCAACATAATTTTTTCGTCTTCAATAGCTTTAAATAATTTCGGATAGTGTGAAATAATTTCACTTTCTATAGCTTGTTTTTGATTTGAATTTAATGTTAGTAAAATTATGCTATTGTATTTTTCTAAATTATCATTTGCAATTTCAATTACTTTGTCGACTTCTACACTATTCGTTTGATCTACTCATTCGCCATCTACATTTATGATTTCAATTGAATTGTAATTGACTCCGTTTTGATTAACAACATCTAAATTATCTTCATAAAATTCTTTAGCACTAAAACTCATTAAACTAGCGTGTTTTGCTCGATAATTTTTATCAAGCATTATTGAATAAACTCCCTTTTCTAAACCGTAATCAAGCAAACTTTCAGCATCTTCGGCTAAATCGACTTCTTCATTTTCATTTGCTTCTTCTCTAATTCCAAATCACTTACTTGGTTTTAGTTGCTGATTATCTCCAGCAAAAATTTTAATTTTTGAAACATATAAAAGTGGTAAACCAGTTTCGACAAACATCTGTGAAGCTTCATCAAGAATCACATAATCGTAATAATTTTTCTGCATATGAAGTTGCAAATTTTCTGGTGTAGAAATTTGAATTTTAAATAAAAAGTCAATAACTTTTTCGTGATCTTTTAAAAATTTAAACGGCAACCTTCTACCAGCTCTAACGGCATTAAAAAATTTCTGACAATCTTTGTAAAACTCTTTTTGAGCAGGATCGCCATTTTTTAAAGCATAAAGATTATTCATAATTTTTGAAAGTATTTTTGATTCAATATGTTTTGAATCATCTTGAAAATTTTCTTGGTTATAAAAATGTTCGTTGTGCTCAATTAAATTTTTATAGTTGCCCAAATTAATTTCAGTTTTAATTTTATTAATTTCATCAAGCGAAAATTGAGTTTTATTTTTTTTATAAATATCATAAGCTAAATTAGCTTGTTGTTTAACTTCTGCAGGATAACTTTTAAATATAAAAAATCCAGTTTTTTCAATTTTATTTAAACTAACTATTTGACTAAAGAAATCTTTATAATCTTGTGGATTTTTAGGAAATAAATAATCTGATTTTAATTGCTTAATTTCATCAACAAATGTGAAGTTGTTTTGAAAATATTGAATTAAATTCAATTTTGATCTGTAATCTTTTTCCTTGGCAGCTGTTGACAGGAATTTAATAGCTTCTGCTTGATTTCTAGATAAACGAGTATTTTTTTGTCTTAAATTTGCGAGATATTCTTGATTATCTGAATGTTGAAAATTATCTATTTTTTTGACAAATTCACGGAATGATTTATAGAAATCGCTTTTATCCATATTTTTTTCATTTATGTTAAAAAACACAAAAGGAGTTAAATTTTTCAATCGTTTTTTAAGCACCTCTAAGGCTGCTCTTTTTTGACTAACTACAATCGCTTTCTTGTTCTTAATTAAAATATTTGCAATTAAATTTGCGATTACTTGACTTTTACCAGTTCCAGGCGGACCTCAAATTACTGTCGATTGATCTAATGATGAAACTATTGCTTTTTCTTGAGAATAATCAGCAGGCTGAACTTTATAAATATCAATTTCATTTTCAAAATTAGCTTGAACATTTTTCATATATTCGCTTTTATCAATGTTGACATCTAAGATGTCATCTACTTCATTTTTTTCAATAATTTCAAGCATCAATTTTTTCAAATTACCGCCTGCCGGTTCAAATAAACCTAGCACTGTTCCGCTACTAATTTCCAAATTTATGTTATCAATGCTTAATTTTGTTGTTAGCGTTGTTTTGTCTTGCAAAATTTCCTTTGTATAATTTAAATTAAATTTTTTAGCAATTATTTCAATAACTTCATCTATATTCATTTCTTTTAAATCTAAAACGGGCGGGAAATTATATCCAAAGCGATTTAACATAAAAATTAGTTTCTCGTTAATAATTCAGTCACCGTTTGATTCAAGTGTAAGATAAGACATTGATTGACTATTTTTCATTTCCAACAACACTTCTTTAAAAATTAATGGTGCATATAATTCTTTACCTTCAATTTTTATTTTTGCAAACATTGTTCCAACGTGTAAAGGCCAAATATTTTTTTGAATATTGATATCTACAACTTTTCTTCTAAATTGGTGCCATCTAACGCTATATTGAGCAATTTTTTTAATTAAATTTTCAAGAATTGATTTTTTTAAATCAATAAATTTTTCTTCATTTAATAGTGCTGATTGATTTACTTTTGATAATTTAAAATTAAACTCTGCATGGGTATCAATAATGCATTGACCATCTTCACAATTTTTTATTTTTTCAAAAAATAATTCGTAATCGTTTTCAACTAAATTAATTTTAAATGATTTTTGATTTAGTATTTTTTCTAAAGATTTTTGACCAAATTTTTTATTAAAATCAAATACAACAATATTATCTATTCTTGTATATAGTGTTCTATCTACTCTTTGAATTTCTAATAAGTTATTTAACAGTCTTTGATATTTGTCTATACTCATTTTTAAATTATATTAAATGAAGTCTAGTAAATTAATATTTTTAAGGATGAATATTAGTCTTATATGAGCTGATATATGTACTAAAAAATGTGTCATTTTATTTCTTCGAAATACCCAAATAAGTTAATCAATATTTTATAATTAAAGAATAACCAGATTTAATAAAGGATATCTATGAAATTAAAAAAAATTTACGCTCACGGATTTAAATCATTTGCTGACCCAATTCAATTAACTTTTGACGGTGGAGTTGTAGGGATTGTCGGTCCAAACGGAAGCGGTAAATCAAACATTAATGATGCAATAAAATGAGTTTTAGGAGAACAATCATCCAAATCACTTAGAGGTGAAAATATGGAAGATGTTATTTTCGGTGGAAGTAAAAAAGTTACTGAAATGAAAAAAGCGATTGTTACTTTAACTTTTGACAATTCAGAAGGCTTGGTTTCTTTACCTCATAAAACAATAACAATAACTAGAGAACTTGAAAGAGGAGAAGGTAAAAATAAATATTACATAAATGATGAATTAGTTCGTTATCGTGATATTAAAGATATTGTTTTAGAATCAGGAATTTCTAAATCATCTTTAGCTATTATTTCACAAGGAACTGTTAGTGATATTGCTGAAGCAACACCTGAAAGTAGAAGGTTAATTTTTGAAGAAGCTGCAGGGGTAAGTAAATACAAATTTAGAAAAACAGAAGCTCTTAGAAAACTTGAAAAAACTCAAGAATCTTTAAATCAAATTCAAGTTGTTATTAAAGAATTAGATAGACAATTAAAACCACTTAGAGCTCAAGCAGATAAAGCTAAAATTTATCTAGAAAAAGCTAGAGAACTTAAAGCAATTGAAGTTGGTGTTTTAGTACACAACTTGAATTTCTATAAAGAAAAAATTGAAGAATATAATCAACAATTAGAAGGTGTTCAAGAAACCAAAGATAATCTTGAAGCAGCTATTTCAAATAGCAGTGACCACCTTTCACAAGCTACTAGAGAAAGATTAGATATTGAAAATGAAATTCAAGATACAAATTCTAGAATTGCCAAAATTGAAGAAGGTTTAAGTCAATTACAAATTGTTTTTGCTCAAGAAGAAAAACATAGAGAACTAATTATTTCAGGTGATTTAAAAGCATCTTCTGAACAAAAAAAAGAAGCATTAGTTGCTTCGATTTCTTCTACTAAAACTACAATAGATTTTTATCAAAAAGAAGCAAATAAATTGCAAAGTGAAATTAATGATAAAAAAGAAGCAATTAGCCAATTAGACAAATCAGTAAATGATGCAAGAATTACTCAAGCTAAAGAACACAAAAGAATTAGTGAGGCTAAAACAAGAATTTCTATTTTAGAAGATCATAAAAAAAATAAAACAAATTATTTCAAGGGTGTAAAAACAATCACTGAAAATAGCAATATTTTTAAAGGTTATTTTGGACTAGTTGTAGATTTATTAAAAATACCAAAAGATTATGCACTTGCTGTTGAAGCAGTATTAGGTAATACATTGCAACACATTGTTGTTAAAGATAGTGATGTAGCTGTTCAAGCTATTAATTTCCTTAAACAAAATGATGGTGGAAGAGCAACATTTATACCTATTAAATCTATATCTGAAAAAGTTGTTAGAAGAGAACATTTAATGGCACTTTCTAATGTTGATGGTTATTTAGGTTTAGCTTCTGAATTAGTTTCAGTAGATAATCCTGAACTTGAAATTCTTTCTAAATTTTTACTTGGAAATATTATTGTTACCGAAAATATTGAAGCAGCTAAAAACATAGATGCGTTATTAAGTCACCGTTACATGATTGTAACTTTATATGGAGATATTATTCGTTCAGGTGGAGTAATGACTGGTGGTACACCGCAAGCGGATGCTACATTAATTGGAATAGATGATCAAATCCAAAAACTTAAAGATGCAATTCCTGAAATGGATGCAATTCAAAAAAGATTAGAAAATCAAATTATGATTGATGATTCTAAACGCAAAACATTGCAAACATTAATTAGTGAACTTACAGTTGCAAAAACAAAATATGAAACTAATTTACAAAATGAAGAAATTAATTTTGCTAAATTAAAATCACAATATGAAGCAATATCATCTGAAAAATTAGAACTAAAAGAATCTACAGAAGTTAAGACAAAAATCCAAGCTCTACAATCTGAAAAAGTTCGTTTAAGTGCACAACGTGATGCAAATTCAGCTAGAGTTAAAATATTAAATCAAGAAACATTTAGACTTGAAAGTGAAAAATCAGAATATCAAAAATCATTGATAGATTTAGAAAAAGCTTTTTCAAAAGTTATTAGAGAAAGAGACAAGGCTTCATTTATAACTCAAGAAAACCACAAACGACTTAGTGAATTTTATAATATGACACTAGAAGTTGCTTCAGCTAAATATAAATTTGAAGGTGATATTGAAGCAGCAGAAGAAAAAATTGCAATCCTTAAATCAGACATTAAAGATTTAGGTAACGTTAATGTTGATGCAATTAAAGAATTTGAAGAAATAAGCGAAAGATTTGATGAGTTGAAAAATGCTGAAAATGAAATTATTGAAACAAAAGTAAAAATTGAAACAGCTATCAAAGAAATGGATTCATTAATTATTGAAAAAATGTCTTCAATAATTAATGAAATAAATGAAGAATTCAATAACGTTTTTAGAACTATGTTTGGTGGTGGTAGAGCAGAAGTGTTTTATATCGATCCATCAAATCCATTAGAAAGTGGTATTGATATAAAAGCGCAGCCTCCTGGTAAAAGTGTTAATAGTTTAAGACTATTTTCAGGTGGTGAAAAATCTCTTATTGCTATATCTTTACTATTTGCAATTTTAAGAGCAAGACCATTAGCTTTATGTATTTTAGATGAAGTAGAAGCAGCTCTTGATGATGCCAATGTAGTTCGATATGCTGAATACTTACAAAAATTAAAAAATAAAACACAATTCCTAGTTATTACACACCGTCACGGAACTATGAGTAGAGTTGATGATTTAATTGGTGCAACAATGCAAACTCGAGGAGTTACAACCTTCTTTAGCGTTAAATTAAGTGAAGCTAAAAAGCTTGTTGATAATCCACCGGTAACTGAATAGTTGAATATCTCTGTGGAGATATTTTTTGTTAATAAAAAAATAGGTATTAATACCTATTCTAGCTTTCTACTGTTTTAGTTACTAATTATTTCTGAAACAAGCCTTTTAAATTCTTCTTCTTGTTCTGGGTAAATTAATTTTAAAACTTCTAATTTTGCCTTCTCAAGTTTTAGTGTGTAAGTATAACTTTCTTTTCTACTATTTACTTGAGTCTTTATTATTTCTTCGCTTACACCATTAATTTGTGACATCAACAAAAAGTACTTATTAAATTCTTCATCTGAAATTGTTATATTAAATTTATTAAATAAATAATTTGATATTTCCTGATATTTAATATTTTCTCTAGCTGTACTATCTGTTTCGGCATCGAATTGTTCTTCAGTTTGATTAACAAACATTAAATAGTTTTGTAATGTTTGACCATTTTGTCTTAATCTATTAATAAATGAATTTTTTAAGCCAGTTATTTCATTTTTTAATTCAGTTTTTGAATATTTAAAATCACTATTTTCACCTCAAATTTTATTAACTACTAAGCCATAAAATGCTTCAAGTGATTTTTGTAATTTAGAGTATTGTGATTGTCTTTTGAATATTTTTTTCAAATCATCTGCTGAAGTAAAAGTAACGTAGTTTGTTTCGCTTTTGAAGAATTCAAAATTTAATGTTGGTTTTGTTAATTTTGCTATTTCTAAAATTACAACATCAAAAGCAGCATCTTTACCAGCTAAATTTGTAGCACGATAATTATCGGGAAATTTAACATTAACTACTTTTTTATCTCCAACTTTAAGACCAACTAATTGTTCTTCAAAATTACCAATAAAACTTTTTGATCCAAGTATTAAATCAGTACTTTCGCTTTTTCCTCCTTCAAATTCTACTCCATCAACTTTACCTACAAACGATAATTTTACTCTATCGCCTAAAACAGCTAAATATTCTGGATTTTTTTCAATAACAAATTTAGTGTGAGATTCAATAAAATCATTTAATTTAGAATCAACTTCACTTTCTTCAATATTAATTGAGAATGAAGGTTTTTCTACACCCAATGTATTTAAATCAACAGTTGAAAAATCATTTGCTTTTGGAACATTATAAGTAACAACATATGTAGATTCGCTTTTAGTAACGTTTGCTACTCAGTTCTGGCTTAATTTTAGTGCTTTATATTCACTTGAATCACTTACATAACTGAAAAAACTATTTACAATATCTTGATTAGTTTTTTTATCATCTACCAATTTTGTAAATTCATTTCCAGATATAGTAACTCGAAAAACTGCTTCAAAATCAGCTTTTTGCACTTCTTCTGTTGATATCGATTTGACAACAACGTTAACTTCACTATTGTCTTTTGTTTCAATTTTTTTATCGTCCGTATCCGTGTTCTGGCTACACGCTACAGCCACAATCGGAATTGAGACCGTTGCCAATGACAGTGGCAATATATATTTAAATTTTGTCATGGCTGCATTATAGCAAGAATCAAATAAATATGAATTACTATTTCATTCTCTATACAAATTATGCTCGAACAACATTTAAATCAAAAATGCAAGATAATAAAACAAAAATCAAAACATGTTTATAATTATTTTATGAGCAAAATTAGAAAAGTATTTGCAAAAATAGCAAACATTATTACGTTTGGTGCACTGCGCCGAAGAGCAATAAAAAATAATAATTATTTAGATAAAGAAAATGTTAAAACAAGTTTTAATGAAAACGAATTGTGAGAACTTTTAGGCGGTATAAACAATATAAATTCGGTGAGCGCAACATTAAGTAAATTAAGAATTAATTTTGAAAACAACAAATTAGTTAATGTTGAAAAAATAAAAAAATATCCAGAAGTAACCGGTGTTTTGTTAAGCACAAAATCAATTAATATCATAATGGGTGCTGCAGCAAAAGAACTAGAGCAAAAGATAAATCAGCTACTTAAGGATAAAAATGTTTAATCAAAAAAACTTTCTACTTGACTTATTAAAACAAAGAAATTTAACTAATGAACAATTAAAAAGATATCAAACTATTTTGGATAATTTGCTTGATATATCAGCAAATGATTCATCAGTATTTACAAAAATTAATGAAACTAAATATTTTGATATTAATAAAAGTTTCGGTCCAAATATCGCTTCAAAAATAATTAATGAAAAAGATTTTGCCATAGTTTTGAATGTTAACGAATTTAAAGAAATTATTGAAGAACTTAAAAAAGCAAACAGTGTAGAAGATGTAGAATTTGTTGCTCAAAAATATAAAATTGAATTAACAAAGCAAAAAATAAAAGAATTAAAATCTGATTTTAAAACAACTAAAACTAAGTTAATCGACAATATCGAAAGTAAAAGTCAAAAAAGTTCAGTGAAATGAAAACTTCTTTTAAATGAAGCCAAGGAAATGAATAGCGAAAACAATGTCTGACCAATGCACATTGGGTTTTTGTTTGTTAATGTTAACATAGATGGTAAACAAATATTTGCTCCCCTTTTTTTAAAAGAAGTTACTATTAATATATCTAGTTCAATTGCTACTTTAAAATCTAATGGAGAATTAAAAATAAATGAAAAGCTATTATGAATTTTAAATTCAAGCGGGTTTGATTTATCAGTTGATTTCCCATTTTCAAATGATTCAATCGGGGAATTTTTTCACAAAATTTCAAATATTTGAAGTCACATATATGATATGAATTTTGAAATTAATCAAAAAATTAATAAGTCTGTTATTTCAGAAAGTGAGAAAATTACTTTCCACGGAGGATTAGTTTTAGGGCTTTATCAACCACTAGGCGGCTATGCTAGAAATAGAATGATTGAGATCATAAAAAATGATGATATGGACAATATTTTCAATGTTGAATTCAATAAAAATAAATATGATCAAATTATCAATGAATCTATTTTTAAAAAGAATTTTGGATTTTACAAAATTGTAGATACTAATTATTCACAAGATAAAGCGGTAGTTTCAGCATTAAATCAAGACACTATTATTTGAGGTCCACCGGGGACCGGAAAAAGCCAAACAATTGTAAATATAGTTGCTAACATTTTAGCTTATGGTAAAACTGCATTAGTAGTAAGTGAAAAAAAGGCTGCACTTGAAGTTATTCAAAATAGAATCAAGTCATTAGGACAATTTTGTTTATTTATATTAAATGACAAGGAAATGCGTAAAAAAAATTTTTATGTTCCTATTGTTAAATATATAGAAAATTTAGAAACATTAAAAAATGCAAATAATATTGCACCCATAAAAATTATTTCAGATAGTGAAAAAGAATTTGTAAACATATTGAGACACCTATATAGTTATGAAAAATTTGATCAAATTTCAAACATATATAACAGAATATCAAAAATAGTTCCTAACCCAAATTTATCGTTATTTCAAAATATTCAAAAATTGGATTCTACTTTAATTTACCCAGATTCAATTAAAAATGAAAACTGAATTAAAGAATTTTATAAGTTAAATAAAGTTAATTTTTTTGTAGCAAATATTGTAAATATGACACCTAAACAAAAATTAATAAAAAGTCAAGTTGACATTATAAAAAATAATTTAGCTGACTTTCCTGGACAGTTAAATTCCTTTATTAACGAAGTTAAAGACCATGACATAAAGTATTTTGAAAAAATAATTTTAAGCCAAAATATTGCAGAAGATAAGGCTGATAAAATTTACGAATCACAAGAATTATCTAAAATGGTATTAAAAACGATATTTACAAAAGTCGAATCATTAGACAAAGATTCTAAAATATATAAAAAATATATTAGTTTTGCTTCTGCAGCTAGATTAGCTAATATGCAACCTCACAAATTTATCAAAGAATATTTAGACATAATTAAATTAATTTATCCAGTAATTGTTACCACTCCAAATTCTGATTTAAGTGGCTGAGAAAAAGAAGAATTTGATTATGCAATTTCGGATGAATCATCACAAATTTTTATAGAAAAAGGTATTCCAATTTTATACCTTGCAAAACATAAAATATTAGCTGGTGATGATCAGCAAATGAAACCAACAAGATGATTTTCAACTAGAAGTATTGACGAGTCTGTTTTTGGTAATGTAGATTCATTATTAGATTATGCTATTTCGCTTGGTGTGCACAGAGTACTGTTGGATAAAAATTATCGTTCTAAATCAGCTTCTTTAATGACTTTTAGTTCAAAACATTTTTATAAATCTAGTTTAGATGTTGTTGATTCATTTGATTCAATAAGTAAAGATGCCATTGAAGTTATTCAAGTAGAAGATGGTATTTGAGAAGATGGTTCTAATCCAAAAGAAGCAGCTATTGCAATCCAAATGACACTACAAAATTTAGATACTTATGAAAAAATTATTATTCTTACATTTAACGCTAAACAAGCAAATTTAATTACTACCGAAATATTTAATAATTACCCTGAACTAGAAGCAAAGATTAATGATGGTTCATTGATGTTAAGAAACATTGAAAACATTCAAGGTGATGAAGCTGACTTAATTATTGCAACATTAGTTTACGATAAAAATTCTAAGATTCATTCTACATATGTAGGAAGACCTGGAGGGGCAAATGCATTAAATGTCGCAATTAGTAGAGCACGTGAAAAAATGATTGTTATTAAATCAATTTATGCTGAAGATTTAAAAAATACTCAAGGCAATGATGATATGCATATGTTTAGAAATTGATTGAAATTTTTAGAGCTTTCTAAAGATGAACAAAAAAATTATGTTGCAAAATTAGAATCATCTCAAACTCAAAATGAAGTAATTGATACACCCCTAATTGAAGAATTTAAATTAACTAACCACGGCAATATTAAAACTAATTTTTCAATTGGAACAATGCAAGCAGATATAGCGAATTTTGAAGATGAATCATTAGAATCATTGGTAATTTTAGATGATTATGATTATGCTAAACCTGGCAGTGATTATGAAGATTATATTAAACTTAAAGATAGAGTTAAGTTTTTAAGAAGTAAACAATACCCAACATCTGTTTTTGCAAAAATTAGAAAATAAAAAATTATCTGAAACAGATAATTATCTCTTAGCACCTCATTTAACGAGGTGTTTATTTTTTAATTAAGCAGCAAATTTTATTTTAACTTCTGCAAATAAAGGATATGAAGAATTTAATCTATAGTGGAACATTAATGAAAATCCGTTTAATGCTTCATTAGGTTGTAAAAACATAAAAACAGTTTCATTATTTACTATAAAAGAACCTTCAATACTTAACTGTACTCTTTGTTCTTCAGTAATTACTTTTGCGGCAACTAAGATATTTTTAAGAGCAACAACAGCATCACTTTTCGAAGAGTTAGAGTTAATTGTTTGTACGTATTTTACTAATGTAAAATCAGGGCCTAACGCCTTTAGATCCATGGTATATACTGTTTCGTTAAAGGTTTTATTCTGTGTCATTGCGGCTGATTGAGTTTCTCAATCTTCATTTGTTGAAGATGCATTTAAAAAATTAGAAATAAAGAAAGTTATGCTTACATTTTGGGAATTAAATTTACCTGCTAATGTAACTTGAATAGTATTACTTCTTTCTGGTGAATGTATTAAATTTGAAACTTGTGCAGACATAGCAGTTAATGTTATGTTATTGAATCTAGATAGATCATTTGATTCTAATAGCTGTTCTAATCAACTAAATTGCTGAGCTAATGTTTTTGTATTTCCTTCGGTTGAATTTAATAATGCAACTGCATCCTGAGCACTCATATTTCTAGCGCTTGCTTTAGCTTGAAAAGTAATGCTATTTTCAGCTATTAGGTTTTGTATATCAAAATTAGTTATGTTATTACTTGCTGGTGTAGGAACGCTATTATTACATGATACAAAAACAGTTGATGCAATAACTCCAGATCCGATAATTCCGGTCAATAAAATTTTTTTCTTTAAGTTCATAATATTACATTTTACCCTATTATTGAAACTTTATTTGCTTTAGGATAATTAAAGACAAAACAAGTTTTCTTGAAATACATTTTATTCATTTTTAATTGTTTTAAATAGTTGAATTAAAAGCTTTTGTAAATAAGGTTTATTCAATGATGATTTTTTAACTAAAGTTGTCGCAAAAGTTTTATACCCATCAAGCAAGTATCCTTTTAATTCAAATTTTTCTGAAACTGCATTTTCAATAAGTGGAACAACCAAAATATCAATGATAAATCCTGGGGTATTTTGTAAGTCCATGTTATCTATGATTACTACGTCATAATTTATTAGATCTGTAATATTAATTTTTGTTTCATCGTTTTTAGCTAAATGATTTTGAGTTAGTCAATCCCAACTAGTTAGTACAACTTTTTTGGCTCTACTTGTGTAGTAATTAATCAAATTTGAAAAATATAAACCTTTTTTAAAATTTGATTTTACTAACCAATCATCACCATTTGCAATTCAATTTTTATTTTTGGTTGGAAGTGCAAAATATTCATATGTTTCAATTAATGAATCATTATCATTTTCTTGATAATCAACTGAAACAAACGAATAATTATCGAAATAATTATTGAACATGATTTTTTTTCCAACAGCATTATTTAGTAAACTTACAGTGCTTCTTAATTTATTTGAGGAATTAATATAAAAATCGGTTATGTATTCTAGTTCATTAGATCTACCATCAGCTATGATTTGTTCTTCTTCGAGTCTTGCACAAAAATCTCCAAACAAAATTAGTTTTTGTTTGTCAAAATTTTCTGATGTTATATGTTCTAAAGCCTTATTTTTAAAATCTTGAAACCAATTTTGCGCTTCAATTTTTTTTCAAATATCTTTTATTGATTCAACCAATTCTGTGCGCTCGATTTTACTTATAAAACTTTTATCATTGCCATTATCAAAATATTTCATAATTATCTTTTAATCATTTTCTTATCATTTTCTAATTTTTTGATTAAACCATCCAAAGTCGAAATATCTGCAATCTGATTAACTGGTTCATCAAAAGTAAATTCTTCAATTTGTGATGGTGAATTTTTGGGTTGAATTACAAAAGTAGCTGTTCGCTCAGGATCTCTTTTAAGTGAATTTCCATTTAAAATAAGTTCAAAAAAATTTTTAAGCTCAGCAAAATTTGATCTTCCATTTTCGTGAGTATCTCGAAGTATTCTATCAACGTAATGTTGCTTAATTCCATTTACTTTTTTGTAACTGTAATGAAAAACAAGATTGATGATTTTTTCAGAAATTA
The DNA here is from genome assembly GCF_002245785.1 of Mycoplasma testudineum. Lineage (GTDB taxonomy): Bacteria > Bacillota_I > Bacilli_A > Mycoplasmatales > Metamycoplasmataceae > Mycoplasmopsis_B > Mycoplasmopsis_B testudinea. The sequence continues at coordinate 77,252 of NZ_NNCE01000004.1, forward strand.
AAGATTTTCACTTTGCAACTACTTTTTTAATTTCGCTACTTGGTTCTTTATTGATTAAGAATTTATAAAAACTTAATGAATCTAATTCTTCAACTGCCTCGTAAACATCATTATAAGTTTTGCTTTGAAGACTAATATTGTCAACAGATTTATTCAATTTTGAAGCTTTTATTTGAAAAATTTCAAAAAAGCTCTTTGTTTCGCGTTTATAAGAATGGTCAAGAAAAGTTTCGATATGAAACTTTGAACCAATTTGATCAACATTTTTTTGTCCTAATTTTTCTACTAGCAATTGACAAAAAACTTTATTTTCGAAAAATTCAGCTGGTGTTTTAACCGGCAAAAGTTGTATTTTATAAGATGATTGATCTTCACTTTTAAAAGTACTTATTAAACCAATTGCTTCTAAATATTCTTTTGCAATTCTTAATTCTTCAAATGTAAAAGAATATAAATCGCATATCTGTGCAAAAGATTGGGCAATATTTTGACCTTGAACTAATAAATCACTAAAAATTTCATATAAAAAAACACTTTTAATGCCAATTATGGGCGCATATAAGCTTCTTAAATATAAATGCCTTTCGGTTGGTAGAAATTCTGTTTTTATAAGCAAAAATTTGTCAAAATCCATAATGCCTCCAACTCTCATAAATGTATTATGTATTCTAATGCTTAACTAAAGTCAAAAAGTCTTCAAGAAAATTTGGCTTTTGCCGTTCTTCAAAGGAGATATTGACACTTTTAGGACCGTAAAACCCTTTGTTTAGGCGGTCTATTAGTTCTATTGTTGACTTATCGACATTTCTATTGTTGATAAATTTTTGTCTTTGTTGATTACTTATTTCCAGGTTAATTACCCTATCAAAAAGTGATAAAAAATCATAAAATTCGCTATTAATTATCGGAATTTCCACAAAATCGTATTTTTGTTTTATTAGATGTTCAAATAACAGCTTGTGCGTCAATTTATTTAGGATATTTATATTATTTTCATCACTTTTAAGCCACTCTTTTATTGCACTTCGATTTACTTCATCACTTTTTACAAATTGAGGCCCTAAGAAGCTTAAAATTAATTTATATCCTGCCTGATCTTTTTTATATTGTTCATGAAAAAAATCATCGGCTGATAATGTTTTATAGCCTAGATTTGATAATTGTTTTAATAAAAAAGTTTTGCCAGAATGGGTTCTACCGGTTATTGCTATCATATAACTTTTTTAATTGTCTTGAAACTGTTTTTAATTCAGTAAACATTTCTTGAACTGGTTCATCAAACACTATGTTCAATTTAATATCGTTAAAATCAAAATCCAATTTGACATCGCGAACTAAAGTAGCCATTTTTTTACAAAAAAGCGCACTTTCTTTATCTTGCACAAGCTTAGCTCTAATTGAACTAGAGATAAATTCGTCGAAAATATTTTCATAAATATTTTCTAATGTTTGAAACTTGTTAAGTAATTTTAATGCAGTTACTTTTCCAATTCCAGCTACACCTTTAAGATTATCGCTGCTATCTCCTGCCAAACCTTTGTAATCAGGGACTTGATCAGGTACCATGCCATATACTTCCATAAAATCTTCATGATTAATTACAACATTAAAATTTGTGTCATGTAAAACTGAACAATTTGGAGAAACTAGTTGCAATAAATCTTGATCTTTTGAAAAAACAAAAACATAATCTTGCGAATCAGCTTTTGTTGCTAAAGTTGCAATAATATCATCAGCTTCAAATTCAGCTGCACCACCAAATTTAAAATTAGATGCTTCTAGAAGTTGATAGATTTTTTTTAAATCTTCTCTGAAACCTTCTGGAGTTTCTACTCTACCTGCTTTATATTCATCATAAATTTTATGTCTTCAAGTTTTTCCTGGTAAATCAATTGCGATATATAAATAATCAGGGTTTGTATTTTTTATTAAACTAATAAGTGAATTAAAAAAGAAATGTGGTGTACTTGAAAATTGGCTAGCGGCTTGCGAACCATAAAATGAACGAAATGCTAAATACATTCCATCAATAAGTAATATTCTCTTATTCATTATTTTCCTTTGAAATCACTTTTAAAATTTTGAAAGTGATTTTATTCTTTGCTTCTATTTTTTTAACTATAACTTTATATTTGTTATTTACTTCTAATAAATCAATTAATGATTGATCACTTTTATTACATCACATAATTGCTTCAGATACAGATTTATCTTTAAATTTTAAAATGATACTTTCAAATTGACGTGCTGCAGTAGGAGGGGTTTTGAAATAATTTTTAGATAAAATTTGCACACTTATTTCAGCTTCTTTATTTATCCCAAGATTTAAAAGATTAGATTCTTGTGAGTAGTTATTATAAGCTTGTCCTAAATTTTCAACTTCATTGTCGATTTCAATATTTAACAATCTAGTTTTTTCATCGTAACTTTGATCTTGATAGATATCGCTAAAATCTACAATTGCATTAGGAGATAATTTTAATATCGCTTGCTTTTCTTTGAACATCAATTCAGCTTCGTCATATCAGCTTTCACATTGACTTTGGGTTCCAAAATCTCTTAAAGCACTACTTCAAATTAAACGTTTAATATTTGTTTCTGTTAAACCAGCAAATCTTGCTCTAACTACAAAATTGAAAAAATTAGTGTATTTACCATTGTTTAGATAATCTTCAACTAGTTTATCATTAGCTCCAGGACCAAATGATTTAATCATTGTAAGCGGTAAATGTAAGACATCTCCAATTAGTGAATTTTCTTCATCTGGAAAATTGACATTAGGTGAAGATACTTTAATTCCTCTTTTGATTGCTTCATTTGCAAAAGCATTTATTTTTTTCTGATCACCGTTAGCTGTTTTAATTAATGATGTATAAAAAAATAAAGGGAACTTAGCTTTGTAATAAATCATTTCATAAGCAATTGTTGCATAGGCAACTGCATGACTTTTATTAAAACCATAGTTAGCAAACATTTCGATGTTTTTAAAAATTTTCTCAATAGTTGAAATTTCAAAACCGTTATTAAGAGCTCCATCAACAAATTGCTGTTTTAAGCTTTTTAATAATGTTGCATCTTTTTTCCCGATTGCTCGTCTTAAGATATCTGCTTTAGCAAAATTTAAACCAGAAACTTTTTGAGCTATTTCCATGATCTGTTCTTGATAAACAATTATTCCGTGTGTTGAAGCCAAAATTTTGTCATACTCAGGTGATATTTTTTCAATTTTAGAAGGGTTCTTTTTGTTTTCAATGTAATTGTCTATATATTCCATTGGCCCCGGTCTATATAAAGAAATGATGTCATAAATATCTTTGAATTCAGATATATTAGATTTTTGGAAAACGGTTGTCATTCCATGTGATTCAATTTGGAAAATCCCTAATGTGTCACCACTTTGAACTAATTCAATTAAATCTTTTTGTTTTGAAAAATCAGCAGGATTTAATTTTAAATTTTTGTAAATTTCAGGATGGTGAATTTGTATTAGTTCTTTAATAGATTTAATTGTACTTAGTGTTTTTAAACCTAAAAAATCAATTTTTAAAAATCCAAGTTTTTCTAAATTTGTCATGTCATATTGAATTTGATACATGTCATTTACAATTGACAATGGCAAATTTTCTACTAATGGTTTATCGCTAATTATTATTCCGGCCGCATGTGTTCCTGTTTGTCTTGGCAGTCCTTCAATTTTTTGAGCCAACATTAAATTGTATTCAATCTTAGCTTTTTCTAAATTTTGTCCTCCCGAACCTTTATTTATAATTTTAAAGAGCTTTTTATTTTGTTTTAGATTTTCGCTAAGATTCAACTTTGGATCAAGTGCTTTAGAAACATCTTCTAAATTTGATTTACTTAATGAATTAGGATCTTCAACTTTATGTAAATATCTATCTATATCTCTAAGTGAACTTTTAGCAGCTAAATATGAATATGTTGTAATTGTAGCCACATTATTAGCTCCATATCTAGGCAATATATATTGTTTAATTAAAATATCTCTTTTATCATCTTGTATATCAATATCAATATCAGGTAAAGAAACTCTTTCTGGATTTAAAAATCTTTCAAAAAGCAAACCATATTCTAATGGATTTATTGTTGTTATATCAAGTAAAAATGAAACTAAAGAACCTGCTGCAGAACCTCTACCCGGTCCTACTTCAATATCTGTTGATTTAGCATAATCTATAATTTCAGCAATATTTAAAAAATAATCTGCGTATCCTAAATTATTTATTACCTTTAATTCATATTCAAGCCTTAATTTAGCTTGACTAAAATCTTTAAAAATGTGCCCTCTTTTATTCAATAATTCATTTAGCTTATTTTCCAATATTTTGTCGCTAGGGACTTGACTTTTAATATCAAAAGAAGGCATAAATTTATCTGCTTTATGTAAATTTATTTCAATATCTTTAACTAAATCAGAAATTCTTGATTTCATTTCCATATCAACAGATTCACCGTTATCTAGTGGTGTGAATTTAATGTTTTGGTTGTCATTGTTACCAGCAGTAGAATTTAAAATTTCTAAAGCAATTTGTTCATCTGAAAACATAATTTTATTCTCGTTAACATAAAGAGAATTTGGTACATTTATTTGACCGTCTGATAAATAAAAATTTTTAAAATTATTTTCATTAATTTGAGATGAATTTAATTTAAACGATTGTCTAGGGTGATCAATAAAAATTAAATCATCTTCGAAAACTTTTAAATCCTTTAAAGTGATAAATCCGTCAACTTGAATTTTCAAAATAACTAAATATAGTTTTTGCAAACCGCTATTATTTTTGGCAATTAATATTATTCTCTTTTTGCCTTCAATATCTGCTTCCAAACCAGCAATTGGGCTAATATCATTTGCTTTACATTGGTAATAAAATGTGTCTAAACCGTTTAAATTATTATGATCTGTGATAACTAATTTTTTTAGACCGTTATTTTTGGCAAAAGAAATTAAATCACTTATTCTAATTGTTGAATCCAAAAATGAAAACTCTGTATTCAAATGTAAATTAATAAAATTATTCATTTTTTAATTATAAGACTTATCTCCTTAAATGCTAATTAATGATGACAATTTTAAAATAAAAAATTGCACTAATCAATAATGCAATTCTATTCAAATTCTATTAATTCAAGATTTTCAAAGACTTCTTTTTCTAAATTAGGTATTTCTTCTAATTCTTGTTCTAATTCATAAGCACGCTTTACCGTTGGTTTTATAACTGGTCTATCTGGTGCAAAAAGTTCGCATGATTCTGCACATTGTTTAATTGAAATATCGTGTGTTCCATATTTTTGAGACAAATTTATAATATCTTGTTTGTTTTCTGTAATTAAAGGTCTTAAAATTTCATATTTGCTTTGTTCTGAGATTGTATGAAGAGATTCAATTGTTTGAGAAGCAACTTGCCCTAAATTTTCGCCTGTAGAAAGAATTAATGATTTTTCTATTTTTGCAAGTAAAGAAGCTATTCTTACGAATGAGCGTCGCATCAAATTAATTTTGTAACTTTGATCTGACATAAGAGATAGATAATTCATTAGTTCAGTGTAATTAGACAAATATAATTTTGTTTTACCTTGATATTTAGAAAACACTTTTGCTAAATCATACAATTTATTAATTGTTCCTTGATCAGTATGAGGAGGTGTTATAAATGCCAAAAATACAACCTTAATTCCCCTTTTCATCATATTGATTGCTGCTACCGGTGAATCAAAACCACCCGAAAGTAAATGGATTGTTCTGCCTGAACTATTAACAGGTAATCCTCCAACAAGACTTTCGTAATGTTCCATAATAACATAAATTGCATCATGTCTTATTTCGATAATTATTTCTCAATCAAATTTTTTTAAATTAACTTCCAACGGATATTTTTTTAAAATGTATGACCCAAAATACAAGTTAATTTCATTACTTGTTTTGTAGAAATTTTTATCATTTCTTCTAGCACTAACTCTAAATGTTTTATATTTAGGATTATAAAATTGGTCTATAACAGGTTCTATTAAACTTAAATCTTTTTCCAATTCAATCACAGGAGAATATGATTTTATCCCTGGAATGTATTTTAATTTTTCAAGATACTCTTCTTTATATTCAACGAACATTCTATCGTATTGCGAAATTGCTTTTGTTTTTAAAATGTTTTCAACATTATTTTTTAATTGTCTAGTAAATAATTTTCTATTTCTTCCTTTTAAAACTAGTTCGCCATAGCGAATTAAAATTTTGTTGTATTTGATTTCCATTATTGAATTTTCTTTCTTATTTTTATAATTAAATTTTCAAGAGCAATTTTGTAATTTCCAGATTCTGCCTGAATTCTAGAAATTCTATATGCATCATTGATTTCTTTGTGTTTTACTCTAGTATATTCGTATTCACGCTCAAGTAATTTGAGCATGTTGAATGTTTCAATTTTAACTCAAATTGATTTAAAAAATTCACCAACAAGATTATTATATTCTCACTGTGCTTTATATTTTTCTGCTCTAAGTTTTTTATATTCTTCAAGTAAAATATCAACTTTTTCTTTATTTTGCTCAATGTCATCTAAATTAGATATTTGTTTTTTTATAATTTGTATTTTATTATCTTTTTTATTTATTTTAATTCCTAAATTAACAATAATTTCTTTTTGTTTTTTTGCAGCATCATCAAGTACAAAGCCTCTTTCTAAAACATATGAAATTATTCATTCAAAAAATTCTACTTGAAATAAGTATCTACTTTTAAGATATTCGTATTTTCTTGTTTCCTTAAATAATTGAGCATGTAACAGATTAGAAGTGTGAGCTAAATTGCTAATTAATTTAACTACTTTTTGAAAATTGTGAAAATTTTTCATTAATGATATTAGATGCGGTATTTTTTCTAAAGGCACTTCATCTTCTGAATTTTTTATTAATTCAATGTCATCTAATACGCCATTTACATTGATAGCTAAATTTAGTTTTTTGATATCAGAATAAATAACTTTAATTCTTTCGACTTCCTGATCAAATGATGAAACATTTTCATTATATTTAGATTCAAGTTCTCTTATATTTATAGATATAGTTTTTAGTTTATCTTCTACCTTTTTAAAAAATCTAATCACTTGTTTGAATTTAGTCATAATGATTATGAATGTTTGATTATATTTCCCAAGTGTATTTTTAAATTGTTTATATGCGTTAAAAATTATTTCAATTTCTTTTTGAGATTTAGTTACATCAATATTTTCCATTCAAGCTTCTAATTCCTCGTCTGCTTCACAAATTTTTGTGTAATAATCTCCTTCTAAAAAACTTGGAATTTTATTTTTTTTTGCTAAATTAATTGCGTTCTCTATTTCGTCAATTAATTTAGGAATAATATTAAGTTTTAAAAATTCATAGAAAATTAATTTTCTTATATCTGAATCATATTCTATTAATGAATCATAAAAATTGATTCTTTTTCTTATTGATTTATTTCCTAAAGATGATTCGGCTCATAAGCTTTTTAATTTTTCTTCAAAATCCGTTAACTTGCTATCAAGACTATCTAAAGAAATATGAATTCTATAACGGTTATTTTTCAAAAATTCATCCAAAGCAACAATTTTTCTTTGGCAAGATTCAAAAATAAAATCATTTGCTGATTTATTTTTTAATAATATTTTTCTAATTCTTTCTCATTTTTTGCGAGTATTTTTTAGGATAAACTCGTATTTTTTAGTTGATATAAATGCTTTTAAAAATTTAATAATTTGGTAAGAATGAATGTTATAAGGAATCATTTGATTAATTTGTTTTAATTTGAATAGCAATTCTTCCATATTCGCTTCGATTGACTGCATTTCTGCAAATCTTGCTTTTACAACTTCACTATTAATTGAATTTGCCATTACTGAAGCAGAAGATAATTTTATATCTATATCTCTAGCTTCATCATTTCATGCTTCGATTCTATACTTAGTTTTTTTAAGAAAGTCATTGGCAATTAGAAAATATGTCATTATGAAAATAATAATGACAATTAAAATTACTATTAGACTTATTCACCAGTACGACATGCTTACAATTATAGACAATTACATTATCCTTGTTAGAATTGCAAACAGTAGAAAAAGCATAAATAGCCTTATTATAAATTTGTCAGATTTAAAGAAATTAGTTATAATGTTTAAACAAAACAGCAGGAATTGATGTTTTCAACTTTATAACTTCTTTTGATTTGTTAGTAACCTGATGCTGCAGGCAGAAAGCATTAAAGTTTTAAAGACAAATAGGCAATTTCATCCGTTTTGTAATTAAATTTAAATAAACAAAGAGGTATTATGTCAAGAATTAGAGGATCGGTTTTTAAACGATCACGACGTTACGGTTTTTCTATTTTAGAAACTGGTAAAGAGTTTTCAAAAGGAAAAAAACGTCAATATGCACCAGGTCAACATGGACAAAGACGTTCAAAATTATCTGATTATGGTAAACATTTATATGAAAAACAAAAAGTTCGTTACTTATATGGAATCAATGAAAAACAATTTAAAGCAAGTTTTTTCAAAGCTTCAAAACGTAAAGGTGTTGTCGGAACAAACTTCTTACAATATCTAGAACAAAGACTAGATAATTTAGTATATAGAGCTGGTTGAGCAGAAACAAGAAGACAAGCAAGACAATTTGTAAATCACGGTCATGTTTTAGTTAATGGTAAAAAAGCAACAATTCCTTCAATGATTATTCCTGTAGGAGCAGCACTTGAATTAAAAGAAAAATTTGCTGCAGGTGAACAAGTTAAACGTTCAATTGAAGTAAAAACACCAGCTGCTTGAATGAAAGTTAGTGGAATTAAGGCAACATTTGAAAGAATGCCTGAAAGAAAAGAATTCTTAAAAGACATTAATGAATCATTAATTGTTGAGTTCTACTCAAAATAGATTTAAAATCATGATTGCATCTCTACGGAGATGTTTTTTATTTACTGCTGTGTATAAAGTGAAATCATATTAAAAAAAGAAGAGCCAGGACCCCTCTTTTACTTTTTTTCTTCAACTAGACTGGTTACTAATTGTCACATAGTCCCTACTTGAGCTTACTAAAACGCTTGCTTATACAGTTCAATATAACCCGGATGACTACAGCCCTTGGTTATACTTAGGTAATAAATAATTACCACGCATATAGGTTTTTTAAAATTGTTTATTAATTTTACAACATTTTGCGTAATCTTTCAGTAAGTAAAATATTTTTTTCATTAAGAAAATTTATTACATTTTTTCAAACGGAATCGATTTAGTGTTATAATAACTTTGTTATGTAAATATAGCTATAGTAAACAAACATAACATTGATACAAAAATATAATACATTACCAAGATAAGGCTATATGCCGTACACGCCGCCAATTAGGGCGGACTTTTTTTACATTGAAAGGATATATGGGTTGAAAAACAGTAGAAATTACTAGTGATGATTATCTTAGGCTATATTTAAACAATCTTTACATTCAAAGAGGCGAAAAGAAAATACTAATTAATATCAATGATATTGACACTTTAATAATTGATAGTTATAGTGCGACACTATCAGTTAGGTTAATACAGGCTTTAGTAAATGCTAATGTAAATATTATTTTACATAATGCTAAACACGAACCTTCTGCATTTATAGTTCCCATTCAAGGCAATAATATGTCTTTAAAAGTTTTGGAAAAGCAATTACAATGAACCAAAATTTATAAAAACAATGTTTGAAGAAAAATTGTCGCAAATAAAATTATTAATCAATCAAGGTTGCTTAAAAACTTAAATCTCTTAGATGAAGAAAATGAATTAAAATTTGTTGAATACCGAGAAACAATCAAAGGTTTAGATATAACAAATCGAGAAGGGCATGCAGCTAAGTTGTATTGAAAATTGCTATTTGGCCCTGAGTTCATTAGAGATACCGATGCTTTAAAATTCCACGTTATCAATAGTATGCTCAATTTTGGTTATACCGTATTAAGAAGCTATTACACAAAAAGTATAGTAAAAAAAGGCCTGGACAGTAGAATTTCACTTTTTCATAAATCGGTTACAAATTTTTTTAGCCTAGCAAGCGACTTAATGGAACCATTAAGAGTTTATGTTGACGAAATTGTATATAAACATAAAGATAGTATTAGTTTTAGTTTGGAAATCAAAGAAGAAATTATCAAATCTTTTACAAGCAAAATTTACTATTTTGACAGCTATCAATTCATCAACAATTTAATTGATCAAAGTGTAGACATATTAGTAAGAGGTGAACAATGAAAAGAGATATTTATATGAGAATAATGCTATTTTACGATGTAGCAATGTCTACTCCTGAAGCTGTTAAAGAATATACTCAATTTCATAAAAGCATAATTAGAAGAGGCTACATTATGATTCAAAATTCAGTGTATGCAAAAATAATTACAGCAGGTTCTAAATACAAAAGTGAATTAATATATTTAGAAGACAAGATACCTGTTAATGGAAATATACGCACAATATTAATAACAGATACACAATATTACAATATGGTAATGCTACGTGGTAATAGATTAATTAACGAAGATATAAATGATACAGAAAGGTATTTGAAACTATAATGTATTTAAAATATAAACAAGAAGAAATTGAATTGATAACTACAAAAATAATAGTTGCTTCAAATATATTAAAAGTCTTAACTAATTTAAAGCCAGTTGAATTAGTTATAAAACCAGGTACTAAAATTGAAGATATTTTTTCTTTATCAAGCTCGAATTATTTAATTAAATACTTAAACAAAGAATTTGAAGAAGAATTAGTGAGTACAGTTGATGAAAATAAATTAGTAAATATTTTAGACAAAATGGAATCTAAAAATGTCGACTATTTGCAATACAATTTACCAATTTCTAAATACTGAAAACTATTTTTTGAAATAGTAAATAAAGAAGTAACACTTGACAATATTGAACATATTTTAAATGTAATTGACGATTCATTAACTAGTGAAATATGTATCGCTTTTCTTGGGGTCGATAATTATTTTTCGAAATTAAAATTAAATTATTATAAAAATATAAGGATTGTATTTATTTCAAATTCAGTTGCAAATTTTTCTTTAGGTATTGATGAAATTAGCTATTTAACATATATTTCTAAATCTGAAAATGTAATTGATGTAATTGATGCAAGCAAATTTATTTCATATATTGAATTACAAACTAAAAGCGCTCTAAACACAAAAAGCCTGAATGATTATTTAAAGGGAATTGCTAATTTTGATACATTTTTAATTTCGCGGCATTTAGAAAACTAAAAATACGGTATTATTGAATTAGTGCAAAATAAGGAGTCACAATGAATAATAATAAAAAAATAATTAACATTGGTCTTGACGTTGGATTGACAACTCTTGGATGAGTTATAACAGATGAAAACTTGTCTATTATTGAAAGAGGAGTTCGTACATTTGATTCAGTTGAAGACCCAAAATCGTTTAAACTAGCAAATGTAAATAGACGAGAAAAACGTTCTTCAAGAAGAATGAAGGAAAGAAGAATAACTAGAAAAAGAGATTTTGTCAAATATCTTTTAGATAGCAATTTAATTGATGTTGAATATAGTGACAAAAAAGTTGCTTTCATCAACAATTTTTTCAACAAATATATTGATACCGGCTTTGATTTACTTAAATTAAGAAATGAAGCTGTTAGTGGTAAGCAATTAAGCTTTAATGAATTATTAAATGTTCTGTATTGATACTTATCTAATAGAGGGTTTATGTATAGTTTGACAAATTCTGATGAAGATCAAAAAAAGGCTTTTGACAAACTTAAGAAAATGGGTTTACTTGATAGTGATAAGTTCCCTTGCCGCATTCAAGGTGAAATAAAAAATTTAACTGGATATTACAAAGGTATTGAAAACAGAGCTTTTTCAAATGAAAAATATGTTCAAGAATTAAAAGAAATATTTAAATATCAAAATCAACCAGAATTTTCAGATTCAAATTTCAAAAAAGAATTTGAAAATAAGTTTCTATCACTTTTTACTAGACAAAGACCTTACGAAATTGGACCTGGTAAAACATTTACACCAAATGATCCAGCAAAAGCTAATGTAACCAAATATGGTGTTTTTCATTATGACGAAAAATTACAAAAAGTAGTAAGTGGTTGATCTTCAATTTGAGAAAAACCAGGTATTACAGGTGAAGATTACCGTGGTGAACCACGAGCGCCTAAAAATTCACATGAAGCAGAAATGTTCAATGTTATTCAAGACTTAAATAATTTAAAAGTTTATATTGAAGGTAAAGCCGAAAAACTTGATAATGAATTAAAACATCTTATTATTGAAAAAGCTTTGTCATATGAATTAAAAAATGAAACAAGTTATAAAAAAGGATTAACTTTAACTCCTCACAATATTGTTAGCGAAATTTTTGATTATTATAACCTTGACACCTACATCGAAGAAATGAAATCAAATAAATTAAATGCTTCTAAATTTGTTAACAAAAATAATGAAAAAGAAGTTAATAAATTTCTTGCTCGTAAAATAGAAGGCTTTAGAATTACCGATAATAAAGTTCCTTTATTTAGTGACTTAAATCTTTTCCATGATATCAACAAGTTATTAATACAAAGTAATGACATTTCAAATCTTTTAACAACAGCTGATTACTTCCCGTGAAATATTATTTCTGAAAACGGAGAGTTTAAATATAAAAACGAAACACTAAGAAACATTTCCGATGTTCTTTTTAAAGCGAAATCATTAGAGAATAGACAAATACTTTTATCTCAAAAATTGACTAATTTTTCTAAATCATCTATTGAAGCAATTTCTAAATATGGTGGTCAGTTTTCTAACACACATAGTCTAGGATACAATTCTTTAAATGAAGAAGCTAAAATTTTAGTAGATTCACCTTTTAATCATATGCAATGAATTAGTGCACATGAAAATTATCGAGAAAATAATTTTGATTTTGAAACTAATGGTAGAAGAATTAGTACAAGATGAATTAAAACATTAGCTGCTTCTCCAACTGTTAAGAGATCTCTGTATCAGACAATAGGGCTGTTAAGTGCAATACTTAAAAAGTATAAGTATGAAGATTATTTAATTGATAATATCGTTGTTGAAATGCCTAGAGATAAAAATAGTAAATTAGCTAGCGAGAAATTAAAAGACATCCAAAAAAATAACAAAGCACAATCAGATAAAGTTATTGAGATTTTGAGAGACCACGATATTAGTGAAGCATATTTAAAAAATATTAGTGCAACACAATTATTAAAAGCAAGATTATGAGTAGAACAAAATTACAAAGACTTTTATACTGGAAAAGATATTTTGGCACAGGATTTATTTGAAGAAGGGAAACTAGACATCGATCATGCTTTACCGATTTCAAAATCATTTACAGATTCGTTTAAAAATAAAGTTTTAACAACTTTTGAGCAAAACGCTGCTAAATCAAATAAAACACCATATCAATATTTATCAGAAAAAGGCACATATCACGAAATGTTGAAAATGTGAAAAGTTTGATATGAAAAGAACACTGACAAACTTACCTTTATCACAATAAATGACAATCTTGATGAAGAATCATTAGGTTTTATTGATCGTAATTTAGTAGATACTAGATATATTGCTAGAGTTACTCTAAATGCACTCCAATATTATTTTGAAAAACGAAAAGAAATCCATGGCTATAGAGCCAAGTTAAAGACAACAACTGGTGGAATGACAAGCTTTTTAAGAAAAAGAATTTATGAATTTAGTAACCCCAGAAATGGCGGAGAAGTCGAAAAACTAAAATGACCTCTTGATATACCAGAATTTGTTGAAGATTCAAAAACAAAAAGAAAAGTAAAAAATAGAGTTTGATATGGTAATCATAGTGAAGATGCATATTTTTCACTTTACAACGCTTTAGTTGATCGAAGAATTTCTACTAAAATTGCTGAAATTTTAAGTGATGCTAAACATGATAATAAAATGGCTAAATATCAAGATGAACGCTTAACAGAACTTATTTCTTTTAATGAAAATATTAAGGATAAATCTCCTTATTCAGTGGAAAGAATGAATTATATTGTCTCTGAACTTAATAAAACTTTTGACAATATTAAATTTTCAAGAATGCAATATATGCCAAAAAATGGGGAATTTGCTAATGAAACACTATATCAAGGAAGAAAAACTAGTGATCGTACCATTGATCAAATTAAGTATTATCCACTTAATTCGGAACACGATATGTTTAATAAAAATAAAAAAGACAAAAATATATTTTTAAATGAAGAAAGTTCACAAAAAGTTTTGATGAAAATATACGATCCAAAAGGCTTTGAACAACTTAAACAAATATATATTAATAATTTAGATAAGCATGACAAAAATAACCCATTTATGTCTCCAGATTTAATCAATCAAGAACAAGGGAAAGTAATTTCAATAAATACAAAATACGACGAAAATGGAATTACTGTTAAAAATCAAGTTGTAAACGGATTAAATGTAATAGACCAAGAAAATAAAGAAAATTTTTGAGTTTTACGTGCAACGGAAAATTCAAAACGATTATCTTATTTCGACACTCTTTATTGGTTGGGAATTATGCTTTTTAAAAATAAAAAAGGTTTGTATCGAATAATTCCTATGACTGCTCTAAATACAAAATTTGGAAAAAACATTACTATAGAAAATTATGAAGAATTTGTTAAATCCGAAATATTAGATATGCAAAAGCAATATTTCGATATACCACATGACTCTAAACCGTTATTCATTTTTAAAAGAGGTCAGATTGTTAAATTAGAGAATGACCAAAATTTATATAGAATCAGTGGACATAGTTTTTCGCAGTACAAACTAGAATTAAAACCACTACACATTAGTAGTTCACCTCAAAAGTATTTTACAATTAACACCAGTATGTTGAATGCTAGAATCTACAATATAGGATTTTTGGGTACAATTGACTTTGAAAACCCTGAATTTATAATCAAATAATTTTAAAAAATTTATTCCTTTGTTGAAATTTCAAGTGCAACACTTGTAATAATATTACTAAAAGAGAGATGAAAAATCTCTTTTTTTAATTTTGATAAATTTATATGAAAATCAATTACCGAAAAATGCAATAAAATTAAATGCAAAAATAATGTAGAGAACCCCTTAAGTTTAGATTTGGTCCTACCTAAAGGGTTCTCTACACTATTAGGTAGTTCAATAAAGTTTTCAATAAACTTTAAATAGTGTCTTTTAGCTTTATATTTTGTGTGTTTTGCATTGAGTATTTTGATTCTAACTGTTATTTTTGTCATCATTTAATTTTAAACCCTTTTCAGTGGGCAAAATCGAACAATAGATTTCATATCACAATTTAAAAAATTGAGTTTTTTTAATAAATGAGGTTAGGGCCGTTTTATATTGAAGGAGTTTTTAATTTTGAAAATATTAGCATTTTCCGTAAATATTTTTCATAAAAAATAGTTAAATTACTTTAAAAATTTATTTACTGCATACAAAAAACTATGACTAATCAATTTGTAGTCAATTTGTAGAGAACCCTTTAAGTAGGACCAGATCTAAACTTAAGGGGTTTTTCTTATGAAACTAACATATGAAGACAAAATCAAAATGATCGAGATGATCGATAAAGGTGTT
>NZ_NNCE01000005.1 GCF_002245785.1 Mycoplasma testudineum
TTTGACTCTTATTCTAAATAACCCTCCTCATTTCGAATTTTTTTATAATGCTCCCTATTATTTAAATTTGAAAACAATCCTTCGAAATCATTTGATACTTCAGTTAAATTTTTGACATTTTTTTCTGTTTGAATTTCAACTTTGTAATTACTGGAAGATATGCTAATAGCTCCAGAGATTGAACTTACACCGCCTATTATAGGCAGTATGAGCGAAATAAATTTTCTTTTGTGATTCATTGCGAACATCCTTAAATTATTTTTTTAGTTTATTTCTCCTTTTCTAAGCGAATTATCCCATTTTCCAATTTTTAATTCTTAATTTATTGAAATACAAAAAATTAGGGGATGTATGTAGCGATTTTGAACAAAAAAAGAAGTTTTTAATTAAAATATGACAAAGCTAACAATTCGAAACAAAAAATTTTGCGAAGCACAAAAGAATTGAAGCTAAAAAATTCAAGTTACAATTTATTTAAAAAATTTTTGAACAATCTAATAGACAAATAACTAAAGAATTGAAAATTTGCCCCATTGAAATTTCAATAAGGGAACACTTAATTAAAAAAGTGTTGCATTTTTTTATAATTAAAAAAATCCCCACCGACTAAGAAGGAGACTTATGAATTATTCACACATATATTATAGCGATAGATTGAAAATTGAACTAATGTTTAATCAATTAAAATTATCAATTAGAAAGATAGCTGAAAAACTTAAAATTAGTTCCTCGAGTGTTTCGAGAGAATTAAAACGCAATACAAATGAATATGGTTTTTATCTAGCAAAAGATGCGGAAAAAATCGCAGTGGAGAAAAGTCAGGTGAAGAGCATTTCATATTTCAGTAAAATACTAAAAATTTACTTCGATTTTTCTCGAAAAATTTGATAAGAAATATCACGGAATTAAGGCTACAGTTCATTACATAAAAGGGAGCTAACAATAATTAACGATCTTAGCAGAAAGAACCGTTTTTATTATGAAAAATGACTGGTCCCAAATCGCACGTACCCGGCCTTATTAAATTAGAAAAAATGATTTATGAAGTTAAAGGTTATTCATTTTTTAAATTCTAAAGCATACTCACTCTTAAATTAAATGCCCTTTATTTTAAAAAATATAAGTTTTTATTCAAAAAGTGTTTGTTCTCGCTAATAATTCATTTCTTTTATCCAGAAAAATCTTCAATTAGTGTCGAAAAATCTCTGAGATTGTGCTCTTTTACATTTAATGAATTAATGTCTTTTATTCCAATTGATGATTTATTTATGACTGTGATTTTTGTTTTCATTTCATATCAATTGTATTTCACATATGGTTGGTAGTAAGGGTAATCTCCTTCTTTTCAGCGTGATTCAATCAAATTTACGGTTTCTAATCAATTTATTGATTTGTCTTGGTTTGTTACTGAACTCAATTGTCTTATTATCAAATCACCTTTTGTCAAGTCTGCCTTAACATCGATTACTATGTCATTTTCAGGCATTGCCGATAGAATAATAAAATTGTCTGTAAAAAATTCATTATTGATTCCATTGAAATCTTCTAACTCATCTACAAATACATTTTTGTCTTTTAATAGATTTTTAATGATTTCGGACATACCTAAATCTTGTATCTCATTTTCTCTTATAGTTATATTTTTTGACAAAAATTCTTTAAACTGACCAAATGATTTGATAAGAATGTGATTACTTTCTGTTGATTCCATCACTCTGGTTTTATTAGTATGTGGCGATCTGTTCTCAATTATCAATTGATTTTCAAATAGCTTTTTGATAATGCTGGATGGTAAGCTACTTAGAATTTCCGAATTTGCTATTGTATCTATAAATCCAGAATAAAATAAACCATTATATTTAAGATCTAAGCTTTCCACACTTCTCTTTTGAAATTTATATTCTCCATTATTTTTAATAAGTATATGATTGTTATTAAAAATTGCTTTTAAGCCTCTTTTTTCATCCAATGTATCAACTCTATCTAATGATAAAAATGACATTGAAAGTCTATTTGCAATTTCTTCATTAGTTACTATTTTTTTTATTGGATTTTTATCTTTTATTGGTTTTATAACTCTTCCATCTGTATCTGCTGGATTTTTAATTGGATTTTTAATGTTGCTACTTGGTGGATTTTCAATTTGCTGATTACAAGAAACCAATGAGATAAATGAAATAACTGATATAACATTAAATAGTGTTAAATATCGATATTTTTTATTAAAATTTATTTTCATATTAAATATGTATAAGAAATTTTGTCAACATACTTGTACAATTTTTTGTTTTTCATTGTAGTAAGTCTTTTGACTCTTATTCTAAATAACCCTCCTCATTTCGAATTTTTTTATAATGCTCCCTATTATTTAAATTTGAAAACAAGCCTTCGAAATCATTTAATACTTCAGTTAAATTTTTACATTTTCATCTGTTCTAATTTTAACTTTGTAATTACTGGAAGATATGCTAATAGCTCCCGAGATTGAACTTATACCAACCATTAAAGGAAGTATAAGCGAAATAAAATTTTTTTGTGATTCGTTACGAACCTCCATAAATTATTTCATTTAGTTTAATTCTCCGTTTCTAAGCAAATTATCTCATTTTCTAATTTTTATTTCATAAACTTATTAAAATGTAGAAAAATTTTGAAAGTATTTTTCTCCCATTATTTATTAAAAAAAATATGCGTTTTTTCGGATAAGGATATTTTTTTGCATTTATAAGTAGGAGGGCACAAATGGAAAAAACAAAATCAAACCAAGCAGCCAAATTTAATGAATTTATTAAAAATCACAGTGACGGAAACACGATTGTAATAGATTCAATAGAAAAGTGAAGGGCATTATATGACTGACACGGAAAAGAAATTCAATTCAGAGTACTAAAAGATCACCGGCTTGAATTGCTAACATTATTTACTTACAAAGGTAAATATGCAAAAAACATAACTTATAAAGATTGAGTTTCACAATCTATTAAAGATATTACAAGTAAGGCTTCAGAACTCGAAGAAAAGGTTAAAAATGCGGAAATAAGAATCCGTTATTTAGAAATGAAAGTTAAAGAACTTGAAGAAAAACAAAAAAGAAATGAAAGTGACATTTTTATTCTAAAAGAAATACACCAAAAAATTTCTAGTGATGTTGCAAGGCTAAAAAGTTATCACAATTAATAAAATAAATAAAGCTTTAAATAATAATTAATGCAGCAAACAAATTGTTTTCGTTTTGCAAATAAATTAAAAGAATTGTTGTCTAAATTTAGAAGATGACAGTTCTTTTAATTCGCATCAGTATTGCTTAATACATTGATAAGTTGTAATATTTTTTTAGGAAATTGTAATTATTTGCAATTTCCTAAATATTAGTAACTTCATATTTTTAATTATGGCCGTTTAATTGTTAATTTAAATTTACATAAGTCATAATTTAAGTAAAAAATCTTAATTAATTATTTGCTCCTATTTTTTTGCTTGCAGAATGATTTATATTTTGATAAGTGAATTCAAAGTAAAAAATTTAAAAATATGCTAAAAAATTAAATAATGTCAAAAAAACATTGAAAAAGTGCATTTTTAAAATTAAAACACTATAATCAAGTTAAATAAATTATCAATTAATTCTAAGGAGTAGAAATGGAAATTATTAAATTAAAAATCGACGATATGCACTGTACTTCATGTGTATTTTCAATTGAAAAAATATTAGCAAAATTTGTTAAGGAATCTGGTTTAAAATTTACTCCGAATGTAGCAAAAAAGAGCTTAAAAATCGAATATGATAAATCTAAAGTGTCTAAAGAAACAATACTAGAAGCATTTACAAATAACGGTTTGCCATATGAGGAAATTTAGAAATAGATATTATCAAGTAATTAATAAAAAATATGAGTTTTACTTTGCTTGGATAATAGCAATAAGTCTATTATCCATTTTTATTGCAATGATTGTAGGTTCGGTTCGGGCTAGTTTTAATGATATGACTCTTATGCATCAACTTGAACATCCTGCTTTATTGATATACATGCTTATAGCAGCTACATATATTCAATTTTGAGTAGGATACAATTATTATTCTTTAATGTATAAAGAACTGTTTATCTGAAAATCACTTGGTATGAATACTTTGGTGGGGATGTCAACTCTTGTTGCATATTTGTATTCGGTTGTAGTTATGATTATGCGCTTTAGCAATTTGCAATTAGCTTTTCAAATGGAAATAGCTTTTGAAGCTGGAGCCTTAATTATTATGATTTTATTATCAGGTGATAAGATTGCTGATTTCATTAGAAATAAATCAATTAGTGATTTAGATGCTTTAGAAAAATTAAAAAGCAGAAACGCAATAAAGTTAGTTGATGGTCAAAATATAGAAGTAAGTGTTAACGATTTAATGATCGGTGATTTAATAGTAGTTGCAAAAGGTGCACTAATACCAGTTGATTCTGTAGTTGTAAAAGGACAAAGTGATTTTGATGAATCACTTTTAACTGGTGAATCATTACCAATTCATAAAAGTATTGGAGATAAAGCTATTTCTGGATCGATAAATTTAAATAATTCTGTAATTTTGAAAGTAGTCCGAATTGCACAAGATTCTTATATCAATCAAATAGTTGATAAAGTAGAAGAAATTCAGTCACAAAAAGGCAAAATCCAAAAACTTGCGGACAAAATTGCCAAATGATTTACTCCAACTGTAATTATTGTTGCTATTTTGGGATTTATTATTACTTACTTTTTAGGTGATAAATTAAACACAATTTATACACAAGCGGGCTTGGATACACATTTTTTAATAACCTGAAATTCAAATGCAATTAACGCAAATGCAGCAAGAATTTCATCTTCATTTTATGTTTTAATTTCTATATTGATTGCAGCATGTCCTTGTGCTATAGGTCTGGCAATTCCACTTGCTTTAGCAGTGGGTGTTTCAAAAGCGGCAAAAAGTGGAATTAGCGTTAATAATATTGAATCATTTGAAAAAATAAAAGAAGTTAAGGCAATTGCATTTGATAAAACTGGAACTATAACAACCGGTAAATTTAATGTCAATAAAGTTATTAATACAAGTGAGGATGAAGAAATATTGAAAACATTGGAAATGAATTCACTACATCCACTTGCAAAGTCAGTGGTTCAATTTTTAAATGATTATAAAAGCGTAGAATTGCAAGATATTAAAGAAGAGGCAGGAATCGGTGTATTTGGAAAATTTAACAATTTTGAATACTCAGCAACTAGTTTGAATTATGCTTTACAAAATAATTTCAATTTTAATGCAGTTAGTCAAAATACACTTAATGATGGAAGTGCAATTGTTTTTGCAAAAAATAACACCGTAATCAATGTCTATTTATTAAAAGATGAATTAAGAAAAAATACTACCCAGGCTCTAGCTAAATTAAATAATTTGAAAATAAAAAGTTTTTTAATAAGTGGCGATAAACTTGCTAACTACAAAAGAGTTTCGCAAGATTTAAATTTTGAAAGTACTTTTTTTGAAGTTAGTCCTGAACAGAAAGCTCAATTAATTGTTGACATAAAAAAAGAACATGGAAATACAGCATATGTAGGTGATGGAATTAATGATTTACTTGCTTTAGAAACAGCTGATTTTAAGATAACTTTTAATGAAGCAAGTGAAGCTGCTAAAAAAATTAGTGACATAATTTTATTAGATCCTGATTTGAATAATGTAAATGAATCAATTAAAATTGTTACTCAAATTAGAAGATTTGTAAAAAGCAATTTTGCGTGGGCATTTATTTACAACATCTTAGTTTTACCAATTTCGGTAATTGGCTTTATAAACCCGATTTTAGCTGCTTTATTAATGTCTATGAGTTCAATTTCAGTAGTATTTAACTCTTTGATTTTTAGACTAAGAAAAGTTAGAAAAGACTAGATATCTAAAATTAAACATATTATCAAAAAACCTGCTGATAAAAAAGCAGGTTTCCTAATTTTAATCTAATCTATCGTTGTAACTTCAACTAAATTCATGTGAAAAAATTCTAATTGTATCATTTTCTTTTACACCCATTTTTTGTAATTCATTTCAAATCCCCATTTTCTTTAAAATAGAATTAAATCTTCTTCAATTATCATCTGTAGTTAAGGGAATTCTATTGTATCAATATTCAACTTTTGAACCAAAAATATCGTAATCACCTTCATAGTTTTTTACAATTTCAAAATCTGGGTCATATGTAAATTCAACTTCTTTAGCTGTTTCTGCAGACGCTAAAGGTTTGTTAATTTCAACAAGCATTTTTCCAATTTCTAATTTTAATTTGTGTAGATCCGTTTGTAATAAACCAGAAGTTTTAAATACTTTTTTGTCAGGATATTTAGCTTTAAATTTTTTAAAATTAGCTTCGAAATCTTCTAAATCAAGTTTGTTGGCAATAATTATTTCTTCACGTTTAGTTAAATTGTTATCAAATTGATTTAATTCAAAAATTATTCTTTCATAATTTTCTATAACATTGATATTAGGAGTTCCAAAATCAATTACGTGTGCAATTAATTTACAGCGTTCAATATGTTGTAAAAAATTTAAACCTAATCCTTTACCTTGACTAGCACCTTGTATTAACCCAGGTAAATCAGCTACAACAAAGGAATTATCTCCTGCATCTACCATACCTAATTGAGGCACTAAAGTGGTAAAAGCATAATCTGCTATTTTAGGTTTAGCATTACTTATTACACTTAAAAGAGTGCTTTTGCCAGCATTTGGCAAACCAACAAAACCAACATCAGCTAATACTTTAAGAACTAATGTTAAATTTTTATTTTCACCTGGCATTCCTAATTCGTTTAAACGTGGTGCTTTATTTCTATCGGTTTTAAATTTAGCATTACCTCTACCACCTTTACCACCTTTAGCAATTAAATATTGATTTTCATCAATTACATCAGCAATTATTGAATCGCCTTCATAAACTAATGTACCAACTGGAACTTTAATAAAAGTATCTTCTCCATTAGCACCATAAAGGTTTTTTCTACCACCTTTTACTCCATCAAAACCAATTATATGCTTTTGTAAATATAAATGTAATAGTGTGTTTTTTCCTGTATCTCCGACAAAGTAAATATTACCACCGTTACCACCGTCTCCTCCTGAAGGACCACCTCTATCTACGTGTGCTTCTCTTCTAAAAGCGATCATTCCGTCTCCACCTTTTCCGGCTTTGACATTTAGTTTTACTTTATCGATAAATTTCATTTACTACTCCGTTTTAGCTTTTACTTTTACCTCATCACTTGGTATTATGCTATTTGCTACTTTTTCATCACCATCTTTTTCATCAGTTGAATTGAGAATAATATCGAAACTAACACTCGTATGATCGCTAATTATGTTCCCGAAGTAATCTTTTTCATTAGAATATTTTTTACCACGTTCTTTATCTTTTGCATCTTTAAATGCATCTCAATCAACTAATTTACTATCAGCTATAGAAAATAAATCTCATTTTCTTGCCGCTCTAGCTTGTAATGAACCTTTGTAAAAAATTTTATCATATGGGTTTGCATATTCACCAACTTTACTACTTAGAGTTGTAGCATCTTCTTTAGAATCATCAAATAAATTAACATACCCTTCATTAATTAAAGTTTCAAATGCTTTTGCTTCATTTCCCTGTCTAATATTAGTATCACCAAGAATAATTATTTCGTCATTTACGCCATCTATTCCATCAAATCATTTAGCTACTTCAGATAATTGTAATGCTTCTTCAACTTCTTGATTTCCTTGACCAGATAATTTAGTAGTTGCTAATTCGACTCTACTTTTATTTGTACCAGTATATTTACCAGGCGAATCTAGATGACCAGCAATAATTGTAAAATCATTGACAATATTACCTATAGTTTGAAATTTCATTCCAAAAGGCGGTCTTGCATAAATATAATCAATTTCTTTTTCAAATCTGCCTTTTCATGGCTCATTAATGTAGGCTTTACCAAAATCAGAATCTCCTTGGAATTTTAGAGGTTCTACTTTTGAACTTTTAAATAAGAAAATTATCCATTCTTTTTGAGATTCTTTGCCTTTACCTGATAATTGTGGCGAAATGAATCCATTTCATTTTGATTCTGGATCTAATTTTCTTAAACTTGTTAAAAGTGCATTAAGCGCTATTACATTACCTTGAGCATCTTTTTTATCATTTGAAATTTCATTAGCAGCAACAATATCAAAACCTTCACTAACCATTACTTTTGTTAAAATCTCAGTTTTATTTGCTTGTTTTTCATCACCACTATAATTCAATAAATTTCAAGAAGCAATTTTAATTTTTGTTGCTTCAATTGTCTCGTTATTTTCACCATTTCCAGGTTTAGGATCAGTTGTACCATCTTTAGGTGTTACTGGATTTGAGCTTTCATTACTTGGATCTTTTGGTGCAACCGGATTTGGATCACTTGGCTTTTCTGGCTTAGTTTCCTTATTATCAACTGGTTTTTTGTCATCAACTGGACCTTTATCTTTTTTATCAATATCAACAGGATTGGGTTGTTGGATAACTTCGACTATTTTAAAGCCGCTTATTTCCAATGTTACAAGTAAATAACGATCAGTTAAGTTTGTATCAGTAACTTTTACAGCAATATTTTTCTTACCTTCTTGATCGTTGTTAGTTGTAGAAACAATAGTTGCATTAACATTTGATTGTAAATTTATATCTAGATTTGTGTATTTGATTACATCGCTTCACGAACCAATAATGATTTCAGATGCAGTTAATGTATTATATTTTTGTTTTAATGTTACTTCACTATTTATATTGGTGATAAAATTTTTAAAATTATCAACGTTTGGATTACATGAGATTGCAATTGATGCAATTGGCATTACACTTATTAATGAACTACCTAGTAAAAATTTTGTTATTTTCTTCATTTGTCCTTACTTTCTTATTTCAACTTCGAAATGTTCTAATTGTTCAATTTTCACGTTTGAATCATTTAGAATCTTAAAAGCTACTTGTCCTTCTTCGGTATCTAAATACATGTTCGAATCATAATAAACTTTTGTAATGCCTGCTTGCGCAATCATTTTAGCGCAATTAAAACACGGAAATAAAGTAGTATAAATACTAGTTCCTTCAATATTAGCTTTACTATTTAATATTGCATTCATTTCAGCGTGAATTACATAAGGATATTTATTATCAGCAAAATTTTTCATATCTCTAGCTCAAGGTAAATTATCATTACCTTGTGGCATTCCGTTGTAGCCTAAACCGATAATTCTATTACGATCATTTACAATTACTGCGCCAACTTTGGTGTTAGGATCTTTAGACCTTAAGGAGCTAATTTTAGCTAAAGACATAAAATATGTCTGTCAATCAATTGGTATTGTTTTATTATTCATATATATATATTTTAAATTATTTTTTATGCTTCTTAAAATAGACAAGAAATATTGCAATTTTTTGGAAAAAATAAAAAAACGCTTATTTGAATAAGCGCTGAATATCATTGTCTGAAAAAAGCTAGTTCTTGCTTCGCAGACAGCTAAACCATTGGTTTAGCGGCAACCCCCTCGGGATTAGCTAAGACTATATTAACACAATAATTGCTAATATGGTATTTTTTAAAGAAATATTGCAATTTAGTTGAAATTTTGGAATTTTTTAACCTAATTTTTCTTAGACAATAAAAAATTTTGCTACTTTTTTCGTTTAAGGGTAAATTTTTGCATTTATTAATGTGTAATAAGGAGAAAATATGTCAGCAAAAAAAGAAAAAGACAAACATGAATTTGAAAAATTTTTGAAAATGCATAACATAAACGAAACTGGAGTTATAAATTCTAGAAAAAAATGAGACCAGCTATATAGCTGAAATAATAAACCAATCGAATTCAGTATACTGGAGGATTATCAAGTTAAAATTGATAGTACATTAAGATATAATGGTACTAGCATGAGAAATTTAAATTTTGAAAAAGAAGTATTAGTAATATTGGGTGAACTTAGAAACGATATTAAAATTTTGAAAGAAGACGTTGCTATTTTAAAGCAAGATGTAGCAATGCTAAAAGAAGAAGTTGAAATTTTAAAATCAGATGTTTCAGTGTTGAAACAATTTCATAACATATAAATCTAACTCATATTTTGGGCAAATTTTAATTAGAATTTTCAAAAAGACAACATTTAGTAAATTTTAAATTTTTAAAATCCATTTTCTATTTTTATTAACATCATTTCATTAATACAAGTTTGAATTAATTTTTGTAAAATTGAAATATGAATATAAAAAATTTTAAAACTTTTATTTTTGATCTTGATGGTACTTTATATGATTCAACTCATAAACTTCATCCAGAAAATATTAAACTAATACAAAAATTAAATGAAGCAGGAAAACAAGTTATTTTAGCTACTGGAAGAAGTATTAATTTGATAAAAAAAACTTTGACTGATGTAGATAGTGATTTTGCAACAATATCAATTAATGGTGGACTAGTTAAAGAATTTAAGACTGGTAAAATAATTCACCAAGAAAAAATAAGCGATAGTGATTCATTAGCAGTATTAAAACTTTTGAAAAAGTATAATATTGAAACTGCCATTTACACTGAAAATGGTCTTGTTTTCAATGTTGAGCTATCAAAAACTGATTCATGAGTTATAAAGCAAAACTGAGAAAATGCTGATTTAATAGAAAATGCAATAATAACAATTATTGATCAGCCAGAATTGATAAAAGGACACTCTGTGATGAAATTTGATATTTCTACTCAAAAAGTTAGTGCATATAATTTTAAAAAATTTCAAAATGAATTAGAAAGTAGTTTTTTAGATTTAATTGGCTATTTTTCTTCACCGTATGTTTTTGAATTAATGCCTAAAACAGTTAGTAAAGGAAATGCAATTAAATCAATGGCAAATTCTGGAATTATAAATTTAACAACAACCATTGCTTTTGGAGATGAAGCAAATGATATTTCAAGCGCGCAAATTGTTCCAAATTTTGTAGCAATGGCAAATTCCAATCCACTACTTTTAAGTTATGCAAAATATAAAACTGAATATACAAATAATGAAGCTGGTGTTGCTAAATTTATAAAAACTGTTATGGGGTTTGACTATGATTAAAATTAATGAAATTGATAATTTTATTTTTGATTTAGATGGAACATTGCTTGACAATGATTCAAAACTTTCTAGTCAAAGCATTTCGATGATTGATAAATTGCATAAATTAAATAAAAATATTTTTATTGCAACTGGAAGAAGTGTTTGTCTAATCACAAAACTAATTGCGCCATTAAATATCAAATTACCTATTTTTTCATTAAACGGAAACTTAACTGCAACTTCAAA
This sequence comes from Mycoplasma testudineum, assembly GCF_002245785.1. GTDB lineage: Bacteria > Bacillota_I > Bacilli_A > Mycoplasmatales > Metamycoplasmataceae > Mycoplasmopsis_B > Mycoplasmopsis_B testudinea. The sequence goes on from NZ_NNCE01000005.1 coordinate 11,361, forward strand.
TCTAGATCGTATTTTTATCGAAAATAAAATGGATAAAAAAATTGTATTAGAATTTTTTGATGTTATGAAAAAAGAAAATGTTCCAAGTATTTTGTATACAAATTCAAATGTTTGACTTGTTAACCCTAATGAAATGGATGAAGTAAAAGTTTTACATAAAAAATTTGTAGATGAGCAAAACAAAATTAAATATGATTATTCCCAAATAATTCAAGTTAATTCCTATGATAAAGTTGATGCAAGTGAAATTATCAAGATTGAAATTGATACAATGCATTTACAGGCCTACGCTCTTGAAATTATCAATAGAGTTGCTTTTAAAAATCGTGAAATCATTAATGGTTATTTTGGATTAGTGGAAAAATTTGTAATTCAAAATAGAAATTTAAACAAAGGTTTAGCTGTAGAAAAAATTTTTAGCAACCTAAAACTAGATTTGAATAAAACAATGTCTTTTGGTGATGCCAAAAATGATGTACCATTGGCACAGATTGTTGCTTTTCCGGTTGCTATGAAAAATTCACATAAGGATTTAAAATCCGTTTCTAAATATGAAACAGAATTTTCTAATGATAAATCTGGAGTTGCAAAATTTATTGAAAAAATGTTTTAAAAAAACGGAATAAATTAATTTTCCGTTTTTTTAATTTCCTCTGTATCTATAGCTTTTTTTATTTTAGCACGATTAAATATTCTTGTTAATACAACAAAAAATAGAATGCTGATATTAGCTAAAATGATAACTATAAACATAATAAAACTAAATGGTTCAAATTGAGCAAATATAGAATTCATGCTATCAATTTCTGCTTGCGCTGCTGCTTGTGATGAAAATGCATTTAATAATGATGCATCATTTGCAATTTTTTGTAGATTGTTAAAATGTGTGCTTATATTTACTAAATTAGTAATTATAAAAGAAGTATAAATAAACAATATAACTGCCATAGCTGCAAAAAGAGCAATATTTACTAAGTATAAAATTTTCGAGTAAAACTTACGCTTTTTAAACAACATTACAATTAAAGTTATAAATGATATAAATGCTATAAATGTAATTAATGCACCAGCAGCAATTATGGCACCATTACTAATGAAAATAGAATTTTGGATTCTATCTCCTTCATTACCTGTAAGTCAACCTAAAATTTGAACTATACTTCCAGTGAATGTAAATGAATAATCTGTACCGCCTGCTGTTAGTATATATTGACTATTTACTGATATATTCCAATATGAAATTACCAAAATTGGAATTGAAATTAGTGCAATTAAAACCGCAACAACTATGTTAAAGTTTGCACCTCTATTTATTTTCTTTTTCTTCACTATTTAATTACTCCAATAAAATTCTACTTTATTTTTCAGCGATTTTCAAATGTGTTAAACCTAATTCAATTGGATTATTTTTTTTGTTAAAAAATAGTTTGTAGATTTCCATAACTGGAAAAATAGCTAAACCAAAACCAATTGAAATAATTCATAAATATCAATGATTTCCATTTGCTAAATCACCCGGCATATGAAATAGTCTTGATAATGGTCCGATTAATAATGCTATTAATATCATTATGAAACTAAACATAACTGATGATAAAACTATTCATGAATCTTTAAGATTAACTTTAAAAATTGATGATTCACTAATTAAATTTATGCTATTGAATACAGCAGCAAAACCAACAATTGCAAAACCAACAAAAGAACCATATAAATTCATTAATTCGCCTTTTGAAGTACTTTCGTTACTAATTAATAATTCTGCAATTTGAATGTCTGACATGTTCTTAATATATTCTATTCCTAGTGCATAACCTAGAAGCGCTAAAATTGATATAAATATACCTTGTCATATTAAATCAATACCCATTCTTCTTGCAAATATACTTTCATATTTTGAATATGGTTTTTGATTCATTACATTATTTTTGCTTTTTTGTAATCCTAAAGCAACTGCAGGAAATCCGTGAGTAAGTAAATTAATTCATAGTAATTGGCTTGCACTAAAAATAATAAATTCAGTTGAAGCAAAATAATTTTTATATACAAGACTAAAAACAATCATTCCTATAAATGCAACAACTAATTCTATTAAAGAAGTGGTAATTAAATTCTGAATTACTCTTTTAATTTTTAAGTAGATTTGTCTTCCGTTTTCAATAGCTTTAACTATAGTTGCAAAATTATCATCAACTACAATCATGTCAGCTGCATCTTTGGATACTTCCGTTCCTGTTATACCCATCGCTGTTCCTACATCAGCAGCTTTTAAAGCAGGTGCATCATTTACACCATCACCGGTCATTGAAACAACATGATCATGCTTTTGTCATGCTTTAACAATTCTTATTTTATTACTTGGAGAAACACGAGCATAAACTGTATATTTTTCAATATTTTTACTTAATTCTTCATCGGTTAATTTTTCAAGTTCTGTACCAGTTATTGCGCTGTCTCCTTCATTAAATATTTTTAATTCTTTAGCAATTGCAATAGCTGTATTTACGTGATCACCAGTTATCATTATTGTTTTAATTCCGGCAGCAATATTTTCTAATATAGCTTGTTTTGCTTCTTCACGCGGAGGATCAACCATTGCAATTAAGCCTACAAACTCAAGATCATGCTCATCTTCATGAGTTATTTTCTTATCCAAAGGAAGAACTTTTTTTGCAACAGCTAAAGTACGGTATGCTTTTGATGAAAATTCATTAATGCTTTTTTCAATTAAATTAATTTGTTCTTTTGTTAATCCGTTAATTCTATTCAAAATAACATCAGGAGCTCCCTTTGTAATTAGTATATTTTTCATTCCAATTTTATTTACAACAGACATTAGTTTTCTGTCACTATCAAATGGTAAATGTGAAATTCTAGGGTATTTTTTTAATAATTCATTTTTATCAATTTTATTTTCTAAAGCAAATTCGAGAATACTTGTTTCGGTTGGGTCACCAATTTTTATTAATACATTTTTTATATCATCAAAACTTACATTTGCATCAGTACATAAACTTGATAATGTAAATAATTCATTTTTTAAATCAATTGAATTAGATTTTTTAAACCCTTCTTTTAATGTAAATCAATTAACAATAGTCATTTTATTTTGAGTTAATGTACCTGTTTTATCACTACATAAAATTGACACATTTCCCAAAGTTTCTACTGTCTGTAAATTCTTGATTATAGCTTTTTCATTAGCCATATTTTTCATACCCAATGTCATAATTATTGTTGTAAATGTAACTAAACCTTCAGGTATTGCAGCTACTGCTAATGATACTCCGCCTATTAAAGCTATGCTTCAGGTATTAGCAATATTTTTTACATCTAATAAAACAATTGAAGCAATAAAATAAGCTATAAAAAGTACAATTCCAGTTCAAAAGAAAATTTTTCCTAATTTTTCTAATTTGATTTCAAGAGGTGTTTTTATTTTCTTTTCATTGTTTACTAATTGAGCAATTTTACCAACTTCACTATTAACTCCAACATTAATTACTTGTGCCACACCACTACCATTAATTACTGAAGTACCGCTGAATATTATATTTTTTCTTTCTGCTAGTGCTAAATTTGAATAGTCTTTATCACTTGCATTTTTTTCAACTGGTAATGACTCACCCGTTAATATAGATTCGTTAATTTTTAAATGAGCTGAATTGATAATTTTAGCATCAGCAGGAATTTTATCCCCGCTTTCAAAAATGATAATATCTCCTACTACCAACTCATGACTAGGTATAATAATTTGTTTTAAATTTCGAACTACTCTAATAGAACTTTCATTTAATTTATTAAGAGATTTGACTGCCTTATCAGCTTTTACAGTTTGAAATGTACTTATAGCACCATTAACTAAAATCACAAAAAGTATAATAAAACTTTCAAAGTAACCTATTGTTGTTTCAATTGCAGAAGTTGTTGCTAAAGTTGATTTGTAAATTGTTAAACCAAGACTGATAAAAGCAGCTACAAATAACATGATAGTCATTAGGTCAAATAAAGATAATATAAATATTAAAAATATTGATTTGTCTTTTTTTGAAGGCAATATATTCTTGCCATATTTTTCTCTATTTTGAATTATTTCGGAATCATTTAAGCCAGGTAAATTTGTCATGATTTAATTCTCTCATTTTTTAAAAATTATTTGTAAAAATGCCATGATATTAAAGGAATAAAAAAAGAAGAAATATAAATTTTATGACTTTTAAAATTAAGCGTAAATTCACGTAAAAATTTATTAAAAAAAATTACATCTTTAAAAACACATTAAATATAATCGAGTCATGACTGAAAATAAAAAAATTGATATTGATCAAAAATCAATATGAAAAATCAAAAATAAAAGTGTGAAATGATACGATTATTTAACCTTTATTTTTGGATTATTTTTATTAGCTTGAATCATTTCAGAATTCATTACAAAAACTGAAATAAATCCAGCTAATGAATTACAAGTTGTTATGGGGCAAGCTTCTGATATATTTACATTTACAACGCAATCAAACATTATTTTATCTTTTTCATTAATGTTGATTTCTTTTGTTGAACACAATAAAATTAAGCAAATGTTTTTAGCAAGTTTAATTTGAATAACTGTTACTTTTGTTATTTATTGAGTTTTAATTTCTTGAACTAGACCATGAGGAAATATTCACAGTAGTATTGATTCTATTATTACTCATGCTATTAGTCCGGTAGTTGCAGTTGTTATTTTCTTTGTCAAAAGAAAGGAATTTAAATTAGAATTATTGACAAGATGAATTGTTTCAATCTATTTAGTTATTTACTATTTAATGCTTATAACTGTATTTTTTGCAACACAAAATAACGCAACATTATTAGCTAATTATAATGCAAACGGCGGTGCAAGTCAAACAACATATTTACCTTATGTAATTATTTATGGTTTTGCAAATCCCTATAGACCGTTGTATGTTAATCTTTTAAATGCAACACCATTAAATATCTTTTTAAGAATTATTTTTGCAATAATAATTATTTCATTACTATTTGCTTTACCAATATTATTTACTATGGGATATTTAAAACTTTCAGGAATTAGCTTCCAAAAGTTTATGAAAAAATCAGATAATAAATACTTTAAGTATAAATTGATTTTTAATACACAAGAATCATATTATGAAATGAAGCCTATAAAATTTAAGAAATAAAAAATAACTGTCAAAAAATAGGCAGTTATTTTTTATTTCTTTTTGACAAAAAGATATGGTAGGACAGTTTTAAAATAAAGATATCCTGATAATATTGAAAATACATAGGCAATTATAATTATGATATTTATTAAGAATATATAAAGATCATAATTTAAATTATTTGAAAATTGCAACTCAGAATTTGCTATCGCAACTACAAAGATAATCAATATTCCTGCTGATTGAAAAACTGTTTTTAGTTTGCCTCAAATTGAAGCAGCAATACTAATGTTTTTTGCTGCCATTAAATTTCTGGAACCGTCAACAACTAAATCTCTAATTATAAAAAGTACTACTAAAAAAACATACGTTAAATTTAAAGTGGCAAGAAATATTAGAGTGGTTGTTATCATAATTTTATCTGCTAGTGGATCAAAAAGTTTACCGAATGTACTTACTACTTTTCACTTTCGTGCTAATAAACCGTCTACATAATCGGTTAACATTGCTAAGGCAAAAAATAATAAATTTAAGCTTAAAGCAAGTGTTGTTCCGATTTTGTTTTCCAAAAGCAAAGAAAATAAAATTATAACTGGAATAACAAATATTAATCTAGTTATTGTTAAAAAATTAGGGATATTAGTTTTCTTCAAAATCATATATTTTAGAAATTCTATCTTGAACTTTTTCAACTATTTCAGAATATTTTTCTTCATTAACTATTTTTTGTTCTTCATTTTTAAATCACTTTAAAGTAGACTCAATTTTTTTATCTCAAGAATTACTTCTGATATTTTCTAGTTCCTTAATTTCATTTCACAATCTTAAATATTTATTTTCTGAAAAAAAGAAAAATCGATAAATTTTTTGTTCAATTAATGAATCTAAAAATTTTTTTGTAGCAGTTGTTATCATTCCCATTTTTGCTTTTGTTTTACCATTTTTAAATAAATCAAGCATTTTCTCGTTTTCATTTATAAGTGCAACTACTTCGATGATTAATGTCATATATTTTTCTGCAATTCTCTTGTTTAGAATTTCTTCTTTATTCTTAATTTTTCGGTCAATTAATTTCCCTTTAACAAAACTATAACCAACAAAAGCTAAAACAAGAAAGACTAGCAAACCAATAATTATATATAATGCAATTTCATTCATTAATACCTCTTTTATTAAATAATTTTATTCTAAAAATCAATATTAAGCATTAAAAAAAGCACAACAAGTTGTGCCTTTGCATCTATAAGCCGCTTTTTGTACATATTAAATATGTGTCAATTATTTATCTAAAATTTTCATTTTCCTAATAGACATTCAATTCTGACTATTTAGGTTCCCCTACCATAATTTGGGTTTCTAGCTTGCGGAGTTTACCGCGTTTCACATTTCTCGTCTCTGTGGCACTTGTCGTCAAGTCACCTTGCTAGGATTTATTTGATCCTACACAAACACTACGAGCATCGCAGCTCGTGCTAGAGCGGACTTTCCTCTAGTTAATTAACCAGCAATTGACCGATGCAAAGTCAATTATGCAATAAAAATATAATTACTTAAAAAACTTATTAAATAAAAATTTATGTACTTTTTCGTTTAAGGAAGATTTTTTGCATTATTAATTGTGGAAATAAAATTACAAGAAGATGTTAGAGACTGTGGTTTGTCAATAATTGAAAGTTTTTATCAATACTATTACGGTTCTGAAATTGATGTTAATTTACTTAAATATCAGGTTAACTACGGCAGTCAAGGAATTAGTGTTAGCGAAATAAAAAATTTAGCCCAAAAATACGGGATAGATTTTGAATCATACAAAGTATCTTTCGAAGACTTACTTTCTATTAAAAATAATGAAAAATATGTTGCCATAATCAATAATAATGGTTTGCAACACTATGTGATAGTAGTTCATAGAAGTTCGAAAAAAATTATTTATTTAGATCCTTTTTTAGGCAAACAAAAAGTTACTTACAATGAATTTTCAAAAATTTTCTTAAACGTAATCTTAAGTGTTGAAAAAGGAACCATAAAAGACATCTCTCATAAAATTAGTACAAATATTTTTGAATCAATTGGACATAGTAAATGAAGTTTATTAGTTTTTTTAAGCATTATGTTAGGGATTGCACTCACATTTATTTCCAGTTTCTTTATGAAGATACTGTTTGACAATATATATGTTTTGAACAATTTAAATAAATTACTAACAATAGGAATAATTTTTAGTTGAATAATTGTAAATAAACTGTTAAATGATTTTTTAAAAAATTATTTAGTAATCAAAATCCAAAACAAAATCGAGATAGAAATAAGCGAAAACTTTTTTAGAAAAATATTGGAAATTGAAATTCAGGATTTCACAAAACTTAATTATTATGATTACTTAAGAAGATCAGGACTTATATCTCAAATTGCAGAATTTAAATCTAAATTTCTATTTAGTATTGTTAATGAACTATTTACATTAACAATTTCAACTATATTTTTATTTTTTATAAGCTATAAGTTATTTTTGATAACAGTAATTGCAACACTAGTTATGTTTGTAATTTCTATTTCTTTTCAACATTTGTATCTATTGAAATATAAAAAAGTATTAAGTGATTCAATGTTGTTTAGTACAAACTCAAATGATTTAATTTTTAGTAAAAAGCAAGCTTTAAACAATAATTCAAAAAAATATTTTTTAAGAAGATGAAAAATGAGTCAGCTTGCTTCGGAAAGTAGTCAATATAATTTTGTAAAAATGAACTTGTCAAAAACATTCATTATGAATTTTGTAACAAATATTTCTCCAATTTTAATCGGAATTGTCGGGGTATACCTTTTTAGTAATTCTGAAATCACAATTGGTAATTTATTAATGTATTTAAGTTTATTTAATTTCTTTAGCAGTCCCTTTTTGAGTTTTAGTGAGTTAATAACAAAACTACCTCTAATAAAGAAAAATATTGCTTTGCTCAATTTCGTACATAACTTTAAAACAAATGGTACTGAAAATAATTACTTGGAAGTCCAAAAAATTAAAAAAATACAGTTCAAAAATTTTTCATTTGGTTATGAAAAAGATAAGGAAATTTTAAATATTAAAAATTTATCAATTAATAGTTCTATTAGACTTAGCGGATATAACGGAAGCGGCAAATCAACACTTTTAGATATAATTTCGGGTCATTATCCACGAGCGGAATTTTTTATAAATGATTCGAATTTTATTCATTTGAATATCGAAAAATATAGAGATAAAATTTTTTACATATTTCCAAACTATTTTTTTAATAATGCAAGTGCCTTTGAATTTATTACATTTTCAAATCCTGAGTACATTCAAACATTAAAAGATAATCTCGAAAAATTTGATTTATTAGACATGTTATCTAACCTTAGGTTAGATTTAAAAACAAGTTTGGAAAATAATGCAGTTTATTTATCCAGCGGGCAAAAACAAACAATAATTTTATTAAGACTTTTTACAAGAAAATTTGATTTGATTTTATTGGACGAAGCATTTGAAAATATTGATGTTGAAAATGTTAAAAAATTAAAGAGTGCAATTTTAAGCTATCAAAATGAAGCACTATTCATTGAAATATCACATAATAAAAATTTTGTAACTGAAGGAAAAGAGATAGATCTTGAAAAAATTAGTAAAACCTAGTGGAATATTTATTTTATTATCAATTATTTTTTTTACTATCTCTGGGGCTGGAATTTACTTTTTATCTAACCAAACTATTAGTACAAGAATTCAAACAAATTTGGAGGTAGATAAAAATAATACACAAAAGCTTATTGCAAATTCAGATTTAGCTTACAAATTGAGTGAAAACCAAATAATCTATGTACATATAAATAGCGAAGTAAACGAATATAAAATTAAAAAAATAAAATTTACTGAAATGAATAAATTTGAAATTGATATTGAATCATTCAAGTCATCTACGCCTCTATTACCTAATTCTCTAATAGCCGTAAGTTTAGAATTAGATTTCAAAAAAATTTATGAGCTTTTTGTAAAATAAAAGAATGAAATTTATCAACATTGAAAACCAAACGGAACATATTTTTTTATTTGAAGAATTATTTGAAGAAATTCTAAAAAAACTACAATCAAAATTAAATGTGAAAAAACCTTTTCAAGTTGATGTACTTTTAAGTGAAGAAAATACCGTAAGAAAATTGAATAATAAATATAGAGGCAAAAATAAAACTACCGACATTCTTTCATTTCCATTTGCTGATCATGATTTTTTTAATTTTTTAGATTTTATTCCGCTAGGACAAATTGTATTTGATGTTAATAAAGTTATAGAGCAATCCCTTGAATTTAATCATAGTCTTAAAAGAGAATTCTCTTATCTTTTTGCACATGGAATTTTACATCTTAATGGTTTTGATCATCTAAATGAAAAAGATGAAAACCAAATGAATAATCTTTGCGAAGAGATTATGGATGAACTATCAATTTTTCGCACTTAATATTTAAAAGATTCACTAAATTATTCAATTGAAGATATATTAAACAAAACTAAGTATAATTTTCAAATGACAATGTACGAAGAATTAAAAAAATTATTAGATAAATCATATTCTCCTTATTCAAATTTCCCTGTAGCGGCAATTGTAATAGATGAAAATGAGAATAAATATTATGGTGTAAATGTTGAAAATGCAGCATATCCTTCTGGTTTATGTGCAGAAAGATCTGCAATGTTTGGTGGAGTTGCATACGGTTTAAAAGTCGGAACTATCACAGAAATAAATGTAATTAGTAAAAATAATGAACCTATTTCACCTTGCGGTGCTTGTAGACAAGTTATTACTGAATTTGTAAAAGATCAAAATTCAGTAATAAATTTGTTTTCTTATGATGGTAAAAAAATTAATAAATTTAAAATTAAAGAATTGATTCCATTACCAGTTGTAGCTTCAGATATTAAAGGGAATTAATGAAAATATTATTTACTAGTATAATCGGTAGGCCAAATACTGGAAAAAGTAGTTTGCTAAATCAAATTCTTAATTATGATTTGTCAATTGTTAGCAAAAAACCACAAGCTACTCGTAATAATGTCACTGGGATTTACACAGATGAAACACATCAAATTATTTTCACAGATACACCCGGAATCCACAAACCTCAATCAAAACTTGGTGAACATTTGAATAATCAGGCGGTTTCTTCATTGATTGACATTGATTTAGCTATTTTTCTGTCTCCAGCAAACGAAAAAATAGGACCTGGAGATAAATTAATTATCTCTTATCTACAAAGCGTAAAAAATAAAATTGCTGTAATGACAAAAGTTGATTTAGAAACAAATGTTGACATTTTGTCACAAAAAGCAAATGAATTAAAACAACTTGGTTTTAAAGATGTTTTTGCAATTTCACTAAAAGATAATAATTCTATAACCCAATTAATTGAAGAGATAAAAAGTTATTCCTACGAAGGTGAAGTTCAATATCCAGAAGATTATTTTACTGACGTAAGTGAAAAATTTATTGCTAGAGAAACAATTAGAGAAGAAACAATTGCACTTTTACATGATGAAATACCTCATTCAATTTCCATTGATATTACAGAATTTAAAGACAACTATCAAGAAGAAAGACTGATTAAAATATACGCTAACATATACGTAAAAAAAGAGAGTCAAAAAGGGATTTTGATTGGAAAAAATGGTTCAATGATTAAACAAATAGGAATTGCTTCAAGAAAGGCAATCTCAGATAAGCTTGATTCAAAAGTTGAATTATATCTAAAAGTTAAAACTAATAAAAATTGAATAAATGATGAAAATGAAATAAAAAAATTGGGTTATTAGTAATTATAAACTGTAAATCCTGAACTATCACTTCAAACGCTGAATTCAATATCTTCTTTAGAAAGATAATCATATACAAAAGTAAAAAGTACCCCGGATCCTTTGCCAGTAATTATTTGTAATTGATCATAATGTGAATTAAAAAATTGATAAAGAATTGATGTTATTCTTGCCGCTGCTTGATTCTCGCTAAATCCGTGTAAATCTAAATACATAAATATATTATGCTTTATTTATTTTATGATTTATGATATACACATGAAGAATTTTATTGAAGGTGAAATTAAATATTTTAAATGACAAGATGCAAGAGTAAAAAGATATTTTGTTATTTCGGTAATTTATAGATATTACTTGCTTGAGCAACAGCCTACAATACAAGAAATAATTGATGTTTATGATCCACATGAAAATGAACTTAAGTTAATTGAGTTCTTTTTTAAAACTAAATCACAGCTCGAAAAAATGATTTATCCATTTTTGAAAAATTCATGAAATTGAAATTCAATGCTTCCAATTTTAAAATCAATCATTGTATATTCAATACTTGAAATAAAATTATTTAAGAGACATCAAATCGTTATTTCAGAAGCGCTTGAGATATCAAAATCATTATTAACTGAAAAAGAAGCTAAATTCGTGAACGCAATTTTAGATAGTTTTGTAAAAGCATCGGAAACATATGTTAAGCAAAAAAGCTATAGTTAAAGAGTATAAAAAAAATTTTGATTTAAAAAAATACAAACACGAAATAAAAAAAAATTTACAATTTTCAATTTCTTATGCATTAAGTTTTTTTTGTAACAAAAGAACACCTGTAAGTGTATATGCAACTATCGAAAGTTATTTTTTGCATTATCAATTGAGCGATTGTGATGATGAATCATATATTAACTCAATTTTTAAATTATTCCTCTTAAATCTGAATCCCAATTTTGCTAATAATAAATGAGATAGTTTTATTAAATTTATATTTTTAAGAGTAAAACAAATAAATATGGGAGAAAGCAAAAATAAGTTTAAATCAGAAGAGTGACTAAAGTACTCTACACAAATTAGAAATGCCTACTCTGAATTCATAACTAATTTTGATCATAGTGACAAATTAAATAATGCTTTAAGAAAATTTTTGGGAGAATTCTAATGAAATTGTTTGACGAATTAGTTAAAAGAGGATTCACCGAATTTGAAGCAAGAGGCTTAATTTTGGCAAAAAAAGTAAGGGTTAATAATGAATATCAAATGTCATTAAATTACAAAATAAACGACAATGATAATATTCAAATTAAAACTACGAGAAAATATGTATCTCGTGGCGCACTAAAGTTAAAAGAAATTCTTGAAATAAATAATATTAATTTCGCTGACAAAACAATACTTGATGTTGGTTCGTCAACAGGCGGGTTCACACAATTGGCTTTAGAATATAATGCTAAACATGTTTTTGCACTTGATGTAGGAACTAACCAATTAGATTATTCTTTGCGAATTGACAAAAGAGTAACTTCAATTGAAAAAACTAATTTTAAATTGCTAGATAGTCTTAATTTATTACCGAAAATAGACATTATTATGGCTGATGTATCATTTATTAGCATTTATTATTTAATTGATATTGTGAAAAAATATAATCATATTAGAAATTTAATTTTACTATTTAAACCACAATTTGAAGCACCAAAAGAAATGGTTGGCCAAAACGGATATGTGGATGAATCGTTGCATCCAGAATTATTGAAAAAATTTGAACAATATTTGCAAACACACGGCTATGATAAAATTAAAATATTCGAAAGTAAATTAAAAGGGAAAAAATCAAATAACCAGGAGTATTTTTTTATTATCGGTTTTTAAGGAGAGGATTGTGAATCAAATAAAGTCAAAAAATGATTTAAGAAAATTATTTCCAATGGCAAGTAAAATAATTTACTTTGATAATGCTGCTGCTGCACTTAAACCCAAAAATGTTATTGAAGAAACTTCCAATTATTATTTAAATTTAGGTATTAGTAACAGAACTATAGAAACAGAAATAGGATTTAGAGTTCAAGAAAAAATTGATTTATTAAGAAAGAAAATTTTGAATCTAGTTGGTGTTAGTCAAAAATCTCATTCAGTAATTTTTACAAGCGGTACAACGGAATCATTAAATCTTATATCTGAGATGATTTCCAAATTATTGACACCTAACGATGAAGTCATAATTTCTAATAGCAACCATGCTTCTAATATTATTCCGTGAGTATACAATTCAAAAAAACTTGGTTTCAAAATTATTTCTAGTTCAACAATAGTAGATCAAATTAGTGATAAAACCAAAGTGATTTCAATCGGCCAACAAACTAATAATTTTGAAAATGAATTTGATTTTTTTGAACTTGTAAATATTTGCAAAAAAAGAAAAATAATTCTTATAAATGATGCTGCTCAAGCAATTATACATGGTACAGTTAGTGCCAATGATTCTACAGCATTAGCATTTAGTGCTAATAAATTATATGGACCAACAGGTTTGGGTTTTTTAGTTGTTGAAAACAATTTTCTATCCAATTTAACACCTTCAAAATACGGTGGCGGAACGGTTAAAGATATGTGAAATAATTCTGCAATTAATTTTGATCTTATAACTGATTATCGTGCTTTTGAACCTGGCACACTTAACATTGCGGGAATTTTTGGAATGGTTGCAGCAATGGAATTTTTTGAAAGTATTGACCATAAACACTTTTTAACCGAAATGGAAGATATTTCTAATTATATTTTTGAAAACTTAAGTAAATTGGAAAATTGAAATGTTTACCGCTCTAAAAGTAAAGCCATTATTATGGCTTCATTAAAGGGTGTTCATTCTCAAGATATTGCAACGTATTTAGGTAAAAGAAATATATACGTAAGACATGGCAAATTTTGTGCCCATTTAAATTTTTTGAATCAAGAAGATTCATTCATCAGAATTTCATTGGGAATATATAACACAATGGAAGAAGCCAAAATCTTAATTGAAACATTAAAAAAAGGTGGTGATTTTTTTGAATACTAAAGTTATAGATTTAAATGTAAGAAGAAAAATCGTTATGGAAAACTATAGAAAGTGTGATATTTATAATGACACACTTAAATCTGAAAATTCTGATTATTTGCACTCGAACACTTGTGCAGATGCTTTTTACATTAACATTAAAATAAATAATGAGCGTATTGAAAGCACACATTTAAATCATAATGGCTGTGCCATTTTTAAAGCTTCATCATGTATGTATCTAAGTATGATTCAGAAGATGACAATTTCTGAATTAAAAATATTTAACGATAATTATAAACAGTTGATTAGTGGAAAAAAATATGATGAAAAGTTAATGAAAGATTTATATGTTTTCGATAATGTTAAAGAACATTTAAATAGAATTACGTGTGCTTCATTAATAAGTGAGTATATTGACAATTTTTTGGAAATAAATAATGATGATTTGAATGGTTAGGTACTTAAATTTTCGTAAGCAATAAATATTTTAAATTAATTATTTTCTATCGATATTAATTATTAAAAGGTAATTACTTATTTATAATAAAAATCATGAACACATATTCAGTAGCAAATTTAAAACAATTAAATGGTTTAGATGCAGTTAGAAAACGTCCGGGGATGTACATCGGTTCTACAGATTCAAGAGGAATGCATCACTTAGTTTGAGAAATTTTTGACAATTCCGTAGATGAAGTTTTAGCTAAGTATGCAAAAAAAATAAAAGTAACTTTAACTAAAGAAAATTCAATTATTGTAGAAGATGATGGAAGAGGTATACCTGTTGAAAAACATAGTACCGGATTAAGCGGAGTAGAATTAGTTTTTACCGAATTACACGCAGGTGGTAAATTTGGAGATGGGGCATATAAAACAGCAGGTGGATTACATGGTGTTGGCGCAAGTGTAGTTAATGCTTTAAGTAATTTTGTCAAGGTTTGAGTTTATAAAGACGGTAAAGAGTATTTTACCGAATTTATAGATGGCGGAAAAATTAAAACTAAAACAAAAGTTGTTGGTTCAACATCAAAACAAGGCACAAAAGTAGAATTTCAACCAAATGAAATAATTTTTAAAAAAGCAGTTTTTAATTTTGATTTAATAAGTGAACGCTTTCAAGAAGCAGCTTTTTTAAATAGTGAATTAGAAATAATTTTGAAAAATGAAATTAATAGTGAAATTAAAAAATTTAAGTATTCAAATGGTCTTGTTGCATTTATAGAATTTATAAATGCATCTAAAAAGAAAGCTACTGATATTATTTCGTTTAAAAGTGATGCTTCAGATATTGAAGTTGATTGGGCTTTCCAATACACTAACGATTATAGTGAAACAATCGTTTCGTTTGTAAATAACATCAAAACAAGAGATGGTGGAGTGCATGTAACTGCATTCAAAACAGCTTTTACGAGAATTATCAATGATTGAGCTTTTGAAAGAAAATTAATAAAATCAAAATCATTTTTTGATGGTGAAGATATACGAGAAGGTCTTTCTACTGTTTTATCTTTGAAAGTACCTGAAAATATTCTAGAATTTGTAGGTCAAACAAAAGATAAATTAGGAACACCTGAAGCAAAGTTAGTTGTCGAAGATTTCATAATAAATTCAACAAGAAAATGGCTTAATGAAAATGCCAAAGAAGCTGAAAGAATTATTCAAAAAATCAAAAAAGCCTATGATTCAAGAATGGCAGCTAGAAAAGCTAGAAAAGAATCAAGAACTTTAAAAAATAAAATGAAAGAAAAGCAAATTCTTTCAGGTAAATTGACTCCAGCACAAAGTAATAATCCCGTTGAAAAAGAAATTTTTTTAGTTGAAGGAGATTCAGCTGGCGGGTCAGCAAAAAGTGGAAGAGATAGAAAATATCAAGCAATTCTTCCCTTACGTGGAAAAGTAATAAATACCGAAAGAGCTAGATTGATTGACATATTAAAAAATGAAGAAATTGCCACAATAATCAACACGTTAAATTGTGGTATAGGTGAAGATTTTAATATTAATAATTTACAATATCACAAAATTATAATTATGACAGATGCCGATACAGATGGAGCGCATATACAAGTTTTATTACTTACTTTCTTTTTTAGATACATGAGAAAATTGATTGACAATGGCCATGTATACATTGCTTTACCACCACTTTTCAAGATAACCTACAAAGATTCTAAAAAATCAGTAAAATATGCTTTTGATGAATCTGAACTTAAAGAATTAACTGTAAATAAAAGTTATGAATTACAACGTTATAAAGGTTTGGGTGAAATGAATGCTGAACAATTATGAGAAACTACAATGGACCCTCAAAACCGTTCGTTAATAAAAGTAACTTTGGAAGATATTGCCATAATCGAAAGAAGAGTTTCGACTTTAATGGGTGATAATGTTGATTTACGTAAAGAATGAATTAGTAAAAATGTCAATTTTAATAATGAAGATGATTTTAAAATCGAAGTAAGCGGTAATAATGTCTAAAAAAAATGCAGTAAATAACGAAGAATTTTTAATTCAAAATCTTGACGAAATAATGTCTGAACGTTTTGGGAAATATTCTAAATATATTATCCAAGAAAGAGCATTGCCCGATTCAAGAGATGGTCTTAAGCCGGTACAACGAAGAATTTTATATTCTATGCATGCTTTGAAATTGCATAATCAAAATCCATATAAAAAATCAGCCAGAGTTGTTGGTGATGTTATCGGAAAATACCACCCACATGGTGATACTTCGATTTATGATGCAATGATTAGAATGGCACAAGATTGAAAAATGGCAATGCCGTTAGTTCAGATGCACGGTAATGTTGGTTCAATTGATGATGATCCTGCTGCTGCTATGAGATATACTGAAAGTAGATTAGCAGCTATTTCAGATTTAATGCTTGAAGGTATTGACAAAGGGATTGTAAAATTTGCTCCTAATTTTGATGATACCGAAACTGAACCTACTGTTTTACCTGCCTTTTTTCCTAATTTATTAGTGAATGGATCTAAAGGAATAGCTTCTGGATTTGCAACAGAAATGCCTCCTCACAATTTAGTTGAAGTATTAAATGCCGCAATTGCCAAAATTAAAAATCAAAATTTGACAATTCAAACATTGATGAAATATATTAAAGGACCTGATTTTCCAACTGGGGGAATAATACATGGAAATAGCGAAATTGAAAAAGCCTTTGAAACTGGTAGAGGTAAAATTGTTTTAAGTTCAAAATATGAAATCATCAAAAATTCAAAAGAACATTATATTTCTATTACTCAAATTCCATACGGCGTTGTTAAATCAAAATTAGTTTTTAGTATTGATGAATTATTATTGAAACATAAATTAGCTGGTGTCAAAGAAGTTCTTGATGCAAGTGATAGAAATGGAATTGATATTCACATCAAATTAGAAAAAGATGCCGATCCTGATTCGATAATGAAATTTTTAATTTCAAAAACAGAGTTGCAAATTTATTACAATTATAATAATATTGCGATTGACAATGGTTTTCCTACATTAATGAATTTGAATGCACTTTTAGGTAGTTATTTAGACCATTTTGCAGAAATTAATACTTCAATAATTAAATACGATTTAGATAAATCTGAAAAAAGACTAGAAATAGTTGAAGGATTTATAAAAGTAGCGTCTATTACTGACAAAGTAATTAAAATAATCAGACAAAGTGAAAATGGTAAAAAAGGTGTAATCGAAAACCTTCAATCTAATTTTGATTTTACCCTTAGGCAATCTACATCAATAGCAGAAATGCAACTTTATAGATTGAGTCAAACAGATTTTCTTTCATTCCAAGGTGAAAGAGATCAATTGATTTTAAAAAATCAGGAATTAAAATTACTTTTATCAGATGAAAATGAATTCAGAAAACATTTGATTAAAATTTTAAAAGAAATAATTAAAAAATATGGTGTCGAGCGAAAAACAATTTTAATAGATGATGATTTAGATAAAAGTTACAATATCGAAAATTTAATAGAAGTTGAAAATGTCAATGTAATAATTACTGCAAATTCATATATATCTAGAGTAAGTTCAAAAATTTATCAATCTAATAGTTTTGATACCTTACCTTTAAATGATGATGATTATATTAAATTTGATTTAAATGCCAATACAAAGCAAAAATTATTAATTCTAACAAACAAAGGTAATTATATTTTGATACCTGTTTATAGACTTAAATCCTTAAAATGAAAAGAACCTGGTCAACATATAAGTGAGTTTGACTATTTAGATAATGATGAAAAAATAATTAATGTCTTAGTTATGAATGAAATAAATAATACTCAAGGATTCATTTATTTTGTAACTAAATCCGGAATGGGTAAGCGTTCATTAATAAGTGATTTTGAAACCAACAGATTTGGTAAAAAAATAAAAGCAATTACTTTAAAAAAGGGAGATACATTAGTTAGTTCATCAACTTCATTTGGGAACGGAATTATTTTAATTTTTACTTCGGCAGACACAGCATTAAAATTATCAGAAACTGAATTACCAATTTTAAAGTTAAGTGGGCAAGGGAATATAATTGCTAAATTATCTCCTGATGAAGAAGTTAATTTTGCGTTCATAATGCTAAAAAGTCAATCAGCAATTTTAATATCTAATAGAAATTTCTATTTGCCAATTAAAATTAATGATTTCAAATTTAATAACCGAAACACTAAAGGACAAAAATATTTTGAACAAACCAAGAAAAATAATCATACAGTTATTGATGCTGCTATATTTGAAAACAATGAACAAGTTATGTTAGTTGAGCCAAATAATGTTTCACAATTTAACTGGACTCTAGCATTAAAAAAAGATGATCAAAAAATGTTTTTATCTTTAGGTAAAAATGTCAATAATGTATTGGTAAAAAGAGAAAATATTTTCTTACCATTATCAACAAACTATCAAGAAAATATTAATGAAGTTAAACAATCGGAAGTTTCAACATCTTTACCTCAAAAGGAAATTGAAATAACACTTGAAGCTCCTGAAAATAAAACAATTGCTAAACCGAATATTAAAAAGGATAGACCAATTAAAGATATTGAAGTCGACATTGATAAAGCATTTGAAAAATTCCAAAAGCTAGATATTGAAGCAATCTTAAATAGAGATAAGAAAAAAAAATAATGAAGCATTAATTATAAATTTAAATAAGAATTTAAGTAAAACCTATTTTTTTATTACTAAATGATAACTTCTCAAAATTAACGGTCTTAGTAGAAAGGGCCGTTAATTTTTGTTACTACATATTTTGGTTGATGGCACAATAACACTATTTACTTGTTATGCTTTATTTTTAATATTTGAGTATTATCCAATTTATTCTTTTTAAGAATGTGTCTATTTACATATACCTGGTTGAAAACAAGTAATGTAATAGCTAATGTTTGAACATTAATTTGTATATTTGCTTTGTATATCATTTCATTAGCTGCTTTTGTATTATGAGCAAAGTCATTTCTAATTGCTGCACTTTCGTCATATATTTTTTGCGCTAAAAAGTATCTTAAAACCAATCTGAATTCATTATCAAATATTTTATTTCATTTTTTAGGATGCATTTTGATTAGAAAATCATTTAAATTTATAGATTTTGATTGTTCTTTGTAATTTTGTTCGTTTTCACGAATTAAAAAAGACACATTTCTCATTAAACTTTCAATTATTTGTGTGGCACGAGTTACTCTTGTGTACCCAAGATCTTTTCACTCTTCTGGACTAGTTTTTTGAGTTAGCATTTTTAAAAAATTTCTTAAATACCCAACTAATTGACTTGATAAAGAATTAACATCTTTTGAATAATATTTATTAGGAAAATATATTTCTAATTTTTTACTCATTGCTTCAATAGTATTTATAAATTTAGTAAATGTTTGTTCACTTATTAAAACTTCCTCGTTTATAAAATCTTCAATAATTTCTAAAGTCTTATCTAAATGATTGACTCTTTCAAGTGTAAAAAAGTCTTCCATATGTGCAATAAAGTCTTCGTTATTTATTATTTCTCCATCCAAAGAAAATTTGTGTTTTCATTCAATTACTTTATCGTTTAATTTATCACTACTTAAATTATGAGTCAGACTTATAATGGTTGCAAATTCCTTTGTTATTTCAGAATCATTATCAAGTTGCTTAGAATTATCAGATTCCAAAATTAAATTTGCATTTTCAATTGCCAATGAAGAAATTTTACTTTGTTCATAGTCTCAAATTAAATTATTCAATTTTAAAATTTTATTTTGTAACTTATCAATGTTTTCGTTTATTTTTTTATTTTCTTCAGAAATAATTTTAAAATCTTTGTCGAATTTTTTAAATTGAGAATTTAGATTTTTTTCAATTAAAATTATTTGATTTTGAACATCTTTTATTTTTATTCACTTATCCGTTAATCTTTCACTTTTATCTACTAATTCTATGCTTTTATTAACCTTATTTTTATCATTGAATTTATAATTTGTTTTTTTACCGCTATATTTACTTTTTTTATTATTTTCTATGCTCACAAATGTCCCCTTTGATGTTTTTTACAAAAGCTACTACAGCACGCCTAATATTTGATTTACTTCTATTTTTAGAACTGCACTTATTTAAAAAAGTTTCATAATCTGGTTCTAAACAATATTTTTTGAATAAATTACATATCTCTCGTGAGTAGTGCAAATTTGATGTGAAATTATTTTCGTTATCATTAATAATTTTACTTTGTAATAGTAAAAAATTATTAAAATCGTTTTGAAGTACATTATTTGTTTTCAAAAATTTTTCTGGAACATAATCTAAATAATTTTGATTTGATTTCATTAAAAATCTAATGTAAGTTGCACTTGCAATATTTTCATTTGCAGATAAACTATTGTATTCAATTTTTCTTTTAATTACAATTGGATGTACATTTAGTTTTTGATTAAAAATTTCTTTAAGATATTCAATGGCCAATATATCATTGGACCCCAAATTTAAACCAAGCAATTCATTAACTATTCGAGCATATGATTTTGTAAAATTATTTTTCACCTCTAATTTCGCTAATTGTGCTGCATACATATTCAATTTTTTAATGTCACCTAATTCCGAACCAAAACATATGTGGCTAATATTGTGTTTTTTAAATTCACTAATAATATATTTAGCAAAGTAAGGTGCAGCTTGTATGGTATAACTAGTTTTCAATTTAACGATTTCATGAGCTCCGTATTTCAGTGCTAACCTTCTTTTTTCTTCAAACGGAATAACAGAACTTGAGCCTCTTTGAGTATAACTTGCGGATAAAAAAATTACAATTCTTGCATTTGGATAATTTATTTTTAGATAATCAAGTTGAAATTTATGTCCATTATGAAATGGATTGTACTCGGCTATTATTGCAATATTCATTTTTTAATTATAAAACTATATATAATTTTTTTATGCCAGAATTGCCAGAAGTAAGAGTGAATGCAAAAGCATTAAATGATACGGTTAAAAACAAGGTTGTGAAATCAATAAAAGTTTGAATGCCAAAACTAATTAAAGAAATTTCTGAACAAGAATTCATTAATTCCCTAATCGGAAAGAAAATTACAAAAGTTGATAACCGAGCTAAATTTTTAGTTTTTCATTTTAGTGATTCAACAATAATGCTGTCTCATTTAAGAATGTCCGGTCAATATTTTTATTACAGTGCGGCACCATTATTTTTAGAAACAAATGTCCACATAATTTGATATTTTAGTGATGGATCAGAATTGCATTATAAAGACCCAAGACAGTTTGGAACATTTCACATAAGAACAAATGATAATTATTTGAAAATTAAGCCACTAGTTAATGTTGCACCAATCCCTGCTAATGTCGATATTGACGTTTTATATTCAAAGATGAAAAAAAGTTCACGTGCTATTAAAACATTTTTATTAGATCAAAGTAATGTTGCTGGTTTAGGAAATATTTATGTTAATGAAGCGTTATGAGATGTAAAAGTTCATCCTTCAATTGAAGCAAAAAATATTAGTAAATTAACATTAAAAAAGATCATAGATTCATCAACAAGAATATTAGATAAGTCTACTGCATTGGGCGGAAGTACAATTGACACGTATGCATCATTAAATCAAAAAGAAGGAAATTATCAAAATTTCCTTCAAGTCCACGGTAAGGACAAACATTTATGTAGTCGGTGTGGTACCGAAATCGAAAAATATTACGTTAATGGTAGGTCAACATATTTTTGTCTAAATGAGCAAATCTAGATAGTTGTAGGACTAGTAATTTGACTATGTTTTTTTGGAATTAATTTTATCAATTTGTGATTATCAATGTTAGTTTCAAGTGATTTTTGCAAGCTAGACATTATCAGTAATTTGTTTTCATCATCTATTATGTCATCGGCCTTATGATTTTTGACAATAATTGCTCTATGAAAATCATTTATTGTAATTAAGTAATTATGCAGTATGTCTACATATAGTTTGCATTCACCAACTGTTATTTCTAAGTCGCTTTCATAAGTTTTATTTTCAGATAATGTAATAAAGTAATATTTATCCTCTTCTGAACCAACTATAAGTGCTTTTGAGTTAATTTTATTATCCTCAAGCATTTTTTTGTTTCCAATTTCTATTGGTGTTAATATTTGTAAAATCATTATTTTACCTTTCTGTTAAATTTGTTATGTATTATTTTTCCAATTACTAGTGCACTTATTGTAATAGTAATTATTAATGGCACGAGCCAATATGACAAAGCTAATTTATTTGATTCTAAGCTTTTATTTATTTCATCTGTAGTGGCATTGTTTAATATTGTGTTTACTGCTTCACTACTATTGTTATTGTTTTGAATTATCACAAACAGACTATTTAAGAGTGTCTCATTTGCGGATTCTATTTCTATTTTTACTTTATTAATATTATTTGGTCTTAACAAGGTTAAAAAAGTACCGGGTGTAGATAGATTGATTGCTTTAAGTTCGCTTGAGTAATCAATACCAAAATTTGAGAATTTTTCTTGAAAAAAAGAAGTAATTAATTGATACATTTTACCACCATCATTAGTTTCCAAAATCAGGTTTTCGATTTTTAAATCTCTTAAGTCAATTATAAATTTGTCACCCTCTGAAATAGAATTTTTTACTACAACATTAAATTCGTTAATAAAATATTTTTGATTTGGAAGCAATGTTATCTGTATCTCAAAATTACCATTTCTATTTATAGGTAGCAAAATTTCATCTAGATCCTTAATAAAGAAATCTTTTTTATAGTATATTTCATTTTCATAACCTATTTTTGTTAATTCAGCTTCTAACAAACTAATAAATTCAATCTTGCTTTTTGCATTTAATAAAATTGAATTTATCTTCATTTTTGATAAATCATTATTTTTAGGGACAAATTCCCCATCAAAATAATTATAGATAATTAATTTTTCATAGATGTGTATATCATCACTACTAGATGTTATTTCTATTTGATATTTTATAGTATCTGAAGCGCTGTGATGAACCGTTGACAATCGTTCTAATAATTCAGAACTTAATCCTTGAATTTTGAATAATTTAGAATATTTTGGACCTACACTCATGGAAATATGGTTTTTAATAGAAGTTATAATTGACGTCTTGTTAGTCAATCCATTTAAATTAAGCTCGCTAATATTAAAATCTAGTAGAGTTGGGAGTTTAATTTGTTTTTTATCAACTTGACTTATTGGATATACCATAAATTCAAATCCGTTTGTCATAGTGGGACTAGAGTGATTCCAAATTAATGCTCTTTCAGGAAATATTGAATTTTCTAAAAATACATCGCTTCCTAAATTTTGTCTATCAAAGTATTTAATCTTTTCATTCTCATGATCTTTTCATTCAATATCATTAAAATTATTTTCATAATTTATATTTGTCAGGTCAAAATTTTCATTTTTAATTGAAAATATAAACCACTTATCATGATCGTTTTGCTCAAATTTTAATTTAAAATATTCATCAGCATTTAGTTGATCAACACCGAATTTGAAAGCAAAATCTTTTGAATTACTTAATTCTATATTCATTTCAGATGCAATTAAAATATTTTGATGCTCTATAGACTTAATTAGATTTTCGATAAAGTTATCACTGACAAATATTTTTAATTTATTTAATAGTTGTTTTATTACTCCGGTTTTACTTCACTCACTATTTTCATCAAGATTATCACTAAGTTTATTATTGTTTTTGGTAACGCTATTTTCATTTTGTTTTATTTTTTGATCACTTTCAATTTTGGGTAAATTCTTAGTTTCAAAATTATTCAAAATATTTTTTGGATCATTTTTATTACCGGCATGAGTATTATTAAATTTTAAATTGTTGCTGTTATTGCCCAATTTTTTACCGATATAAATGGCATTATTATTATCGTTATTGTTGCCTTGTTTTTCTGAGCTGTTAATTTTTTTTACAATTGAATCAACTTCTGTTTTGTTTAAATCAACACTATCGAGATAGGGCAATTCATATGTAATATAATCAACTCATCCTTGTAGCAATTTACTATAGTTTTGAAAAATATAATTTACGACAGTAGTTGGATAATTCTTGTTTAAATATATTTTTAATATTTGACCATAAATTGATTTATCCGCTTCGATGAAATATTTTTCAAAAAATTTATCAAACTCTGGACTAGTTTCACCGATGAAATGTAAGTAATATTTGTCTAGTTTAGATTGTTTATGTAAGAATTTAAAAAGATGCAGCCCAGTTTCAGATATATAATATGTATTATCTTTTTTAAATTTTGATTTATCTAATTTTTCGTCAATATATGAGTCATTTACATTCTTTTTGTAACCATGAATTATTTCATATTCATCATTGCTTTCAATTGTTATTCCTTTATCGGATTTGCTAAAGTTTACAAAACCTCCAATTTCATTCTTATTAATCAATTTATTCAACTGATTAGAGTAATGTAAATATTCTTTCCTTTTGACAAAATAATTTTTTGTAATTAATCCTGTAATTGGATCTATTAACGGATTGTAATATGGATTTTCATCTTTATTCTCGTTTAAGTATTGAGTTAATATTTTTTTTTGATGTGAATTTTTTTCGGGATTCCAACCAAAATATTTACTTTTTAGAACTTGATTATCAACATTTTTATAGAAATTAATTGTTTGCAATACCTTATTATCTAAATCCTTAATTTCGATTTTTATTTGAAACTCATTTTCTCAATTTTTTTCAATATCATATTCAAATATATTGTCTAAAACTGCTATTTTAACATCGTTTACTGCAATGTATTTTTTACTTAATTTATTTGACTTATAAATAACTTTCGGGAACTGATTGACAATAATTGTATCAATTCCATTCTCATTTTTATGTGTCGGAATTTCAGATTCGTAATTTCCATTTTTTCAATTGTTTTTTCTATAAATAAAATTTAATGTGTCTTCAAGAAGCAAATTGTATTTTGGTATTTCTTGAAATTGTATCTTAATTTTTTCAAATATATGATCATGAATTCAATTATCATTTTGAAAAAAAGTTAGTTTTGGTGTTGTTGTTATTGTGTTAGATTTAATAGATGTTTTATCCAGAGTCCATTTGAAACTATAATTTTTTATAGCTGTACTTAAATTATTTAATTGATATATTGTATTAACAACAATGTTTTCGCTTTTATTTATGTTTTTGTCTCATGTAATATATTTAGCAGTATTTGATTGAACTTTGGCCATTTCTTTTTTTAATGTATTTATATATGAAAAGACATCATCGTTTATATAGTATTCATAACTAATGTCAAATACTTTTTGAATGCTAAATAAATCAATTTGTGAATTGTCATTAGATGATAAATTTAAAGTGTATTTTTGAAATTGATGTTGAATTTTTAAAATACGACTATATATGTGTGGTTCAATTAAATTTTTTAGTTGATTTTCAGTTAGCGTATTAGTATTTTCTGATTTTGGTAATTCTAGGTAGTAATTGCTTTTTTCTTTGCTATGCAACGGATAGTGTATTCTTATTTTGTCACTAGAACTAAATGAATGAGGTAAGTCAACACTTTTTGTTGCCTTGTTGATATACATTAATTTTTCGTTTACATATATCTGTGGCCCTGGATTATAAAATAGCTGACTGTTATTTTTAAATTTTGATAAAAATACTGCCCTTACTGCTCCAGTGTTTATATTTTCTGATCACCTATGAGTTTTAGTTAATTTATTTTCTACCCTAATGGAATTTTCAATTTTGTAATTAGGCACTAAATCATTAGATGCTATTGTGAATATAGGCAAAATTGAAATAAAAATTAACATGAATATTTTTATAAATTTAATAGCAATATTTTTGTTCAATTTCATTGTAATTTATATTAATCAAAAGTCTTTCATAAGGGCCAATTGACAATAATGCTTCTCCTTTTCTTGCTACTGAAAGGTATTTTTTTTCAGGCTCTGTTAAGCCCCCACTTGTTTTATATAATTGATGAACATTTTCAATATCAGAAGGCTTCATGTTTAAAAAGAAATTGTATTGTGAATTTGCCAATATAGCACTCGCCTTTCTTTGATCACTACCATAAAGATTAAAATCCGATGGGTTTTGGGTCGCGATCATTAAACCAGCATTATATTTTCTAATTCTTTTGGATAATTGATATAAAAAATCAAGAACCATTTTATTTTCATCATTTATAAAAATGTGTGCCTCATCAATAAAAATTAATATCTTTTGACTTTTTGAATTCATATTATTATTTATGATTAGTTGAATATTTTTAAGTATTGTATATATGCTGTTTACTAAAACTCTAGCATCATTTGTTTCGTATATTTTTTTTACATTGACTACAGAAAGATTATTGCTTCAATTTACATTTGAATATTTACAATACATTTTTTGGAATTTACCATCTTTATCAAAATCCCTTTTGAATAAATTTAATATATTTTCATCTATATTGCCAAATCCAATCCAATCATTTAATAGCGGGCTTTCATCTAATTCTCTTGTTTCAAATCATTTAATATAAAAACTAGAAATACTTCACTCTATTTGATTAAGTTGGTCTTCATTTAAAATAGGATAAAGAGATGAAAATCAACCTCTAAGTCAAAATGAATGTTCATTTGTAACTTTTATTTTATCATTATCACTATCTTGAATCAGTAGTTTAAAAGGGTTAAAACTTGTCTCGCTTGTAAAATGAAAATCTACTCAATTTCCATTGTGATATTCTGAAAACTTTTTATACTCATTTTCAGGATCAATAACAATAATTTTGTTCCCGGCTTTTAGTTGATACGAAATAAGTTTTTTCGCCAAAGTGCTTTTTCCACTTCCGCTAGTTCCTAATATTACTACATTAGAATTTTTTCTATAATTGTTAATTTTAAATTGATCAAAAACAACAGGTTCATCATTTTTTGTTTGACCAAGGTAAAATAAATTACCATCATTGTATGTAGAATAAAAGAAAGGCCATGATTCCGATAGTGTATCACTAGGCAAATATATGTTTCCTTTTTTGTTACTTATCCCATTTAAAAATAATTATTTAAAATAATTCAATTGTAATCAATTTCCACTATTTAATTTGATTGAATTATTATTATATTCATTTCGATTAGTTACATTTTTGTCACTGATGAGAAGAATACTAGAAGAATAAACCTGACAGTTATTTCTAACTATTTTCCGTGAAAGTTCATGTAAATTACTAAGGTTTTCATCTTGTGCATCTTTTTCTACTTGGTCTTCAATATTTAATTTATTTACTCTAGAATTCAGTAAAGTTCTATTTATTAAATTAGATGCCTCTGACGTGTTTAATTTATTGACATGTCATATTACTTCTTGCGAATTTTCTAGAATGTATCTTGCTCAACCCGGCTCTATTCTAAATGGTAGCGAATGAACTTTTTTAATTGAAATCTCTTTGTTATTTATGACAATACTATTTTGTTTAATGTTAATGCTCACATTTTTAAGTAATTTATTAAAGTGATTATCTATTTCTAATTCATCCTTAAAATCTAAGTTATTAAAATTTATTTTTAACCTAAATAGAATTTTAAACAATAGTTTTACTAATTTATTAGTGTCTAATTTGTAAAATTTAAATCCAGATAAAAGTACTTCATTTTCGAATAACTTATCATCATTTGAATTTTCTTTTTTGTAAATAACAATATAAAATTTGAACGATTTTTTCAATCTAGATTTTATTTGTTTTAAATCATTTACATAAGCTGAATTTCAAATATCTTCAGCACCAAAATTAGAATTTTTAAAAAATTTTTCATTTTCGTTCAAATCACTTGTTTCGTTAGTTTTTACAATTGTAAAATCAAAATTAAATTTATTAAAGGCTTGTTCAAATTTTAGGAATTCATTGTCTTGAGCATCGGCATCTAATATTGAAATATCCTTACCTATAATTTCGTAAGCGATCAATTCTCTATTTAATACTTTTTTCTTAAGTATTAATTTATCTTTTAAAACAAAATATGGGAAACCCACTTCGGATGCAATAATTTTCTTTTTAGATGTAGAATAATTAAATAAGCGCCATATAATTGTGTAATATTTCGTTTTGTGTTTATTGTTATAAAACGTAAGTAAAACTAGGGGCAATGATAGAAAAGCAATTATAACTAGTTTTATAATATTGTTTTCAAAAGGCAAATTTCATATTGTCAAAAATACAACAAGTAGGCTAATTATTATGTACAAAAGATCTAATAAATTTATGTGTTTGTATATTTTAAGATTTAATTTATTTTCTTCTCTGGGAACTAACATTAATAGGACACCTTCCTTATTGTTTTGTAATTAATTGATTTTGAAACTTCATCACTATCATTTTTAAGATATCTTAAATTACTTTGAAAATTATTTCGTAGTGATCATTTACTAGGGTGAAATAAGTTGGCGAATTTGATATTATTTCCGATACTTTCACTAAATTTTGAAATGCCAGTTAAATATGAAATTAAAAATAAGCTAGTTATAATAATATTTAGCGTTGGGTTTTTATAAACATCCGTAACGTAATTTGTACTTGTGGAAACTATTATCCCACCTAATTTGAAAAATAAAATCACAGTAAATATTTTTAATGAATTACTTATTATATTTTCAATTAAATATTTTAGTTTCGAATTCGAATCTTCAATTTTTCAAATTACAATTATTGGCGAACTTAAAATTAATAGTCCAACTTTAAATTGCAATGAAATAACATAAACCATTAATTTTAATATCATTACAATTGAAATTAATGCAACTACAAACAAAACAATAGCTGTTCCAATACTTCAATTCATATCCCTTCAAACATCAAATGATGGAGGATTTGAACCGTTTTCTTTAATATATTTAAGCCACTCAACATAATCCATAGCTTCTGGCTTCAGCCCAATTAAAAGCGAATCGGTTAAGCTTAGTGAATTTAATGATTTAGTTTGGGAGATGTTATTTAGTGCAATATTAATAACTAAATTCGCAATAAAAAAACTGATAGGTATTAATAATATTATTAAAAAGATGCTAGTAATATTTTTTAATGAGTTTCTAATTTTGAAAAATTGATTTTTTTCACTTGATAAAACCATATTTTTAATGAAAAGAAAGATAAACATTGTGACTAAAAAAAGAACAGAAATCAATGATATAAAAATATATATACTTGAGACATTAAGTTTCCCATCATCATTATTAAAAACAACTTTTTGCACAAATAAAATTTCTGATATGTTAAAAAATTTTTCTACCATTCTTAAAATTGATAATGGTGCATTTACAAATATTTGTCAAAAAATATAAAAAGCAAAATATCTTAATGTTTCACCTAAATTTCAAATACTCATTATTTCATCAACTTCATTAAAATGTTAGTCAATTGAGAACTCGAGCTTGAAATACTTTGGTTTGCTAGTTTAGTTTGCATTAATGTTATTGCAATATTACTTAATCCTCAAATAATTAATACAGCAACAAATGTTATAGCAACTCATTTGATAGAATTAAGGTATCTTGCTCTTAATTCCGGTCGGTTGGCAACTGTTGACAATTTAACAAAATAAAAAATTGCTAAAACAATAAGAACAATTGCAATTACTCCGCTAAATGCACCCATAACTGCATTTATTGAATTTCTAATATTATCACTAATGCCACTTAAATCACTTTGTGAAATTTCATTTGAATAATTTATTTGCATATTTCCTCCTTACGCTTAATAATGCAAATAAAAATCCTTAAACGAAAAAAGACATAAAAAAAATTCCAAATAAATGGAATTAATTCTAGAAATTCCCTAAACCAGGAATTCCACCACCACCTTTAAGATTTTCTCCTAATGCCTTAACTTGTTTTTGCATTCTGTCAAATTCAATAATTAAGCGATTATATTCTTGTGCATTTCTTCCGCTACCATTAATTATTCTTTGTTTTCGAGAAGCATTTTTCAATAATTTAGGATTTTTTCTTTCTTCTATGGTCATTGATGAAATTATAATTTCAAATAATTTGATTTTTTCTTCTGCTTCATCAATTTGTGCTGAACTTATTTTTTTAGAAAGTCCTGGAATCATTTTGATAAGTGCAGACATTTTCCCTAATTTGCGAATTTGTTTTAAATTATTCATTAAATCATCAATTGTATATTCTCCACTAAACATACGATTCATCATTTTTTTAGCATCTTTTTGATCAATAACTTCTTCTGCTTTTTCAATTAAGCTAAGAACATCACCCATTCCCAGAATTCTTTGACTCATTCGATCTGGATAAAATAAATCTAAATTATTAATTTTTTCACCAGTACCAATATATTTAATCGGCACATCTAAAACTTCTTTAATTGATAAAGCAGTTCCACCTCTAGCATCACTATCTAATTTTGTTATTATTGCACCTGTTAAATTAAGTCTTTCGTGGAAAGTTTTCATGACATTAATAACTTCTTGACCACTTAGAGCATCAACTACATAAATAATTTCATTAGGTTTAAAAACTTTTTTTATTGTTTCTAATTCAATCATTAATTCTTCGTTTATTGAAAGTCTACCGGCTGTATCTAAAATAATTAAATCGTTTTTGTTTTTATAAGCTATATCTAGTGATTCAGCAGCTGTGACATCAGGTTTTACATCAGTACCATTATCAAAAAAATCAACGTTTATTTGTTTAGATAAAATTTTAAGTTGCTCAATAGCAGCTGGTCTATAAATATCAGCACCAACAAGCAAGGGATTTTCAACTTGCTTTTTCTTTCGAAAATAATTAGCTAATTTTGCACTTGTGGTAGTTTTACCTCCACCTTGAAGTCCTACCATCATAATTTTAAATGGTTTATTAGTAACTTTAATTTCACTAGGTTTTTTACCTAAAATTCTTGTCAATTCTTCATCAACAATTTTAATAACAGTTTGTGATGGATTAAGTTTACCAACTACTTCTTGTTCTAGTACCTTATCTTTAATTGCTTTAATAAATGTTTTAACAACACTTAAATTTACGTCAGCTTCTAAAAGTGCAAATTTAATTTCTTTAGTAACTTCTAATATATCTGATTCACTTAGAACAGTTTTTGTTTTAACTTTATCTAAACTTTTTTGAATTCTTTTTCCTAAAAATTCTAACATTGCCATAATCCCTCTTTTCGTATTTTTAATTTTATCAAAACATGAAAATCATTATATTAATTATTTAGAACCTAAATCAGTTTTTTCGATTATGAAAGCTCCTCTTTTTATATAAATAAATTTTTCAATAATATTGATTTGATGATCTAAAATCCTTTCAACATTTTTTAATGCAATAATAAAATTGTATAAATAATCTTGTTGATTTTCAAGTGTTAATCTTTGTGTTACTATTTTTATATTTTGAATGTATTTGCGTTCAAATGATTCTTTTTTTGACAAAGCAAATTCAAGAACATGATTTGGATCTGTTGCTTTAAATTTTTCAAAAATTTCAAAATATTTTTTAAATACATTAGTGTGCAAAGATTTTAAATTTTCTAAATAGTATTGATCGCTATGGTAATTAAATTTTAAGAATTTAGATATATTTTTTGCATAGTCACAAATTCTTTCTAAATCACTACTTGATGAAATAATAGCAATTAAAAATCTTAAATGATTTGCAAGTGGCTGATCTTTAGAAATTATTCAAACTGCTTCATCAATTATATTTGCTTCAAATTGATTTGATTCAAATTCTTCTTTATCTATTTGGACAAAATATTCTTCTGCTTTTTCATTATTTTTTTCTATTAAAGCATCAATTGCTTTTAAAGTAGTTCTATGAATTTTGATAGAATGACGAAAAAATTTTTCAAATATTTTGCTTAAATTTTCTTCTGAATTTCTTAAATTTTCATAATTTCTTGACATATTAACCTATCTTTCCATTTATATAATTTCTTGTTTCTTCATGTTCTGGATTTGTAAAAATCTTTTTAGTTTCACCATGTTCAATTAATCTGCCTTGATAAAAATAAAAGGTTTGATCACTAATTCTTTGAGCTTGTGCCATTGAGTGAGTTACGATGATAATTGTAAAATCCTTTTTTAATTTTAAAATTAATTGTTCTATTTTGGCAGTGGCAATAGGGTCAAGAGCTGATGTAGGTTCATCCATTAGTAAAACTTCAGGTTTAAGTGCTATAGTTCTAGCAATACATAATCTTTGTTGCTGTCCTCCACTTAATTCAGTTGCTGATTTTGTTAAATCATCTTTTACTTCATCTCACAGTGCTGCACCTTTTAAAGACTCTTTAACAATTTTGTCTAAAACTTCTTTTTTTCTTATTCCGTGTGTTCGAAGTGGAAATGCGATATTTTCATAAATTGATAAATTAAATGGAGTAGGTTTTTGAAACACCATTCCAACTTTTGAACGTAATTCAATTTTGTTAATTTTTCTACTTTTAATGTTAAGTCCATTAAAAAATATATCGCCTTCACTTCTTGTGTTTGGTAGTAATTCATTCATTAAATTAAACACTCTTATAAAACTACTTTTCCCACTTCCAGAAGGACCAATGAATGCGCTTACTTTTTTCTTTTCAATAGTTACATTTAAATTTTCTAAAGCTCGTCTTTCTCCGTAATATAAATTAAAATTTTTAACTACAAAAACATCTTTTTCATTAACTTCAATTGTTGTTGTTTCTGGGAATTGCTTTTTATTTTTTAACAGATTTAATTTCATGATTTCCTTTTTGTTTTTTTAAAAATAATTTTTTTACTTTGAGCCGATTTTTAGGATTTGAAAAATATGGTATTAGTAATTGTGAAAATAAAACAAGTACTAAAATCAATATAATTGCGATAAATGAAGCTTCATACATAATTCCTTGAGCAGATGAAGATGGATTAAATAGTTGTGCAAATATTCTTGTAGTTAATGTTTGTCCAGGTAAAAGTATATTAACCCGATTCGAACTTGTTAAACCTGCTGTTAAAAATAATGGAGCTGTTTCAGACATAATTCTACCCATTGCTAATATTACAGAAGTAATTAATCCTTGCATAGCAGCAGGAAGTATTAATTTAAATATTGTTTCAAATCTTGAGATCCCAAGTGCATATGCATTTTGTCTAATGTCTGGATTTACATTTGATAGTGATTGTTCAATTGTTCTAACTAATGTAGGTATTATTACGATTACTATTGTTAAAACTCCAGCTAGTATCGAATTAGAATTAGGTCCACCTGCAGCTAAACCGAGTGTTTGTAGAAAAAATGTTGTCCCAAAAATACCAAATAAAATTGACGGAGTAGAAGCAAGCGAATCGACAAAAAACATAATTGTTTTTTTCAATTTCTCATTTTGATTATATTCAGTTAAATATATTGATACACCTAAAGCAAACGGTAAGGCTAAGAAGATACCAAGGAACACAATTATTAATGTATTAAATATTGCTCTTCCTGTACTATCTAAATCAAAACTTGTAATTGTTTGAGTAGGTAAACTTAATGCGTTAATACCATTGAAAAAAACAGATATTAAAATTCACGAAATAAATCCAATTGCTAGACTAAATGAGAGCATTTCAAAAAATACTTTTCTATAAATGTAAACTTTTTGAAAATAAGATCTTTTAAATCTTTCGGAAATAAATTTATGAACCTGATCTGTATTATTCTTTTCTAATTTATGTTCATGCTTGTAAATAATATATTCTAAACAATGTGAAATTTGATTTGGAATAAATAAAATTACATTACTTATAAATGAATTTATTTTTTTTAAAAATGAGTATTTACTTAGTAATTTAGGATTGCTAAAAACAAAAACAAAGAAATTTAATAGCATCACAAAAATTAAAAGTAATATTCCAAAAACATTTAAAACACTTCTAATTTCCATTGTCGCATTTTCTCCAAAATAATTAGACGCAATAATTGAACCTAAGGTTTTTAAACTTGACATAAAGATATTTGAATTACTAGAAAAGACAGTATTATAATTTTGACTTACTAAAATAAAATTAAGTGCCATTGTTTCACCTATTGCTCTACCAATAGCAACAATAGTTGCAACAATAATTATATTTTTAGCACGCTTTAAAATTACTTTATAAATTGTTCTAGTTTTAGTTAGACCCAAGGCAAGTCCAGAATGAAATATTTCAACTGGTACTGATTTTATTCCATTATAGGAAAGCAAAATAATAGTTGGCAAAATCATAAATGAAAGCATAATACTTGCATTTAAAATCGAAAATGATGCAGACACATCTAATAAAATTGATAAAAGCGGACCGAGTGAATTAATTGCAAAAAGTCCAAAAACTACTGAAGGAATTGCAGCTAAAATATTAATAATAATTAAGAGAATTTTTGCAATTTTTTCTTTAACTCTAAAGTGCAAAAATATTGCCGTTTTAACTCCAATAGGCAAAGCAATTAAAATAGAAATTGTAGTTACAATAATTGTAATTGATAAAGGCAATCAAATTGATGCAGATTTATTTTCACCACTTAATTTAAAACTATCACTAAAAATACTCAAGCCATATTCTTTTCATCCATCTATTGAACCAACAAAAATAAAAATTACAACTCCGATTAATATTAAAACTACTAATCAAGCAAATATCATTGTTGTATATTTAAAAAGTGAATTTTTTAACTGTTTATTTTTGATAATTTTTTCATAACTTTTTTGCATTATAAAATTCCAAATTTCCCTTCTTCACTTAAAGAAAAATCATCTGTTCAAAAATCTTGAATATAGTCTTTATAAACAATGTTTCAATCAACATTGTCATTTATTTGAAAACCGTTTTTAAACATTTCTAATTTTTCAGCTCGACTTAGTTGAATTAATCCTAAACTATTAAAAACATTATCAACATTAGTTTTATTTGCTTCACCAAAAAGCCCATTAAATACAACAAATTCAATAAATTTTTTTGTCCCCGTATTTGCACTATCTATACTAATCATAGTATTAAAAGGTCTTACTCAATTATATTTACCTGATCCTAAATTTTCA
This sequence comes from Mycoplasma testudineum, assembly GCF_002245785.1. Classification (GTDB taxonomy): domain Bacteria; phylum Bacillota_I; class Bacilli_A; order Mycoplasmatales; family Metamycoplasmataceae; genus Mycoplasmopsis_B; species Mycoplasmopsis_B testudinea. The sequence continues at coordinate 46,892 of NZ_NNCE01000005.1, forward strand.
AGTGTTGGTAAAACATATGATGATATTTTGTTTTCATCATCATTAGAATAACTTAAAACTGTAAAGCCATCATTTGTTATTTGTTCTAAATTGTTGATAACATACCCTGCACTTAAATAAATAATACTTCCGTCAATTTGACCGTCAGTTTTAAAACGATTATATGCTTCGACATTAGCTTCAGAAGTTGTTATGGCTTTATTTCCGTATTCACCATTTGTTAAAATATTTTTGATTGTTGTATCAAGTTTTGTTTTGATTTTCAAATGTGAATCTTTTAAAAATGCTTCAGCAGTACCACTTACATTTGATCCACCACTTCTTACGAATGGAACTAAATTTATGTTATTTAATTTTTCATTGTCATTTGATTTAGTATGAATTAAAGTAGATAAACTAACATGATCTACTCCTGCAAAAGCTTTATAAATTTCATTTATATTTGCAGCTGAAATTCCTAAATTTTTTGCATCTACATTTGTAGGCAGTTTTACTAGCATTGCAATTCCATCTTTAGCTAATGTGACTGTTTTAATTTTTCTATTTTTTCATTGTTGAGTTAATTTTTCGCTTGCTAAAACAGTGCTTTTTGGATTTTTACTTGAATTACCTAAAGTTGTACCATTTTCAGCAATTAAAGTAATTCCAAGTCCAGATCCACCTGCTTGAACATTTATTTCGGCTAAATCATCAAATTTTTGATAAGCATTTCTAATTTGTGTCATAAACGGCAACACACTTGATGAACCTTTTGCATCAATTACTGTTTCTGGTATGCATGAAACTATAGTTGCACTGGAAAAAAGCGTAGTTATCCCAATAGTGATAGAAATAAAAGGCTTGAAGAATTTTTTAAACATTATCCGCAATTATGTTATCAAATTTGATTAAAAACGGCAAGATATTAACTATATTTTAATTTAAAAAATTTAGAATTACAATTTCAGAAATTTTTGGTAAACTTATCTTATTCTTTAATGATTATTTAAATATTAGGATTTAAAGTCACAATTTAAATTATAATTTAAAGGTAAGTTCAAGAGGTAAGTGAAAATGTTCAAAAAAATAAGTGGTTTATCCTACTATCAATTGTCAGATTTGAAAGAATTGACTTTTACTCGTTTGATAAAATGACAAAACTTATTGAGAATAATTACTTTAGTTGTAATATCAGTAGCAATTTTTTTCACTGTATTTTTTGTAAATCAAAATATTAACACAATATTAAATAACACAGAAATAAGTTCTACAAATTCAGAATCAATGATTAGTGCTGGTGTTGTAAGATTAATAAATTCAGCTGCATCATTCACATTACTTTCAACTTTTGTAGGAATTGCAAACAAGAGAATATTTGAAGATCATAAGCGCTTAGACATTTATTTTTATTGATATTTATTCTATGTTGTTGCCGGTGTTTTAATGTTCATTATCCCGCTTTATGTACCAGAATTAAGTTATTCAAGCTTATCTTCACCAAATAGTGAATTTGTTTGATTAGAAAATATTTCAAAGTTGCGTTGAATTCAATATTCAGTTTTAATTTTTATCGTTATTGAATTTTTTCATTCGATTTATGTACTTAAAATTGAAATTTGGATTAAACCTAGCCAAAGAAGATATTTAAAAAGTAAGTTGATAGCTTTATTTTTTATTGCAATATATTTTTTAGTTTTTATCGGAATTACGTCAGGGCATTACATTGATGTGTACAATAATTTTGTATTATTTGGTAATGGCTTTGTTGATCAATATCGACAAGATGGGATTTCAAGTTTAGTTTTTAGATTTGTTGGCTATTTTATTTTATTGCTTTTGTTATTTTTGCCAATATTATTGTGATTAATTGAAATGTCCAATCTAACTAAAAAAAATTATAGATCCGGATTAAGATTCACTTGAGTGGCTTTAACAATGATTGCAACATTAATAAATACGACAATAAACTTTTTCAATAATCAATCAAATAGAGCAGCTATAAATGATAATAACTATATTTTGCTTGGTGTAGCAATTGGATTTGCAGTAGTTATTGCCTTATATGTATTTTTAAGAAAACCAGTTAGAACGAGTTCGTTATATATACAAATATATTTAGGTTTTACATTGTTTGTTCTAGTTACATTGCATTTGATTTTTAATTCCATTTTTGGATTTTCAACTACATTTGGAATTATAAATCTAATATTTATTTCCTTTGCTATGACACCAGGCTTAATTTATGTCCTTCTAACAAAAAGGAAACTAGAAAAAAAATCTAAATTAATAAAACTATTTTATTTTTTTCTAAGCGCATCAATGTCGCTTTTAACTTTATTATTATTAATTTCACAATATTTTGTAACAATAAATGATGCTATAAATTCAGAAAACTTTAATACATCTACATTAATAGGTGTAATACTAGATTTTATATTCAATAGATTGAATTTGTGAGTTTTATTTTATTTATTACTATCAGTTTTATCAACATTAACAATTGCTTGAATACTAATTAGATTTTCTCGCAGCGTTGTTTTAATTAATGAAAAATATGTTAAAAAACAACAAGAAAAAATAGATAAATTAGTTTTTCAACTAAAACAAAAAGGGGTTTAATATGAAAAAAGATTTAAATTGATTTTGATCATTATTCAAAACAAACAATAGAAAAATTAAAAAAGCAAAACTTTTGAATAACGCAACTATTCAGCAATTTAATGAAATTATTGAAGATAAAGAAATATTTCATGCATCATTAATGAATTTCAAATTGGGTATTTATTTTAGACTAAATTTAGTGCATGATGACCCTTCATTTGATGAATTAATGAATAGATTAAAGCAAGATATTGAAACAAAAAGAATGATCATTTTTGATAAATGGACATTATCTTGAGAAGAAAAAGAAAATTTAATTGTTCCAGTTTTACTAAATACAGATGATCTTCCTCCACACGGAGATGCAGCTGATTATTCTAAAAGCAGTAACACAACAACTTCTCAAATATGAAAATTAATTACAGATGATATTGATTATCTTTTTGAAAATGAGCAACTCCATTTATTGATAACACCTGATATTATGGTATATGACCGCGTTGAAGGGAAAAAGGTCGCATTATTTGGGGAAGGATATTTAAGTGGACAAGTATAATGCTTTACTCAAAATAAGAAAAAATTATAAAAATATATATTCATTAGTAAATTTAAATTTTATTCAAATATTGTCACAGTTTCAAATTCTAAGTGAAAAATTCCAAGGTCAAATGGCAGAAGCCGGCAGATTGAAATGCACTTATGGTGAACTTAATAAAATTTATAAAATTAAGTCAACTTTTTTTGAAGGTCATAGATATATTGTTGAATCAAAAAAGATGTTAATTTATGTTGCAGAAAAAGCAAAATATTCAGCACTATCTTTTAAAAGAACTGATGAAGAAATATTAGAACTTTATAAAAAAAATGATTTATTTATACCAATTGGTGATTATGCTATTGAATTTGCTAAAAAAAATGGAATTCCAATTTATATACAATATGAAACTATTGATATTTCGCATGTTGAAGAACTTCAAGTTTTAGCTTATCAACTTTACATGTCTAAAAAAATAATATCTTTACATATGACATTTCCAACTAATAAATTAGAAGATGGAAATACAATGACAATATTACCTGTAAAAGATTTTATGATTGAACAAAAAGATGTTAAAGTTAATATAAAGAATGTTGACATATATCCTAATTTATCTGATTACATAAAAAATACAAATCTTATCTATTTAGAATTAACCCTAACAGCATTAATAATTGAAGCTTCTTTTTATTCAATGAAACAAAAAATAATTAGAATTAAGACATTATTAGAAACTGTTGAAGATAAAATCAAGAAGATAAATAATGAAATCTTAAAAGAAAAAAGAAAAACACTAACAGAAGAAATTATCATTACAACTCAATAAGGAGATGAAAATGAGTAGAATTGGAAACAAAGCTAATCAATTGGTTGATGCATTAACAACATTAGTTTTTAAAATTCCTTTTCTGAATAAGTTCTATAAAAAAAATCTCCCACTTAATTTAATAATTTCTGATGAAAAGAAATTCAAAAAAACTGGTATTGAAATAGACTTTGAAAAAAAATATAAAGTTTGATGAAAATTAGATAACAACGGAATGTTTTTCAATAATTACGCATCTAAAGGTACAATTGCTTCTGATGTTTTATTGCTAAAAATTCAAGTTGATAATAATGGTAAAAATAAATTTAGAAAATTTTTAATTGAAAATGCATATATTGATTATGAGCAAAATTATTTCAGAATTTCTTTTTTTAGAAATATTTCGGAATTAAAAAATTTTACTAAAAATGAAAATTATTATTCAAAGTCTGAAGTTAACAAAATTTCTAAAGCCACAATTAAACTATCAAAAATTTACTCTGCAAAAGAAGAAATTGGATTACTCCCAGAAGAAATAATAGGCTATTTTAATGCACAAAAACAATCAAAAAAATGGAAGCTTTTGAAACAAAATAAGCTAACTTGTAAGAAGGAAATTAACAATGATGAAAAAGAAATTTAATAAAAAAATATACATTGCTTCTGCAAGTGCTTTAACATTGCCTGTTGTTGCTATACCTGCAATTGTTTTGAATTTGAATAATGATCAAAACACACAAGTTGAAAATAAAATAACCACTAACTTTTTAATTGAAACACAAGTTGATTCATTAACTGCTTTTGCTCAATCTGCAATCAAAGGACAATTAGCAAGAATGAATGAAATTATGAAAGCTGATTCACTAAATGATAATTCAAATACTACATGATTTTCAGATGTATCAACACATCAAAATTTAAGAGAACGTAACTTAATTAAAATTTTTACCGAAATAACTTCACCTAGTTCCACTTATTATTCAACATTAAGCGATGCCTTAATGTTAGGAATTAAAAATTATTTGATTTCAGTTCAATTTACTAGTGAACAATACACTTTAATTGGTGCAAATCAAGTTAAACTTGAAACTATACTTAATACAGTACCAAACGAAAAACTTCAGCAATATATTAATCAATTTTTTTCAAATTGAGAAGCATTTTTCAATACTAAACTTACTGCTAATGGAAGAGGATATGAATGATTTTCAGATGTGTTATCAAATGTAAGTTCTATAAACGAAGCATTTAAATACGATGATCCTTCATTTGAATCAACACCCAATTCAGAAAGTTACAATGATGTAGTAAATTTGATTTCAAATTATAGTGGGCAGTTTGTATTACAAAAATTAAATTTCAGTCAAATTATTTCAAATGTACAAACAGAATTAAAAACTAATTATGAAGCAGATTTAAAAACTCTACAGAGTAAGGAATTTCAAAGTAATATAAAAATTAACCTTGATAGCAATTCATTAAAACTAACTGGAGATGGCAAATATCTAAATTTTAATTTCTTTGAAAAAAATGATTTTAAATCCACTTTGGAAAATGCTAATAATTTTAGTAGAAATGGCTATTTACCTTACTTAATTTCTGACTCAATTGGGAGCATTTTTACTATTAGAAATAATTCCGGTTTGGATGCTACATTTAGAGTAAAAACAGCTCTTGGTAATGCAACAAATAATTACACACAAGTTTTTGAAACGGAAATGAGTGTTGATACTTCTGTGGAGTATATATTGGATCAAATTAATAAAGGTTTTAGTAATGAAACACTAGAAAATACTATTTTTACAGTTGCCGAAAATAAATATAGTGCAGATAAAATCACAGAAGCTGATTTAATTGAAACTGATATATTGAAAAAATACCGTTCTGTTTTTAATATTGAGTATAGTGATTTTACTTTCAACACTTCAGCACAAGTATTAACTAGAACTTCTAATGCAACAAGTTTAAATAATGCAACCGTTTCTATAAAAACAATAAATAATTCACACACAGTAGCTTACAAAAATAATTTTTATCTAAATAAATTAATTCCAGATAAAGCAGCTGAAATTTTAGATGCACCTGAAATTGCTTCATCATTAACTGCTTTAGGAACAATTACTCCTGGCGGTGTAATAATTAAAAATCAAACTAATTGAAATGAATATATTACGTATAATGAAGCAGATACTCAAAAATATAAATATACAACTCAAAGTGTTAATTATTTAAATGAAAATAATACCCTAAACGAAAATAAATTGAATGTAGAAACAACTGTTAGTTTAGTTTCGAATCCAGAAATTCAAAAATCATATACTTCTATTATTTCTAATGTAAAAAGTTCCACTAAAACAACTGAATCAGATTTAAGATATTTTAGAACAGATCAAAGTGAAGCAAATACATCTTTAACTGAAAGTTATGGTACTGCTTTTAGTAATTATTTAAAAAACAACGCAGCTGCAGTAGAAACACTTTATATAAATTCTGTTGGCGAAACACTTGAACAATACAGCTATGATAGTGTTAATGACATTCCAACAATAACTGCAAATCCAATTCGTTATAAAGCCGTTCATGATACATTCAAAAATAAATATACTTCTAAAGTTGCAACTGCATACGGTGCTGCTACTAGTCAATCTGAAATCATTGATTCAAGTGATACAGCAATGCTAGCAGCAGGTGCAGCATTAGCTGCTACATTAGCATCTCAAGGACTAGATTTAGATAAAGATGCTTTACAAAAAATTAATGAATCTCTTACTGATGCTCAAAAAAAATCCTTAGCTGCTTTAACTAATGGTATGTCTGAAAATGAAGCAGCTCAGTTTTTAAATGATTCTTCATCAGTAGTAGCAGCTTTCTTGAAAAATTCATTAAATGCAGATCAAACAATTAATTTATTGCAACAAATTGCAAATATAAATACAAGCAGTGTTAGATTAGCAACAGATTCAATTGCTGGATCAGTTAAATATGTAGGACTAGGTTTAGTATCATTTTTTACTCTGATGACTTTAATAGTTGCAATAAGAGGATCGTTAATAAAAGGTAAAGAAAATAAAGGTAGAAAAGCAGCTATTGTTGGCTTTACATCTGTGATTACAGTAATTGGAATCATCATAGTTATTGTATTGTTATTAGCAATACTTTCGGTAATTTAAGGACAAAAATGTACAAAGATAAAGATAATATTTTATATAAAGAATTTAATGCACATGCTAGTAATAAAAGTAGTACTTTAAAGCAAAATTTTAATAAAAATGTTAATGATCATGTTTCTAAAAAAAGTAGTTCACAAAATTTGTATATTGAATCAATTAAAGATTACATCGTTAAAATAAGAGGAAAATATCCTTTTAGATTTGGACAAATTTTTCACTTAGGACAGCAAAATGTTGAAGGTATTTTAATTAGAGCAACTGAAGAAAGTGCTTTTTTGTTAGTAAATCAAACCCATATAAGTAGTATTAAAGCTGGCGATATTGCAAAAAACTTTTTGCAAGCTTTTGAAGTTGAAACTAGAAAAAATTTTTACAATTCAATAATTGATATTGAAGGTAATAAAATCTATTCTGAACATGATTCAAAATTCGGAGATGATGTTGTCTATAAACATCGTTCTCAAATTTTTAATATTGCTGCAAACATGATGGAAAGAGTTGATTTAAATGAACCATTAGAAACTGGTATTTTTACAATTGATGTTTTAATTCCTATCGGAAAAGGACAAAGAGAATTAATAGTTGGTGATGCAAAATCAGGAAAAACAAGCATTGCTTTAACAACTATAATTAATCAAAAAAATAATGATATAAGAATTGTCTATGTAGCAATTGGCACAAAATTAAATGATTTAAAAGTAATTTATAAAACACTAGCTGAGCATGATTTAATGAAAAAAGTAATTATCATTTATGCTTCAAGTGATAATGCTTACGAGCAATATTTAGCACCATATGTAGGCATGACACATGCTGAAAATATTCGCGAAAGCGGTAAAGATGTTTTAATTATTTTTGATGATTTAACAAACCATGCAAACATCTTGCGTGAATCTGCTTTATTAATTAATAAACCTGTTGGTAAAGAAGCATTTCCGGGAGATTTATTTTACTCACATTCTTCTTTATTAGAAAGAGCTGGTAAATTTGCTACAGGCGGTACCATCACTGCTTTGCCTATAATTAAAATTTTAAATAACGATATCACTTCATTACTTTCAACTAATGTAATTTCAATTACAGATGGTCAAATTGTTTTAAATAGTGAATTAAAATCAAATGGAATAATGCCTGCTATAGATATCAATAAATCAGTTTCTCGTACCGGAAGCAAGGTTCAATCAAAAGTTCTTTCAAAAATAAGTAGTAACATTTTAAAAATTTATACACAGTACGAACACAATAGTGGATTTGCAGGATCAAGTTATGATTTTAGTGATGCAATTAAGGAAATTATTTCAAAAGGACAAGCACTATTTAGTGTTTTAAAACAAGATGAATACCGAATTTATTCAAGAGCTTTTATTTTGATCTTAGCTTATATAATCGAATGAAGAATACTAGAACAAAAACTTAATGCAAATGAATTGGTGCGCTTTATTCATTATGTTTTACACAATACATTAACTGGTCAAGCAATAATTAAAGCTGTGAGCCAAACTAAAAATAATATTGATGAAACATTATTAAAATTCTACATAACTGATTTGCTAAAACAATATGAGAAATTAAAACAGGATTCAAAAATGTTTGATTTTGACAAACAAACATTTAGCATTACGCCAAAGCAATGACAAAAAATTAAGGAGACATTATGAACGGAAAAATAGTAGCAGTTTCTTCTGATGTCGTTGATGTATTTTTTGAAAACGTTAATTCAATTCCCGAAATAGGAACAATACTAAAATCATCTGATCAAAAAACCAGCATGATAGTTGAGCAAATTCTAAATAAAAACACAGTTAGAGCAATTTTAGTTTGAGTAAGCAAAATTCAATTGCAAATAGGTGAAGAAATAATTAATACAAATAAGAGTTTTCAAGTGCCCGTTGGACCTTCGACAAACGGTTTAGTTTTCAATGTTATTGGTGAACCATTAAACAATACATCTCTATCAGACAATATATTTAAAATCGACATTAATGAACCTAGTGAAAATGCTCCAGATTTTGGTTTAAGAAATAATATTGTTGAAACTGGAATCAAAATTATTGACTTTTTTTTACCTGTTTTGGAAGGTTCTAAAATAGGTATTTTCGGTGGAGCTGGTGTAGGTAAAACAGTTGTAATTAAGGAATTAATTTTTAACGTTTCAAATAAAAGCGAAAATTTTAAATTTTTTTTTGTAGGTACTGGAGAAAGAACTAGAGAAGGTAAAGAACTTTATAATGAACTAGTTGAATCTGACCTTTTAGATAAAACTACAATGTTTATAGCACAAATGAATGAACCTTCTGGTGCAAGGCAAAAAATTGTCCCAGTTGCATTGCGATCAATTGAATATGCTAGAGATGTTGAACAAAAAAATGTGTTAACTTTTATTGACAATATTTATCGATACGTTCAAGCAGGTAGCGAATTATCTTTTTCATTAGGTAGAAAGCCATCGGAAGCCGGTTATCAAGCTACTTTAGTTAGTGAAATATCTTCGATTCAAGAAGGACTTAAGGCTAATAAAAATGGCTCAATTACTACTTTTCAAACAGTTTTTTTACCAATGGATGATATTAATGATCCAGCTTCCGCTGCAATATTATCTCACTTAGATAGTTCAATGGTACTTTCACGTGATATTGCTGGACAAAATTATTTTCCTGCAATAGATCCATTACAATCAAATTCAATAAATACATCACTAAAAATTATCGGAAAAAGACATTCACAACTTTTAACTGAAGTTAAATCTGTTTTACAAAAATATAAAGATCTTGAAGACATGATTTTGATTCTAGGATTAAATGAACTTGAAAAAGATAAGCAAATTATTGTTAAAAAAGCTTTACAACTTAAAGCCTACTTTACTCAAAATTTTCATGTTGCCGAAAATTTTACTAAGCGACCTGGCGTTTATGTAAAAAAGGAAAATATGCTTCAAACAGTCGAGAATATTCTTGAAGGAAAATATCTAGAATTAGATGATTTTAACTTCTTGTATATTAAAGATTTTTCAGACTTAGATGATAAACTAAATGAATATAAGAATAAAAAAGTAGAAGCTAAAACAGAGTAAAAATATGCAAAAAAAATATGAAGAAAATTTTATGACATTATTAACGAATCACTTGAAAGAAAGTGGTTTTGTTTTTCAAGGTAGTGAAATTTATGGCGGTCTTTCAAATACTTGAGATTACGGACCTTACGGAACAATTTTAAAAGATAAAATTTCAAATTTTTGAAAATCTTATTTTATTAAAAATAGAAAAAATTCATATTTAATTGATTCTAAAATTTTAATGAATCCACTAGTATGAAAAAGTTCGGGTCATTTAAGTAATTTTACTGATTTATTAATTGAAAATAAATTGACTCAAAAAAGATATAGAGCAGATCATTTACTCGAAGCATTTTATAGTGAATCGGAAGTTGCAAAATTCACTCAAGAACAAATGCTTGATTTAATTAAGAAGCATTATCCAAATATTGAAAATAAAAAAACTGAATGATCAGAAATTCGTAAATTTAATTTAATGTTCGAAACATATCAAGGAGTTATTGAAGGCAAAAAAGACACAATATATTTGCGTCCTGAAACAGCTCAAGGAATTTTTATAAATTTTAAAAATGTTCAAAGAACAATGAGAGCTCATTTGCCTTTAGCAATTGGTCAAATTGGTAAATCGTTTAGAAATGAAGTTACACCTGGTAATTTTATTTTTAGAACAAGAGAATTTGAACAAATGGAATTGGAAGTATTTGTTGATCCAGAAAAATCAATGGAAGCTTTTGACGAGTATGTAAATGCTTCATATGAATTTGTATTATCTCTTGGAATTGAAAAAGAAAATATTAGAATTAGAAAACATAGTGATGAAGAACTAAGTCACTATTCAAAAGCAACATCAGATATTGAATTTTTATTTCCTTGAGGATGAGGTGAGTTAATGGGAATCGCCCATAGAGGTGATTATGATTTATCACAACATGAATTAGGTTCAAAAGTTAATTTACAATACCAAGATCCTTTTACAAATAAAAAGTACATTCCACACGTAATTGAGCCTTCAGTTGGTCTAGATAGATTGATGCTAGCTATTTTGTGTCAAAGTTTTGAAATTGATGAAATGAATGATAATAGAATCTTACTTGATTTGCCAGTTCAATTATCTATTCATGATGTAGCAATCTTACCTTTAGTTAAAAAACAATTAGACGAAGCAGAAATCATTGAATCAAAACTAAAACAATTAGGTTTAAGTACAATACTTGATTCTTCTGGTTCGATTGGAAAAAGATACAGAAGATATGATTCTCTCGGAATAAAATATTGTTTGACAATTGATTATGATTCAAGTTCTGAACAAACATTTACTTTAAGAGATAGTAAAACAATGGAACAAAAAAGATTATCATTAGAACAGATAATAAATTTAATTCAATAATTGCCTTAGGGCAATTTTAATATTTATAATATTTAAAAAAGGAGATTGTATGAATTTTGATGAATTACAAAAAAAAATACTTTCTCAAACTTCTCTTTCAGAATATATTTCTAGAACAACTTCATTAGTTTCAAAAGGCGGAAGTCACATTGGTTTATGTCCTTTTCACACTGATAGCAATCCCTCATTTTCCGTTAAAGATTCAATTGGAATTTTTAACTGTTTTTCATGTAACAAAAAAGGCGGTATTATTAAGTTTGTCGAATTAAAAGAAAATCTTTCATTTTCTGAAGCTGCTGCAAAATTAGCAGAAGAATTTAATATAGAATGAAACGGAAAAGTAAATATTGAAAAATTCACTCCTGAACAAGAAAACGCTATAAGTGCAAATGTAATTGCAAATAGTTATTTCAGAGCAACACTTAAAAAAAATTTAAAAAGTAATTCTGAAATTATTAATTATTTATCAAAACGAAATTTGGATGTAAACGATATTAATAAATTCCAAATTGGTTATGCTGATGGAAATTTAGCAAACTATTTAATAAAAAATAAAATTGATACAACTTATTTTGAAATTGTAGATTTAATAAATGAAAGCTCAAGAGATTTTTTTTATAATAGATTAATTTTTCCAATTTATGATTCAAAAAATAATTTAGCTGGTTTTTCAGGTAGAGTTTTGACTGATCAAAATAAACCTAAATATTTAAATAGTAGTGATAACTTAATTTTTTCAAAAGCAAAAGTTTTATACAATTTTCATAATGCAATTTCAGAAGCTAAAAATTTAGGATTTTTGATAATTGTTGAAGGCTTTTTTGATGTAATATCATTAAGCAAAATAGGAATAAATAATGTTGTTGCGATAATGGGTACATCATTTTCTGTAGAACATTTAATTCAAATTAAAGGCTTAGAAATTGTTCTTTTTTTGGATAATGATAAAGCAGGTTTAAAAGCGACTTTAGATCATTTATTAACATTAAATAAATATGGTTTCTCAAATTCTGTTATTTTTTACAATAATAAAAACGGTGCTTCTCATCCAAAAAGTAATTACCATTTTGATGAATTATTTACAGCTAATGATTTGATTTTAGAATATAAAAAAGTAGATGCAGATGAAATCGCATCATCGCAAAATGGCAAAGAAATAATTTCAAAATTAATTGGAAATAGAGTTTCAGGAATTGACTTTTATTACAAAATATTAAGACAACAATTCAATTTTTCAAATAGTCAAAATATAAGCAATTTTATAAATGAATTTTCAAAAATAATTTCTTATCAATCTGAAGTAATTATAAATCGATTTACATCTCTTTTAAATTCAAAACATAATCTGGGAGTTAATTTTAAAAAGATGCCAATAAAATACCTTAAAGACAACGTTGGTAACTTTACACGGCAAACCAATTATCAAAATGCACCAGTTGATATACATAATCCAGAACCCATAGAAATACCTAGAAGAAATAATAATTTTAATATTCAAGATACTTTAAATACAGCAGAATTTAATAAAGTACAAGAAACTAATAATAGTAAATTTGGTAAGTTAATTATAAAAATTGTTACAAATGTAAATTTTCTCAATGCTTATGTCAATCTAAAGAAAAAACATAATAAAGAAGATATATTCGAATTTGCGCCAAGTGAATATAAAAAAATTGAAAACCAATTTCAAAAATTCTATGACGAACTTAGTGAAGAAATTTTTGATCCTAAAAAATTTATGGATTCTTTAAGCAAAGAAGATCTTAAAACATTTAACAAAGCTAAATTAGATTATATATCGACAAATCCTAAATTAAAAGATGAAGATCTATGAACTGAAGATGAAATTCAAATGTATTTACTTAAATACAAAGTCGCTACATTATCTATTGAAATTGAAAGATTAAAAGCCCTTATACTTAAATCAACAAATGAAACTGATAAAGAAGTAAAATCAAATTTATTTGAAAAATTAGTTGCTTATACAATTAAAAAAGATAAGATTGAAAACAAAATAAAAAAGTTATCTAAAAAATAGTTTAAAATGTATAATTTAAAATACTCTTTCGAGAGTTTTTATACGTAACTTGGAGGAATATGGCATCAAATAAAGAATTAATAGAAGTATTAAAAGATCTGAAGAAAAAAAAGAAAGTTAAGCACCTATCACAGGTTGAAGTTTTTGAATTTTTAGATAAACAAAAATTAGCTGTAACAGAAAATGATTCTGATGATTTTTTAATTGACTTAATAAATAATGAAATTATTAAAGATGATATGGATTACGGAGATGATGGTTTTGTAAGCGAAAATGATTTTCAAACAGAATTAAAATCTAAAGTAAAAAATGACAAAAAAGCCTCTCAAAAACCTAGTAAAAAAACTTCTGAAAAGAATGCAATAGAAGAAGATGAAAACGATTTAGATCTGGAAGATACCGACGAAATTGAAATGCACATTCAAGAAGATGAAGACGATTTTGATCAGACCATTGAAATTGATGAAGATAACATAAATATCGATGAATTAAATAGCGAAGATGATGATGACGATCTTTTCGATGATGATGAAGAGCCTATTGATCCAGATTTAGATTTAAGTTCATTACATAATGAAGTTGATGACGAAGATGATGAACACGATGAAGATGACGAAGATGATGATGATGAACTAGATGATCTTGAATCTGCACTTTTTTCTGATGAAGATAAGGATTTATCTGAATTAACACAAAGCGATGTTAAGCAAGAACGATTCGACAAAATGAAAAGTTCTAAACTTAAATCTAAGTTATCTGAAACAAACGATATTGTAAAATGATACATGCGTTGAATAGGTAAGTATGGAACATTACTTAGCGCTGAAGAAGAAAGAAACTTAGCAAAAACAATGCGCGAATACAAAGACACATTAAAAGGTCGTAGAGCGCGCGATATGTTGATTAAACGTAATCTTAGATTAGTAATCAATAATGCGAAGAAATACAAAAATAGAGGATTACCATTTATTGATTTGATTTCTGAAGGTAACGCAGGAATCATTAAAGCTGTTGAAAAATTTGATGAAACTAAAGGGTTCAAATTTTCTACATATGCAACATGATGAATTCGACAAGCAATCACTAGAGCTGTTGCTGACCAAGCAAGAACAATTCGTGTGCCCGTCCACATGGTTGAAACAATAAATAAAATTATCAAAATTGAACGTGAATTACAACAAATAAAAGGTTCAATGCCAACTGATGAAGAAATTGCTGCAAAATATGGTGATGATTTTACAGCTGAAAAAGTTCGTTACATAAGAAAAATAAATATTGACCCTATTTCACTAGATAAAACAGTAGGTAAAGAAGACGATTCATTTTTTAGTGACTTTATAAAAGATGAAAGTGTAATTAGTCCAGATGATTATGCAAATAATGCTGATTTAACTAAACACTTAATTAATTTAATTAATACAAGATTATCTCCAGAAGAAAAGTTAATTATCCAAAAAAGGTATGGAATTGGTTCAGATGATAATGGTGTTCCTTATCGAGTTCATTCATTCCAAGAATTATCACTAGAGTTAAACATTAGTCGTGAAAAAGTTAGACAAATGGAAAACAAAATTTTAAGATTATTACGTTCTAGTCCTGAACGTGTTAAATTGAAAGAATTTACAAAAAATTAATATGACAATTCGTTCGATAACACAAGAACTAGAAAAAATATATCCACTTAACAATCAAGATCCCTGAGATTTTTCGGGCTTTTCTATTCGTGTAAAAAATTACCATCGTGTTTTACTAAAATCAATTTTGTTAACAATTGATGTAACTCTTGATTCAATTAAATATGCAATAAAAAATGATGTGAATTTAATAATTACACATCATCCTTTTATTTTTAATAACTCTATTAAAGAAGATTTTAAAAATAATAATTACAAAATTGAAATTTATAATCTTTGTTTACAACACGGAATTAGTTTGTATTCTCTTCACACTAATTTTGATAGTGATAATGAAGGTACAAGTTTTCAAGTGGCAAAAATGTTTTTTGAAAATTTACAAGTTGAAATTGAATCAAAATATTCTGCATCTGTAAAAGTTGATATAACTTATGACCAATTGAAAAAAAACTTAACTAAAAAAGGCTATCCTATTTTCCATAAATTAATTCATAAAACAAATATTGAATCCTTTAATAAGGTAATTTTTTTTGCTGGTTCAGGGGATTATCAATCGATTTATGAAATGAAAGATCCTAATACAGTTTTTGTGACAAGCGACATAAAATGAAATGAATGAATTTTATATCATGAAGAAAAAATTAATATCATCCAGATTAGCCACAAAGTTGAACAAGCTTTTATCAAAAAAATTTTTAATGTTTTAAGTAACCTTTATAATAAAGAAAATATACATATGTTAAAATTAGAAATATAGGTGGTATTTTTATGGATATTTCAAGATTATTAAAAGCACAATGTGAATTAGATGCAATGATTTTAAAAAAGGCAAACTTGTCAAGTTTTAAAGACGTAATGCCAAAAATTGGAATTGCATTAATTGTTGAAATTTCGGAATTTGCAAATGAATTACAATCCTTTAAATATTGAAAAAGCAATAAAAATATTGACAATCAGAAAATTCTTGAAGAATATAGTGATGGTATACATTTCTTGAATTCATATGCCTTTAATTATGATGTAAATCCTATTATTGAACCAAGAGTAGTTTCAGATGATATTAATGTTCAATTGATAGATGCATTTAACGAATGCTTATATATGATTAAAAAAACTAATAAATCAACAATCACTAAGGCTTATCAAACATATTTGGGTTTGGCTTCATTGTTAAAAATATCTGATGATACAATTGAAAAAGAGTATTTCAAAAAAAATGAAATAAATCAACAAAGAGTTAAAGGTTCATACTAATCGAATGATAGATGAGTATAAATTCGAATTCCATAAAACAAGAACAAAAAACTTGCAATTTGATTTTCTTGAAAAACCTTTTGATAACGGTTATATTTTTAGAAAAGATGATTTTATTTTAAAAGATGAATATGGCAATTACAATCAATTTGCATTATGAATAAGTGATAAAAATAGAGCAGTATTTAAATTACAGCTTTATGCATCTGATCATCCCCGTTCAAATTGTTTTAGAGTAAATAATTATGGTTCAATTATCGAACAATATTTTCGCATTAAAAAAATTATTAAATTTGATTTTGAAGATTTAGGAGAAATATCGAGCCTTACAAAAAGCAGAATAATTAAATGAAATGATAGTAAAACATTTAACCATGTACTACCGCTAATTTTTTTAATAAGGGCTTATTCAGTTGACAAAATATCTAGAATTTTAATATATAAAACAAAAGTTAAATTTATCGTTCCAATCAGTAGATTGTTATATATTGTAATTTTACACTCAGCGCCAGATTACTGAGTAATGGAAAATACACAGTTAAAAAAATTGTTTGAAAAATTAGGGATTAATACCTCTGATTTAAGACTTCACAAGTTGAAAGAAATGGCAATGCTAGAGGGCAAAAAAATTGACTATGAACTAAAAGAAAAAGAATTGGAAATTAATATAACCAATTATTAGCCTATTTATTTCGTATTCTATTGAATAATATATAATTTTAAAAAATAAACTATTAGGAGATTTATGCGAAAAAAATACATTATCGGTAATTGAAAAATGAATAAAACAGCTCAAGAAGTTGATAATTTTATTAGTTCATTAATTGAGTCATATAATCAAGAAAAAAACAAATTCATGAAAGGATTGGTTTTTGGAATTGCAGCTCCAGCAACACATTTTTCAAAATTACAATATCCTTCATTAAAATCTATGAATTTAAAAGTAAGTGCACAAGATGTTTCGGCACACTCTAGTGGAGCTTACACCGGAGAAATAAGTGCTCCAATTTTAAAATCATATGAAATTGATATGGTTGTAGTGGGACATTCTGAAAGAAGACAATACCACCATGAAACTAATTTAGATGTAAATCAAAAAGCTAAACTAGCCATTCAAAATGGGATTATGCCAATTATTTGTGTTGGCGAAACATTAGAGCAATACGAAGATGGAAAATCAAAAGAAGTAGTTCAAAAACAAATTGAAGAATCATTAAGAGGACTTGATTTGTCAAAAATTATAGTTGCATATGAACCAATATGAGCAATTGGAACTGGAAAAACAGCATCAAGTCAAGAAGCACAAGAAATGTGTAAATTCATTCGATCTATTACAGGTGAAAATCTTATTATTCAATACGGTGGTTCAGTTAAACCAGCAAACATTGAAGAATTAATGAATCAGCCAGACATTGATGGAGCCTTAGTTGGTGGCGCATCTCTAGAAGCAAATGATTTTCTAAAGTTGCTAACGTTAAATAAATAATATGAAAAAAGTAATTTTAGTAGTTATTGATGGTCTAGGTTTAAGAACCGAAAGCCAAGGTAATGGATTTAAACAAGCGAATACACCAAATTTTGACAATTGGTTTAAAACATTTCCAAATTCTAAAATAATGGCTTCAGGAGAATATGTCGGTTTACCAAAAGGTCAAATGGGAAATAGTGAAGTAGGTCATTTAAGTATAGGGGCAGGGAAAGTCGTTTACACCGGCCTATCATTAATTAATAATGAAATCGAAACAGGGAAGTTTAAGTTAAATGAAAAATTTCTTAATGTTTTTGAAAAAGTTAAAAAAGATAATTCAACTTTGCATATTATGGGTTTGCTATCACCTGGTGGAGTTCATTCAGCTGAAGAGCATTTATTTGAATTAATAAAAATGGCACACGAACATGGTGTTAAAAATTTAGCAGTTCATGTTTTTGGTGATGGTAGAGATGTAGCCCCTCAATCTATAATTCCTTCAATTGAAAAATTAGATAAATTAACAAAAAAATTCGGATATTTCATAGGAACCATTTCTGGTAGATTTTATGCAATGGATCGAGATAAAATTTTTGAAAGAACTCAAAAAGCATATGATGCACTGCTTCATAAAAATTCACAAATTTTTAGTGATGCCAAAAAATATGTTGAAGATCAATATTCACAAAATATTACAGATGAGTTTTTTATTCCGGCATATAATCCAGATTCTTTTCCAATCAAAAATAATGATTCAATTATCTTCTTTAATTTCAGACCAGATAGAGCTAGACAATTAACTCATCTTTTTAAACCTTCTGAAATTTATGATTTCAAAAACAGTCATCAGCTTAAAATTTCTAATTTTATTTCAATGATGAAATATGAAGGTATGGATACAGAAGTCGCTTTTGAAGAAACCAAAATTACTGAACCAATAGGTAAAGTACTTGCCGATCAAGGACTGAAACAATTAAGAGTAGCAGAAACACAAAAATATGCTCATGTAACTTATTTTATGGATGGTGGAATTGATGTTACTTATCCTAATTCAAAAAGAATAATGGTTGATTCAATTAAAGCTGAATCATTTGCTGATTCGCCACATATGTCTGCAATGGAAATTACAGATGAAGTAATTAAAAATGCAAATAATTATGATTTAACTATTTTAAATTATGCTAATCCTGACATGGTAGGTCATACAGGGGATTTAAAAGCAACTATTGAAGCCGTTTCATTTTTGGATATACAACTAGGAAGATTAATGGATTTTGCTATTCAAAATAATATTACGGTTTTTATAACTGCAGATCATGGAAATGCAGAAATTACTGAAGATGAAAATAATCAACCTGCTACAAAACATACATCAAGTCCGGTTATGTTAATTACTAATGATTTATCTTTAAAATTAAAAGATGGAAAACTAGCAAACATAGCTCCAACAATTTTGGATTACATGAATATCAAAAAGCCTAGTGAAATGAATGAAGAATCACTTATTATTAAATAATAAAAATATTGAACTAAATAATTTAGGCTTTGATTCAAATTTAAAAATATATCAGCATAAACAAATGTTTAATTACTCAGTAGATACAATTCTATTTGGTAATTTTATTTTTTTAAATCATAAAATAAAAAATGCATTAGAAATTGGAGCTAATAATGGAGCGCTATCAATATTTATTGCTGATAGAAATATTGATTTAAAAATTGATGCTGTTGAAATTCAAGAACAGGCAGTTGAATTAGCAAAAATTAATGTTTCTTTAAATAAAAAAGATAACCAAATAAATGTAATTCATAGAGATTTTAATCAATTTGTTATTGACAAAAAAAATAAACAAATTCAAAAATATGATTTAATTTTTGTTAATCCACCTTACTATCAAATTGACAAAACGAACTATAATGATGAAAATCTAAGTAAACTTATTGCAACTCATGAAGTGTCTCTCAATTTAGAGCAAATAGTTAAGGGTTCGCGATCTTTGATTAAAACCAAAGGGTATTTAGACTTTGTGATTCCGATTGAAAGATTTGTTGATTTAGTTTGTATTTTAAGAGAAAATAATTTTGAACCAAAACGTATTCAATTTATATATCCAAGAATAAATGACAAGCCTAAGTTCGTATTGATTGAATCAAGATTTCAAGCTGGATACGGCCAGCACTATTTAAATAATTTATATTTACATCCTGAAGACAAAAATAATCATGATTATTTAGAAGAAATAAAAAAATGGTACACACCATGAAAGATAAATAATGAATAAAAAAACATATTACATTACAACACCAATTTATTATCCAAGCGGAGATCTTCATCTTGGACATCTTTTTACAACAACTCAAGCGTGAGTAATGCGAAATTTTAAAAGAAGTCAAGGTTATGATTCGATCATGGTGACAGGTGCAGATGAGCATGGTCAAAAAATTTATGAAAAAGCAATCGAAAATAAAATGGAGCCACAAAAATATGTTGATATGCAAAGTCAAAAATTTATTGACCTTTGAAAATTGGCACAAATTGACAATGATTTATTTATAAGAACTTCTAGTGAAAAACATAAGTTAATAATTAAAAAAATATTTACATCATTATTTAAAAAAGGCTTCATTTACAAAGGTGAATATAAAGGACTTTATTCAATTAGCGATGAAGAATTTGTTACGGAAGCAAATGCTAAATTTGAAAACGGAAAATATTATCATCCTACTAGCGGACATGAGTTAACTGTTTTAAGTGAAGAATCTTATTTTTTTAAATTAAATACTTTTTATGATTGATTAGTGAATGAATTTTTAATTGATGAAAATGTTGAAAGTAAAAATGTAATTAATGAATTAAAAGCAAATTTTTTACAAACTACTGTTGAAGATTTGTCTGTTACTAGAATAAAAATTGATTGAGGAATTAGAATTGATGAAGATCCTAAGCATGTTATATATGTTTGACTTGATGCCCTATTCAATTACATTACAGTTTTAAATTATTCAGAAATTGATCAATCTTTATATGAAAAATATTGAAATAACGGGACCGAAAGAGTTCATATAATAGGAAAAGAAATAGCAAGATTTCATTGTATATATTGACCTATATTTTTAAAATCGCTTGATATAAAATTACCAACAAAAATTGTGCCTCATGGATGAATAATAACTCCAACAGGTAAAATGTCAAAATCTAAAAATAATGTAGTTGACCCAGTCCAGTTATTAAAAGAATTTGATCCTGAAGAAGTAAAATATTTTTTAGTTGCTAAATTAAATATGTTTAAAGACTCAGTTTTTAGTAAAGAATTATTAATCAATGCTATAAATTCTGATTTAGCAAACAATTTTGGTAATTTAATTTCTCGAACAACAAAAATGATTGAAAATAATTTTGATCGTCCGCTTTTATATAAAGAATCTGAATCTGAAGTAATAAATGATGTTTACAAAAAAGCTGAAATTTATTATGAAAATTTTAAGAAATTTATGAATTCATATGAAAGTGATGAAGCATATTCACAAATTATTTTGATAGCTAAAGAATTGAATAATCTTATTGATTCAACTGAACCTTGAAAATTAGACAAAAACGACCCCTTATTAGAGCAAATTTTAATTGCATTAATGAACGGAATTTATATAATGGCACTTGCATACAAGAATGTCATGCCAAATAAAATTGCAATGTTAGAAAAGCAATGGAATAATATTGAAATTGCGGAAAGATTAATTTCTGATAAAAATAAATTTAGTTTTTTCAAAATTACAAAAGGAAATATCTTATTTAAGAGATTGACTTTGTAAATATTAAGCATTTAATTTATAGATCAAGAACATAAAATAAATAGCGGTCCTTATCATTAAGGACCGTTTTAATTATGACAAAATATAACAACATAGCGGAATTGGCTATAAGAATAAATAGTGCAATGGTCTTGAAAACCAGATATTAAAAATTTTAATATCGTAAAATCAAAAACTTAACACCACATTTTCTTTACAATTAAATGTTACATAAAATCCAATTTTTAAGCAATTTAATTTTAAATAAATATTATTACAAAATTAAAAATGTGAATTTTCTATAATTTAGTAGAAAAAAATGGGATATATAAAATTGCATAAAGGATGTAAAATGAAAAAACATAAATTATTTTATTTATCTTTATTTTCTATTATCTCAACACTATCAATGTTTTCATGCAGTCCAGTTATTGTTGAATCACCAAAAGATAAAATTATTACTAAACCTGATGATTCAATAATTTATAAAATTAGTGAACAACAAAATAATGAAATTGCAAAACTAGCAAGTAAAAACTTTAGTTTAATTAAAAATATCAAGGCCAAAAGTAACGAAATGAAATTAAAAATATCATTAAATGCAGGCTACACAATGAATATCAAAGATGGAAAAGTAAAATTTGAAAAAAAAGATGTTCATAATTTTGATGGTCAAAATGAAAAAATGTATTTTTATGGATTTATAGACACTATATCAAATTTAGAACTCCTAAATGACATGAGTGAAACAAATTTTTCTAAATTGATTGAAAATAATTTAATTATTCAAAATTTAATCCCTAATTTCCCGGTTGATTCTTGATATATGTTCTCTTTACAAAACTTTCACAATGTTATTACTTCTTTTGAACAATTCAAAACTTATATGTCACTATTTCAAAATTTAAATGAATCTCAAAAAAGTGAATTCGGGACAGAAAAAAGTATCGAATACTTTAATGAACTCAAACGGGACATGGTAGATACAATTACTAATTTTAACGGTGTAAATGAATTATTTTTTAAAGAAAATTTTATTCTAATTTCAGCAATGAATGACAATGAGGCAATTGTAGATATAAAATTTGACCCTTTGAAGAATCAATTAAATTTGCAAAGGTTAGATGTCGAAAGAAATAAATTGGGAGAAATCAACTGAAAAAAAAACAGTTGATAAAAGTGAAATACGTTCAATCATAAACAAAAATATACAAGATGTTCCGCATGTTGTTCAATATCACTGACATAATCAAAAAGTAGTATTAACTATTTTAAATAAGGAAAAACTTGGTATATCAAGTGATGAAAATATAAAAATTAATGAAGAAACATTGAATGAATATGATAAACTGATAAATTTTTATTTAAATAAAGACTAATATTAGTAAATGTGAATTATAAGATGTTTGAATAAACTAAATGTAAATAAATTATATAGAAAAACTCACCTATCTACTTGAATCACAATAGATAATTTTCACCAAATTCATAAATGTTATAATTTTTTTGAGGTGAAATATGAATAAAAAATATATCTTATTAATTTTTTATAGTTTCTATTTTATTAGTCATTATAGGAAATTTAAAACAAACAATAATTGTATGAATAAAGAAAGCGACAACGTTAAAGAATTTTATTCTTATTCGTTCAACTAGTGAAAAAAATTTATAAGCATATACTTGGGATAGTTACAATTATGGCAATTGCTTTTACTGTTAGTTGTAGTTCTATTAGCGTTCCTGTCGTGAAAGAAACACAAACAACAAATAACATTGAGAATAGCAATAATATAGTTATTGATTTTTGAAGTTATAGTAAAAATAATTTGGTTTCTCGGTACAGTGTTTTCACTTACTCAAATTTTGATTATTTTCAAGTTTTAGACGGGTACGACTGAGAATCAAAACATGAAAAAATATAAATGAATTTTGAGAATTTAGAAAGAAAAATTTCACAACTTTTGATAATAAATTATTAATAATAAACACATCAGAAGAATATGATAATTGATTTGTAAAAAGCTTGGAATTAATGACAAAGGACTTCCGGCCAATTAGTTACATTGAAGAAACAATGAATTCTAATTTAAAAAACGTTGATTTCAGTAAGCAATCAATATTAATATTACCAACTTTAATAACTTCAACGAGTTCAATTTTTACTAATCCAGAACTAAATATTTCGTTTTATGAATCTGTGATGTTTAGTAGTAACAAAATTACTTTAAATATTATTACTCATGAATCTTCTCTGAAAATTGATTCAAATTTTAAAACAGATATGACTCCAATTTTTTCCAGAAATCAATTTATGATCATTCCAAGGATTCTGTAGAAAAAATTGATAAAGCAATTGACAATGTAGAAATTATTGTTAAAAAAATATAAAATAATTTGAATTTGTTTTATATGCGATAACAATATTAAGTTATTTATTTTCCGATTTTAATGATTTGCATATATCATAATATTCTTAGTAATTGAAGCATTCTAAGCTTCATTAACTACGTAAAAGCAACAATTTTATTTTAAAGAATAGGAATATAATGCTAAAATATTTTAAACAGGAGGATTTATGCCAAGAGACGGATTTACATTAGAATGTACTGAATGCAAAATGCAAAATTACATTTCAAAGAAAAATAAGAAAAACACTATTGACAAAGTCGAACTTAACAAACATTGCCCTAAATGTAATGATCATACTAAACACCGCGAGCGTAAATAATTTGCCACGCGGCGTTTTTAATTATTAGCTAAGGAGAACAAATGACAACTATTAAAGTAAAACAATTGATCAAATCACATAAAAATGTAGAAGCACTAATCAGTTTTGCTCCGCAAACAAGACTTTGATATGCTAATGTTGCAACTACGGATGGAATTTTAATTATTGAGCCAGATAATGCATACTTATTTGTAGATTCTAGATATATTGAATATGCAACTAAAAAATCAACTAATGTACAGGTGATTTTATTAGAAAAAAACAGCTTTAAAAAATTCTTAACCGAAAGAAAATATAAAGAAGTTTTAGTTGAAAAAGAATATTTACTGTTAGAACAAATGGAAATGTTACAGGCATATTTACCGAAAATAAAATTTAAATCTATTTCTGGTAAAAATTTAAGAATTAAAAAGACTAATGAAGAAATTGAACTAGTTAAAAAAGCAATTGAAATTTCACTACTTTCATACAATAAAGTAAGAAATCAATTGCAAGTTGGTCAAACTGAAAAAGAAGTAGCAGCACTTTTAGAATATGAAATGCAAAAAAACGGTGCTGAAAAAGAAAGTTTTGAATCAATTATAGCTTTTGGCCCTTCTGCAGCTGAACCGCATCATCATCCTACTGATCGTAAATTGAAAGATGGAGACATTGTAAAAATGGATTTTGGAGCTCAATATAATGGTTATGCTGCTGATATTACTAGAACATTTATGTTTGGAGATTCAAGTAAATTTGATCCAAAATTAGTTGAAATTATTAAAATAGTTGAAGAAGCAGCTTACAAAGGTATTGAATTAGTAAAGCCAGGTATTAGTACTAAAGAAGTAGATAAAGCTTGCCGTGATCATATTAAAAAAGCTGGTTATGAAAAACAATTTTTACATTCAACAGGTCACGGATTAGGAATTGATGTCCACGAAAGCCCAAATGTTAGCACAGCTAGTGAAACCATTTTAGAACCTGGAATGATAATAACAGTTGAACCTGGAATTTATATTCAGGATTTAGGTGGAGCACGTTTAGAAAATGATATTTTAGTAACTGAAGATGGTTACATTAATTTAAGCAAGGATATTTAATGATTGAAGTTAACAAATTTAAACCTGGAATTACTTTTGCAGATGGTGATGACATTTTTGTTGTTATTGAAGCTCAGCATTCAAAACAAGGTAGAGGTCAAGCATCAGTTAAAGCAAAAGTAAAAAATTTACGTACTGGTTCAACAACTATAAAAACTTACACCGGTGGAGATAGAGTTAATAAAGCTCATATTGAATTAAAAAATTACACATATTTATATAGTGACGGAAACGATATTTGATTAATGGATGAAGAAACTTATGAACAAAGAAACATCCCAATGTCAAGAGTTGAATATGAACTTAATTTCATTAAAGAAAATGATAAAGTGAAATTAAGAATGTTTGAAAGCGAACTTCTAGATATTGAAATTCCAGCTAAAGTTGCTTTAAAAGTTACTGAAGCTCCTGATGCAGTTAAAGGAAATACAACTACAAATCCGCAAAAAAAAGTTACAGTTGAAACTGGATTTGAACTTGAAGTTCCTATGTTTATTAAAGAAGGTGAAGTAATTATCATCTCAACTGAAACTGGTAAATATACTGGTAAATCAAACTAATTAAATTCGGAGACAAAATGCAAGATAAATATGCAATTAATACTTTAAAAATGAATGGTGTAGCAGCTGTTAACCAAGCAAACAGCGGTCATCCAGGGATTGTTCTTTCTGCAGCTACAATGTTGCACACTATTTTTACTAGACACATAAAATATGACCCATTAAACCCTAAATGAATTAATCGAGATCGTTTTATTCTTTCAGCTGGACATGGTTCTGCACTTTTATATGCCCAGTTAAGATTGATGGGTTTAATTAGTGAAAAAGATTTAAAAAATTTTAGACAAGCTAATTCACTTACACCAGGTCATCCTGAATATGGTCACACAACTGGTGTTGAAGCAACTACTGGACCATTAGGTCAAGGTCTTGCTATGGCTATTGGATTAGCAACTTCTGAAGCACACTTAAATGCTAAATTCCCTTCTGAAATTGATCATTATACTTACGCAATTGTAGGTGATGGAGATTTACAAGAAGGTGTAGCTTATGAAGCTATGTCATTTGCTGGACAACAAAAATTAAGTAAACTAATTGTTTTACATGATTCAAATGATATTCAACTTGATACTGCAGTTAATGTAATTAATACTGAAAGCATTAAAAAAAGAGTTGAAGCGCAAGGCTGAAATTATCAATTAGTAAAAACAAATACTGTTGAAGCTATTAGTGAAGCAATTACTAAAGCAAAAAGTCAGAGCGATAAACCTTCATTTATCGAAGTAAAAACAATCATTGGTGAAGGTAGTTCAAAACAAGGAACTACAGCAGTTCATGGCGCTCCTTTAGGAAATGACATTGAAGTATTAGCGCAAAAATTAGAATGAACAGAAGATGATTATTTTGCAGTTCCAAACATAGTTTTTCAATATTATGATCAATGAAAACATAATCAAAATAAACTATTTCAAGAATGAGATAAAAAGAAAAAAACTTCAAAATTTGATAAATTTATTAAATCTTGACTAGAAATGAATGTTAATTTAGGAATTGCACCTGATCAAGCTACTAGAAATTCAGTTGGCACAATTTTAACTAAATTAGCTAAAATTAATGACCAAATGATAGGTGGAAGTGCTGATTTATCTGTTTCTACAAAAGTTGCTGGTATAGATGGTGATTTTGGACCTGAAAACAGAAAAGGTAAAAACATTCTTTTTGGTGTTAGAGAAATGGCTATGGCTGCAATTGCAAATGGAATTGCTTTACATTCAAACTTAAAACCATTTGTTTCTACATTCTTAGTTTTTGCTGATTATTTAAAAGGCGCAATGCGTCTAAGCGCATTAATGAATTTACCAGTTTTATACATTTTTAGTCACGATTCAGTATTTGTTGGTGAAGACGGACCTACTCATCAACCAATAGAACAAATTGCTATGATGCGTGCTATGCCTAATATAACTTTATTTAGACCTGCAGATGAAAAAGAAGTACTTGGTTCATTTAAATGATATTTTGAAAATTCAAAACCAACAGTTATCGTAAGCAGTCGTCAGAATTTAAAAACACTAGAAAATACTGATATTGATAAAGTCGAATCAGGAGCATATTTACTTTTAAAAGGAAAAGATACATTAAAACACTGAACATTAATTGCCACTGGTAGTGAAACAGCTATGGCTTTTAACATTGCTAAAGAATTAGGATTAAGTTGTTATTCAGTACCTTCATATGATTTAGTTAAAAAACCTAATTGAGTTAAAGAATTTACAATTAGTATCGAAGCACAAAGTACATTTGGTTGAAATAGATTAGCTAATTATAGTATTGGAATTGATACATTTGGCACTTCAGCTCCAGGTGAACAAGCTTATCAAATGATGGCTATGGATCATGATTCAGTTAAATCAAAAATCTTTTCAATAATTTCAAAAGTTGAAAAATAATTTAAATATTACTTAAGCACTCTTAAAAAAGAGTGTTTTTATTTTTCGACTTTATAATTATTAATATGGACAAATCAAAAATAATATTTCACTTAGATATTGATTCATTTTTTGCTTCTGCAATTAGAACTATAAAACCTGAAACTAAAAATAAACCATTAGTAGTTGCTTCAGATAATCTTAGAGCAATAGTAGCAGCTGCTTCATATGAAGCTAAAAGATATGGTGTTAAAGTTGGTAAACCAGTATATCAAGCAAAACATAAATGCAAAGATCTAATTGTTGAAAAACCTGATTTTGCATTATTTAATAATTTAAGTACAGCAGTTTTTGATTATTTAGCTTTTAACTATCAAGTTGATTTACAAATTGTTTCAATTGATGAAGTATATTTTGATGTAACTAATTTAGTAAGCGGAAAAAATGAAGTTATGAAATTAGCTAAAAAGATGCAAGATGAAATTCTTGAAAATTTTGACTTGCCAATTTCAATAGGCATAGGTCACAATTTATTTAATGCTAAAATGTCAACTTCAATAAATAAACCTTTTGGTATTACAGTTACCAGACCAAATGATTTTGCTAAACAATTTCACCATATGGAAATTGAAGAATTTTATGGAATTGGAGCAAGCACTTCTAAATTATTAAGAACATTAGGAATTAATACAATTGGCGATTTTTGTAATAACAATTTAGACCAAAATTATTTAGATAAAACTCTAGGAATAAGATATCAACAATTATTAGCAAATTGCAATGGTACAAGCACTAATGTTGTGCAAGTTGCAAATAATGCATTTAAAGGAATTGGAAATAGTAAAACTTTTGATTATGATAAAGTTGGATTATTTGATTTAAATAAGCAACTAATAATTATGATTGAAAGATCATGAACAAGAATGCAAAAACGCGCATATTTACCTAAAATTGTTACTGTAATTATTAGAGATCAAAACAAAAAATGACATTCAATTCAACGTAAACAAATTGAACCAATTAAAACTATTGAAAAAGCTATTGATATAGCTAAAGATATGCTTATTGAAATATATGAAGATAATGACTATTTACGTGGTATAGGTGTGCGTTTTACTGATTTTGTTAATAAATTTAACTACACTGAAAATAACCTTTTATTTACCGAAAATACACATAATGAATCTAGTAGAATAATTAAATCAGTTAATCATGAATTAATGGGTAAACATTTATATTCACTACGTGAATTTAAAGAAAATAAAGTATTAAATAAAAATAAAGTTAGATTTTTAGAAGATGATTGAAACTATAAAAAATAAAAAAACTTTGCATTAAACAAAGTAAATTTATTTAGTTAATTTTAATTAGAATCAAATTATTTTTTTGCCTTTTACATCGCGGATTCAAAAACCAAATTGTAGTGCGGCAATAATTAGAGAAACAGATTGCAAAATTAAAGATAAAATTGATGTATTTTTAAATACAAAACTCATATTTCCATATAAACCAAGATCATATGCATGTATTCTTAAAACTCAAACGATAATTCAGAATGTGTTAAATAAAAATACATCTGCTACAAAAAAGAATGGTAATGAAAATAAATTTTTTTCCTTAATTCCTTTAATAGTTTGCGGTAAAAATGCTAAAGTTCCAATAAATGGAGCAAACATTGCTAATAAAGCCTGAATAACTTTAACGGCATTTGAATTTTGGTCAAGTAAACTATTTGCATCGACATAAAAATTAATTATATGAAGTAAACTAATAATGATAATTATTATCAAAATAAATAAAATCAATGCGTAATTTAATTTTCTTTTAAAATGACTCATTTCATTAGAATTTCAATATTTGATCATTACAAATAAAGTTGCAGAAAAAATTATACTACCAGCTAATTCAGCAAAAACTAATTGCGATAACCCTAGAAAAAATCCATATAAAGAAAACAATAAAAGAGATAAATTGAAAATCCAATATGATGACAAAGCTAAATTTTCTGCTTTTTTAACTTTGCTAATATAAACAAGTTGTGGTAAACCTACTACAACAATTAATATTGCGGCTATTCAACCAATGATTTCAATTGATAACAACATATTTAACCTAAATTATGATAAACAGTTTGAATATCATCATCGTCTTCTAATTTTTCAATAAAATTTAAGACTTTTTCGTTATCTTCTTCATCAAGTTCAACGTAAGTATTTGGAATATATGAAATTTCGGCACTTAAAAATTCTTCAAAACCATTTGATTGCTTAATTGAATCAAGAACATCTAGAAAATCAGACGGCGCTGTAGTAATTGAATAATATTCATCTTCAACTTGAATATCTTCTGCACCTGCTTCAATTGCATATGCTTCAATTTTTTCTTGATCAATTAATTTACGGTCAATTTCGATTAATCCCTTTTGATCAAAAACAAATGGAACAGCATTTTGCTTACCTAAATTCCCGTTTGCTCTATTAAAATAGCTTTTAATATTTGATGTTAGTCTATTTAAATTGTCTGTTAAACAAATAACTAAAATTTGAACACCTTTAGAAACAGTACCTGCATACATAGTTTCGATAAATGTTTCGCCATCTTTTTGACTTCCGCTACCTTTTGCAATAGCTTTTTCAATATTTGTTTTTGGCATTGAAGCTGATTTAGCTTTTGAAACTGCTAGTCTTAAAGCAGGATTTGAATCAACATCTGGTCCTCTTTGTGCTGCTACACTAATTTCTTTTGAAAGTTTTTGAAATATTTTCCCGCGTTTTGCATCTTGAGCACCTTTTCTATGTTTAATATTTGATCACTTTGAATGTCCAGCCATTATTTGCTCCTTAGTTTTAATATGAATTCTGGTAAATGATTTGGTTTTGGTATTGGTATACGTTTGTGTTCACTAATTTTATGCAAATGATTAATTCTTTCTTTTGCAGTTGCATCAATAGAATTATTTCTTAAAAAATCATCTACTTGATTATATGAAATTCCCATTTCGTCTTCATCTGTTTGATTTTCTCATAAACCTGCAGATGGCGCTTTATTGATAATTGAATCAGTAACTCCATAATATTTTGATAACTGTCTAACTTCTGATTTTGTCAATCTTACTATAGGTAATAAATCAGCTGCCCCATCACCATATTTTGTAAAATAACCTAAATATGCTTCATCTAAATTATCAGTTCCTAATACTAGTAAATCTAATTCTTGAGCTTTAGCATATAAAGTTAGCATTCTGAGTCTTGGTTTGATATTTGCAATTGCTAACTTATTACTTAAATTAAGCTTTTTTTCAATAGTTTCAAAAGAATCAAGTAAATTAATATATTCATGGTTTAAATTAAGTTGTTTTACTAACTCGTTTATATCTTTTTCATCTTCAAGTCTAGGATTAATCATCATAGAAATCGTGTGACAATTTTTCCCAAAAACCTTGTTAGATATAGCAGCAACTAGTGCTGAATCAATACCGCCAGATAGACCGACAATTACACCTTTTTTATTAGATTGTTTTACTTGATCTTTTAATCATGTTTCAACATATTCTCCATATTCAATTAACTCGTTTAATGTTAGAATAGGTTCAATTTTATCAAATATCATTATTCAATTTTACACGATATTTAATTATCAACTTATGAAAAAGCATAATTGCAAAAATCTAATTAAAAAATATTTTTTTGTTTATTTTAGTAAATCAAAAATGACAAATTTTCATATGAAATAAATCTATTTATTTTAAATTTGAGTGTTGATTAATATGCTTACAATTACAAATATTTAAAATAATGTTTTTAAAAAAGTTTTATAATAATCTTGTTTTAAATGACACAGCAATGGTTGTGTTAAACGATAAATGTATCGAGGTTAATATGGCAAATATAGTTATTTATTCTACAAGTAGTGTAGCTGTGATGAAAACACAATTACTCGTAGATTTACTTGAAAAAAAGGGTCACAAAACTACAGTTTTAGTAAGTAATAATGTTGAAGAAAATGTTATTGATTCAAATTTAATTCCTTATCAATTGAATCGCAAAATTTCAATTGATAAAAATAATAAAAATTATCCAGCAGAACATATTTCTTTAGCAAAAGAAACAGATTTAGTTATAGTTGCACCTGCTTCTTTAAATTTGTTAAGTAAATTTAATTACGGAATTAGTGATGAAATTAATTTGAGTTTTTTACTTGCTTTTAATGGTCCTATTATTTTAGCTCCAGCGATGAATGATTCGATGTGAAAATCTGCTATTGACAGAAACATTGTTGATAGTTTGAAAAAATTACCAAACGTTTTTATAGTTGGTCCAGAAATAGGAATGCTTTACGAAGGATATTCAGCAATTGGTCGAATGTCTGAAGTAAGTGAAATTGAAAAAATTGCTTCTAATATTTTGAATAAAAAATCTCATCCAAAAATTTTAATCAGTTACGGTGCAAGTAAAGTTTATATTGATAAAGTAAGATACATTACAAACGGAGCAACAGGAACTTTGGCACGTAAAATTGAATCTGCTTTTAGAAAAGAAGGAATTGTTCCAGATTTAATTAATGTTGAAAATTACAATAATGAAGCCATTGCCAAAATAGCAGCCGGCTATGATATTTACATTGCTAGTGCCGCAATAGCTAATTATAAAACTAATGTTTTAAACTATAAATTAAGTACTGATGCTGACTGGCATTTAAAATTAACGCGCGATATAGATGTTATTAAAACAGCAACAAATGAAAATCCAGGATTGAAAGTATTTGCATTTAAATATGATTTAGATATACAAAAAGCACATAAAAAAATTCATGACAATCCTAATATTAAGGCGATCCTTTACAACAAAATTGGTTCAATGGGAAATGTCTTAGTTGATGGAGCTTTAATTAATCATTTTAAAACTGTAAATTTTACCCAAAAAACAAAAGATGAAATTGCAACCATGATTGTTAATGAGGTATTAACATGAATTTAAATTTATATATCGACGTTGGTAATACCAATGTTAAATTTGCAATATTCAAAGATGATAAAATTAAAGTTGCTAAATTAAAAACAAATCTTTTAGACTCGCACACTACTATTTTTAATTTTATTAAAACATATTTTGGTTTATCCAATTTTGAATATTTAATTATTTCTTCTGTAGTACCTAGTTACGATATCTTATTAAAAGAATTAAATCAAGAACATTTTAATTCTAAGATGATTTTTTTAAATTCTTCTTCAAAAATGAATCTTGAAATTTCTCCAAAAGCTAAAGATACAATCGGCGCAGACATTTTAGCTAATGCAATTTATGCTGCACGTAATTTTGAAAAAGCCATTGTAGTTTCTCTAGGAACTGCAACAGTAATTTCATATATAAATAATTCTAAATTAATAGGAACAAGTATCAGTCCTGGTTTTTATACTTCATTTAAAAATTTGACTAAAAATGCAGCTAAATTGTCACAAGTTAGTTTATCGGATAAAGATATTATATACGGCCAAAATACTCAAGAAGCATTATCAATTGGCTTTATAAAAGGTTTTAGTTATTTAATTAAAGGGATAGCAAATGAAATGGATAAAAGTGCTCCAATTTTATTAACTGGCGGTGATTCTATGTTTTTTAAAAACAATTTCCCTAGTGCAATTTTTGTAGATAATATGGTCTTAGAAGGACTAAAAATTTATTATGAAAAGTAGTTTGAAAAATTTAAGTTTAAAATTTATTTACTTTAAAAAATGAATTATCCAAAATGTATTTAAATTAGACCCGGACAAATACGAATCTAAAAGTAGAAAAATTCATAGATTATCATTATTAACTATTTACATATCATTAATATTTTTATTATCTTTTATACCTAATACAGGATACATTCAAGTCTTTATTTTTAATATAACAATTTTGCCTGTTTTTATGGTGATTGCCGCTGTTCATTTAGGTTGATCAGGTGGTTCAATTATAGGTTTAACAATAGGTATAGGTTCTTTTTTAAGAGCTTATATTTACGGAGATGCAACAAACATGTTTTATTTTCCAGATATATCAATATTACCTAGATTTTTAACTGGTTTTATTTTAGGCGGATTAATAAGTAAAATAATTCCAGTAATTAAAAAACAAAATATACGAACAATTGCTTTTATTATTTTTGCAATATTAGCTCCATTATTAAACACAATGTTTGTGACATCACTTATATATTTACATAATAGTATTTGACCATTTCCATTTATGAATGGAAGGTCATTAATTGTTTGACTTGGACTAATTTATATTAATTTTATTGTCGAAATAAGTGTAGCATTTGCGATAGCAGTTTTATTTGTTTCGGCAGCTTTTCAATTAGGAAAACGCTACGAAAATACAATTACAATATTAAATTAAACTCTTCTCTTTCTTCTATTTTAGTGTTCCTAACTATTTAAATTGAAACTAAAAAATTACTTGCTAAACTAAGTAAATGTCTTTTAAAAACCAATAAAATGTGGAAAATTGGCTTTTTGATAATAAATTTATTTATAACAATGAGATAATTATTACAGGAAAGAAAAAGAGGAGAGTTAATCATGTCTTTAAAATTAAAGTCGCTTTTTTCAAGCGTATTAAATCGTATTGGTAAAAGGGGAATTTGAGCCATAATAATTTTAGCTGCTGCAAATATATTCATTTATGCAATTCCGTATTATGGTAAATATATTATTCCAAGTTTATGAGAGCCATTTCACATAACTGAATCAGATTTAGATCAATTAACTGTAATTGTAGGAGCATTAACTTTAGTGATGCAATTACCCGGAGGTTGATTAGCCGATAAAGTAAAAAGCAAAACGCTAATTATTAGTTCATTAGTTATTGTAGCTGCTACAACAATTTGGTTCGCAGTTATTGTAATAACAGGAAGTTACATAAATGTAAATGGTAATTTAGTTACTGATCAAAATTTAATGATTCAGTATTATATTATTTTTGCAATTTGAGGTGCTGCAGCAGCTTTAGGTTTTTGAGCTCCGATGTGAAAATTAGTAACTCAGCAAGCTAAAAAAGAAGATCAAGGATTAGCATATGGAATTCAAGGTACATCAATTGGAATTATTGGATTATTACTTTTCTTTTTAATTGGTTTTATACTTACAACCATAATTGGAATTCAATTAGGTTTTGCTGTTTTTAGTTTTGTTATTGCTGGTTACTTATTTATTTGTGCAGTATTAATTTATTTTATTGTTCCTGAAAAAACAAATTTAGAAAAATTTGGAATTGATTTTAAAATAATTGGACAAGCTTTAAAAGAACCTAGAATTTGATTGGATAGTTTCTTCATTATGGGTATGTACATGTTCCAATCTGTATTTGCATATTACTTTTTAAATTATTTAAAAAATGTAGTTTCAAATCAACTTGCTTGAAGTGCTATTATTGTAACTTTATTAGCTGGTTTTAGAACATATATTTTAGGTTTTTTAATAAGTGCACCTGTAGGATTTTTTGTTGATCGAGCAAAAAGTTATGTGCGATTATTACTCATAATTATGGGTATATCTATATTAGTCAGCACATTATTTATCTTCTTGCCAGGATTCCAAGAATTTAATACTTTACCATATGGATACAGATATTTTCTAGGTATATTTTTTGTACTTATCTATCTTGTAGTTGGTTCACTAAATTGGGTAATGATCACACTTAGATATGCAACAATTGGTGAAATCCCAACACCTAAAAAATCTTATTCATCAGTTAATGCTTTAATTTCAGTTATAGCATTTAGTCCTGATGCTTGACTATTTCAAATTAATCCAGTTGTAGGTAGAGCTTATACAGTAGAAGGATCAACAAATACTTCTCAACTAGGATATACAATAATTTTGGCTATCGGAATAGCAGTAGCATTTTTTGGTTGATTATGTGGTCTTGCATTACATATTTGAAATACAAAAGAGCTTAAAAAACTTGGTAAAACAGATTATCGCTGAAGAGAATTACAGAATATTTAAGGAGTATATATGTGATATATCGAACAAATAACAGTAGGTAAATTTAAAGCAAATTATTATCTTGAAGATACCGGCAAGGCTAAAGTACTTTTTATTCATGGAATTACTTCATCTATTAATTCTTTTTCGCCTCTATTTAATATAAAAAGAGACTATGATATGGTTGCTGTAGAACTTCCTTATCATGGAAATACATATCCTTTAGATGAGTCAAAATTAAATGATTCATATGACATTATAAAAGGGGCAAAATTTGTTGTTGATTTTATTGATGCTTTAAAAGTAAAAATCGATTTAGTAGTAGGTCATTCAATGGGTGCTCTAGCAGCATTAAAGGTTTTAGATTCAAATCGAGCAAATAAAGGCTTATTATTAAGTCCTTTGCATTATGTAAAAGTTAGTCAAGAAGAAGAAAAAACTTACCGAAGGTGAATTCTTGCCCCTACATTAAAAGATGCAGAAGATGCAGCGATTTCGCTTAGATATAAAAGTAGATTAATAACAAGATTTTTTATTTCAAAATTCAAAGTAATCAACAATACTTATGCAATTTTTTTAGCAAGACATTTTGCTAAAACAGTTGATAAATTATTTACCTACGAAGATGCAGATTATTTAAAACAACTATATAAGAATAATAGTGAAAAATTCGAAATGATGTCTGGTAAAGAAGATCCGTTAACTACAACTAGAGCTTTGTCAAAAGTCGCAACAGACAATTCAATAAAATTTACTATATTACCAAAAAGTAGTCACGATATAGTTTTTGATAAAACTTCAAAAGTAAATTTAAAAATTGAAGAACTATTGAAAATTAACTAATATTTAATAAAAATTAACAAATAACTTAGCTATTTTTAAGCATTTATTTGTTTTTTATGACCAATTCATTTCTTCGTTTTTGAACTTATAAATATATATATAATTTATTTTTAAAAAAACAAAAAAATGATAAAATTAAAAAACATTAAGCATTTGTTGCTTATGAAAATTAATAATTTACTAGGAGAAATCATGGCAATAGTACCAAAGCGTAAAACTTCTAAGCAACGAAGAAACAAAAGAAGAACTCATGATGCTTTATCTGTTTCTACAACTGTAGAATGTAATAATTGTGCAAAACAAATCGAACCTCATAAAATTTGTAAATTCTGTGGGTTTTATAAAGGCACAAAATACTTAGAAGTTTAAAAATTATCTTGCCCGTCAAGATTTTTTTTATGCGTTTTTTCAAATAAGGACTAAAAATTGCATATATAGGTGGAGGAAATTATATGTTAATTTATAAATTAGGAAAAGTTGTCCACCACAATAGTGAATACATTTTATTTGAATCACATTCAAGTGGATACAATATCAAAGTCAATAATGCAGAAAGCTACGCTATTGATTCTACACTTAAACTTTATGTGTATGAACACAAAAATGAATATAGCAACTCATTATATGGCTTTAAATCTTTTAAGGAAAGAATATTTTTTGAAGATTTGATGAAAATAAATGGGATTGGCCCTAGAACGGCAATGTCATTATTAAAAAATGGTTGAGAAGAACTGGCGCATTTATTAGTAACAAGCAATGTTGAAGCACTTTCGGCATATCCATATGTAGGTAAAAAGGCTGCAAATCAAATAATTTTTGAATTGCAAAGTAAATGGTCAAGGTTAATGGAAAGTGATAAATTTAAAGTTGATGCTACTAAAATTATCGAAAAAAATTCTAAACTAGAAGATCTTGAAAAAACCTTAAAAGTTTTAGGTTATAAAAGCAAGCAAATAAAATTTGCAATTGATCATAATGTTGAAGACTATAATCTTGAAACAATGGTAGAACAGGCAATTATTAATATTAGTGAAGCCCCACAATTCAAAAATTAGACCCGTAGCATTTTCAGAATACATTGGCCAAGAAAGTATTAAAAATACTTTGCAAGTTATGATTGGCGCTAGTCAAATTCGAAATAGCCCTTTACCGCACATTCTTTTGCATGGTCGTGCCGGTACAGGAAAAACCACTTTGGCAAGTTTAATTGCTAATGAAGCAAATCTAGAAATAAAATATACGCAAGGTTCGATGTTTGAGAAAAAAAGTGACTTACTTAATATTTTCACGAACTTACCTGAAAATTGTATTTTATTCATTGATGAAATTCATTCAATTAATAAATCGGTAGAAGAACTTCTTTACACTTTAATGGAAGATTTTGCTATAGATGTAGTTTTAGGTGTAGAACAAAATTCAAAAATTGTTAGAATGAAAGTTAGGCCTTTTACTTTAATTGGAGCAACAACTTTACTGCAAGCAATTTCAAAACCGTTAAAAGATAGATTTGGTTATATTTCAAGAATAAAACCATATACAGTATTTCACATTGAACAAATTTTGGAAAACAGTGCTAAAAAATTAAATATTTTAATAGACAATTACAGTTGCAAATTGATAGCTTCAAATAGCAAAAATACACCAAGAATTGCTAACCATTTATTACAGAGAGTTAGTGACTTTTCAGTTTACAATGACGAAATAATCAATGTTCATCTAACAGTAAAAGCCTTAGAAAATTTAGGCATATATGAATACGGACTAGATGAAGATCAAATTCAATATCTAAAAGTATTTAATAACAGATTTAAAAACCAAAATTTATCAATAGATCTAATTAGCGGGATCATGAATATGAATAAAGACCTACTAATAAATGAAATTGAACCACTATTAATTGAACAAAAACTAATTCAAAAAAGCTCATTTGGTAGAAAATTAACCTTAAAGGGAAAGGAATATTTAGAAAAAAATAACTTCAATAATTAATCAAGCTCGCTTGGTTTTTTATTAATGAGAAACTTTAGTCTACTTTATAATAAAATAATGTTTATTAATGGAGCATATGTTGAATAAAATTAAACAATTTTTTAAATGAAGTAACCCAAAAAGATTTTTTATATTATTGGGAGGTTTTTTAGCTGCAATTTTATCTATTGTTTTAGGTTCGACTCTTTATTTAAATAATAATACAAATCTATCAAATGAGTATGGAAACGGTGCAAGAATAGTTGCTAAAGTTACCGATAAAAATCAAAATGTAGTTGATGATGCAACTTTGGAACGTGCTACTCAAAACTTAACCAACCAATTAAGTGGTGGTTCAGGAATAAATGGAATAAATATCAATTTAAATGGAAACGGTATATTTGAAGCAACAAGTTCAGAAGTATCGAGTGATTCTGAACTTGAAAAGTTTTCTCAAGATGTTTCACAGCAAGCAAATTTTATAGTTACAGACATAAATGGAAAGCCCTTATTTTTTGACGGCGCTTTTAATCAAAATACAACAATAGATTATCAAAACCCAAGTTCAATTGAATGAAATAGATATCAAGTTCCTATTTCTCCTGAAGGAGCAAGTGTTGTTTTAGCAAATAATGGTAGTTCAAATTTAGTTGTTAAATTAGCTGATAGTAATGCGCAGCAGCAGTGAGCTTTAATGACTTTTAATATGTCACAAAACACTACAAGTTCTGCAATAGTATTTTGATACAATCTAGAAGAATTTGTAAATATTGCTAATCAAAATCAAAATAATTCTGATTGAAATAATGCTAAATTCAATCCTGTAAATTTTGCATATGTAAATAATAGTCCAACAACTACACAAACTGGAACAGATAATCAAAATACAACTTTAAATAATAATTTAAAAACAGAATCAATTAAAGCAAATGACTATCTTATATTTTTTAATAACACAACAACATTACAAAACACTGAGTCATTCACAATTCCAATTGAAGCAAATAATGCTATAGCAAGAAATTACTCATTTAAAATTAATTCAACAGCTGTAGATTATGATATTACTGTATTAGCTTCTTATTTTATTCAGCCATTAAATGGAGTAAACACATTCTTTAAAGTTCAATTAGCTTTTGCAATTGCCTTTGCATTAATTGCTTTATTTTTGGTTATAACTTATGGAATATTTGGATTAATAGGAGCTTTTGGTTTAGCATTATTCAGTTTCTTAAACATCCTATTTTTCACTCTATTAGGTGGTGAATGAAGTCCTGCTGTCGTTGCAGGTTCAATAATTGGTTTCAGTTTTATTTTAGATGCATTAATTTATTATCTAGACCAAATAAGGAAGCAAGTCAGGCGCGGAGAAACTGTTATTAAAGCTATTAAATCGGTTTCAAAAAATTCTTATGTAAATTTAGTAGATTCAAGCATTATCGCAATTATCGTTGGAACTATATTTTTCTACTTTGGATTTAGAGAATTAAAAACATTTTCACTAGGATTCATAATTTCTATTTTTACAAATTTAATAATTATGATTTTTGTAATTCATTTTTTTGTAATGATTTCAATTTCATTATTTAACATTGAAAATAAATTAGCTTTAATTGGAATTAGAAAAAAATCAATGTCAAATTTAGAAAACAAATTTATTTCTAATTTAGATTTTGTTAAACAATCAAAATTTGTAAATATTGGAATAGTAATTTTTATCGTTATTTCATTAATTGTATTTTCATCATTAGCAGGAGCAAATCAAAGTGCTTTATCCGGTATTGAAACATCAATTGATTTTAGTGGCGGTTCATTAGTTACAATATCAAGGGATTCTAATTCACAATTGTTATTATCAAACGAAACAGCTACACAGTTAAAAAATGCCCTAGAGCAAAATACTCTTTTGGATAATGCAACGATAGCAATTTACCCAAGTCAGAATAATGCTTTAAATAATGTTTTGGAAATAAAAACTAGTGTTCAATTAAGTAGTTCAGAAATTAATTCATTACAAGATATAGTTAAAAATATTACAGGTGAAAATACATTAACTACGTATTCATTCAATGCTAATATTATTTCTTCTTTAGAAGCAAAATCACAAACAATAGCTGCTTCAATTGCTTTTGCAATTGTGTTGGCATTTGCAGGAATTTATTCTTTAATTAGATTTAGATATGCATATTCAATTTCTTTATTGATTGGGATTTTAATTCAAATTATAATCATGATATCTGTCTTTGTTATAACTAGATTGCCAATAGATAAATACTTTTTAATTGCTATTCTTGCTGGTTTATTTTATTCAACATTAAATAAATTTGCTATTGCAAATAGAATAAAACAAATCACCTATAAAGAATTTCATAATACTCAATTTGATTATTTAATAATTAAGCAAATTGTAAATAGAAGTATTAGAGAAAACATAGTAAGAAATTTATATTTGAATTTAGCAATGATCATAATTTCGCTAGTATTTTTAGCCTTTTTTGGAACAGTCAATATTTCATTAATAATAGGTTTAATTCTTGTTGTTGTTACAACATTTATAAGTACTAACTTTGTAACTCTTATAGTATATATAAAACTAGAAGCATTTAGACATAAACGTTCTCGAGTTCGTGAATCAAGAAATTTCTGAGCAAGTGGTAAAGTAGAAGAACAGATTTTTGTTGGATTTAATGATTACAAACAATAAAATTTTTAAATATTAAATGAACTAACACTTTTGAGGCAGTAAAAAACTCCACATGATAAATTTAACATCTGTGGAGTTTTTTACTGCCATTTATCTTTTATTTGTTTAAATAATGTTTGATTAGACTTGAATAATATAATTGTTCTTCATTAACTTTTATATGGGAGCTAACAAAAATTAACGGTCTTAGCAGAAAGGACCGTTTTTATTATGAAAAAAATGGAAAGCAATTTGATCGAATTAGTCGATAAAAAGAAATTGTGAAAACACATGCAAAATTTCCTGAAGCAAAAATATGTAGAAGAATTGGAAAATTATATTGAAAAAGAAATATCTAACAATTTAGGAATTTACATAGTGAGAGATGGCAAAAAGAAAATCAAACACTATTCAATATTTGGAGAAGTAGACATTAATTTATCTAGAATAAAAAGAAACGACACAAATATACAGATTGAAAAAATTTTAGAATCTACTTCAAAATTTATTAGAGATTTCATAATTAGGCTTCGCTTAGTTGGTGGACTTTCTTACATGAAAATCCAAGAAATTGTTGAGGACACATATAATATAAAATTCTCTAATTCAAAAATAGAAATGATTTGTAATGAAATTTTAAAAACAGCAGAAGAATGACAAAACCGACAAATCAAAGAGCACTATAAGTTTGCTCACATAGATGGTTTTAATGTCAAATTATTTAACTACAAAACAAACGAATATGAATTAGCTGTAGTTTATTTAATCACCGCAATAGATGAAAATGGCTATAAAGAAATACTAAATTTTCATATTGAAAAAAGTGAAAATAATTCGGGCTGAAAGCACCTTTTTGATAAACTAAAAAACAATGGATTGAAAACAATTGATTTAATAATATGTGATGATAGAAAAGGATTAACAAAACTTATTTTTGAGGAATTTCCTAATTCAAAAGTTCAAAAATGTTATTTGCACTTTATTAGAGTAACTGAAAAATATCTACCCAAGGAAATTAGAAAAAGTTACCGTGAAGATTGTTTAACAATAATGAATTTAAGCACATATGAAGAAGCTTTAAATTTTTTAACATCTTCTTTAGAAAAATATAGAAAATATAATAGTGAAATAGTATTTAAAAATACTTTAAATGCATTTCCTGAAATTGCGAATATATTTGATTATTCACCAAGAACCAGAAAAGAAATTTATTCAAATAATTTAGCTGAGTCAATCTTTTCAAATCTAAGAACTATGTATAGTTCAAAAACAAATTTTAGATCAATTGATGCTATAAAAAAAATGGTTTACAGTGTAATATTCAATACAACTAGACATTGAAACAAACGAGTTTCAAACTGAAAAGAAAGGAAATAAAAAGCGCCCTTAAAGGGTCACAACACCCAGGCGCTTGTTCAACACGAACATATGAATAATAACCAAAAAACAACTGAAATCTCAAAAAAATCTATAAATTTTCCTAAAAAATCAAGAAAGATTAATGAAAATAACTTATTTCGCCATATTAA
The DNA here is from genome assembly GCF_002245785.1 of Mycoplasma testudineum. Lineage (GTDB taxonomy): Bacteria > Bacillota_I > Bacilli_A > Mycoplasmatales > Metamycoplasmataceae > Mycoplasmopsis_B > Mycoplasmopsis_B testudinea. The sequence continues at coordinate 89,837 of NZ_NNCE01000005.1, forward strand.
AATTAAACATGGTAAGGAAGTTTATAAACTTAATTCTTATTTATCAAGTATTCCTAATTCACAAGTTG
>NZ_NNCE01000006.1 GCF_002245785.1 Mycoplasma testudineum
CTAAGGTAAAAATGAGACTTAATTTTAAGTTTCTAAAAAAAATAAAATTTTAAATCCGTTAATTTTTACTTGCTCCCTAAAATTTGTGATTAAGAACAAATTGATTTATGTAGTTAATAAACTATTTTCACATGTTTCTCATATGGATAAAAAGTCACAATTAAATTATGCAAAAAACACAAATGCATTCACACTTGTGTTTAAAATTTTTATAAATAAATATTAAGCAAATCTTGCTACTAAACCAATAATAACAGCTGCAATTGTTGGAGCTAAAACAGGTACTCATGCGTAGCCTCAATTAGCACCAATTTTAACTTTTTTAGTTTTAATTGCAACAAATGCTTCAGTAACTAAGAATGCTAATCTTGGACCTAAATCGCGAGCAGGATTAATTGCATAACCTGTTGATGATCCTAGTGAAATACCAATAGCTGTAACTATTAAAGTAACTGGAATTGGCCCTAAAATATTTGATCATGAATTACCACTTTTACCTAAAGCAAAAATCATTCCTAATAATGCTAATGAACCAACTAGTTCGTAACTGAAGTTTTGAATTAAACCTTTTTCTTTAAAGTTAGAATAAGCTGGTCCTGTACAGTGACTTCCTCTTACTGTTTCTAAATCAGTTTCTTTAATGTGATTTCAGTTAATAAAATCTAACAATAAAGCTGCACTAAAAGCACCAAGTAATTGCATTAAAATAACTGGGACAAACTGCACTGCAGGTAAAAGTCCTGCGACAGTTGCATAAATTGTAACAATTGGGTTAATATGATTTGTAGAACCAACTGCATTAGCTGCAATTACTCCTAGAAATACTCCAAGTCCTCAACCAATTGCAACAACAATTCACTTACCAGGTTGGTTAGCAAACATTTTTGAATAACTAACAGAAGCATTAACTCCTACACCAAAAATTATTAGTATAAATGTACCTAAAAATTCAGCACCTAAAATTGATCAATCCATTATTCTATATCCTTTGTTCAGTTAAGTGTTCTTTTAACTGCTTCATTTCAACCTTTGATTAAAGTTTTAATTTCTTTATCATTTATTTGTGGTTTAAATTCTTTATCAACTTTTACTATTTTTTTAATTTCATCTAATGATTTTCAATAACCTACAGCTAAACCAGCTAGATATGAAGCACCCATTGCGGTTGTTTCGGTATTAACTGGTCTAACTACTGCCAATTTACTAATTGAACTTTGGAATTGCATTAAGTAATTAGATTTAGATGCTCCACCATCAACTTTAATTGTTGAAATAGGGTGTCCTAAGTCTTTAGCCATAGCTGCAATTAAATCATTTGATTGATATGCAATGGATTCAAGTGTAGCTTTGATAATGTGTTCTCTTTTAGTTCCTCTTTCAAGACCAAATATTGCTCCTCTTGAATATGAATCTCAATACGGCGCACCTAATCCTGTAAATGAAGGTACAATGTAGACTCTTTGATCATCATTAACTAGATTTGCAAAAAAATCAGATTCTTCCGATCTATACATTAATCGCAAGGCATCACGCAATCATTGAATTGCTGCTCCTGCAACAAAAACTGATCCTTCTAGAGCATAAACTGTTTTTTCATTTCCTAATTTTCAAGCAATTGTTGTAAGTAATTTATTTTTACTTTCAACTGCCTTAGTTCCAGTATTTACTAGAGTAAAACAACCTGTACCATAAGTATTTTTAACCATACCAATTTCAGTACCTAACTGTCCAAATAAAGCAGATTGTTGATCACCAGCTACACCTGTAATTGGAACAACTCCTTTAGCTCTATTACTTCATAAAGAAGGTAAAACAGTTCCGTAATTTTTCGAATCACTTGATGAATAAACTTTAGGTAAAATCTCCATAGGTATTTCTAAAAGATCTAAAATTTCTTTATCTCACTCTAATGTGTGAATATTAAATAGCATTGTTCTAGAAGCATTAGAAACGTCAGTAGCATGAACTTTTCCACCAGTTAATTTATAAATTAATCATGAATCAATTGTTCCTGCTAATAATTTTCCTTCTTTAAGTTTTTTCTGAGCTTTTTCACTATTTTTTAAAATTCAACGTAATTTAGTTCCACTAAAATACGGATTAATAATAAGCCCTGTTTTACTTCTAATCATTTCTGAATGACCGGCTGCAATTAATTCATCACAATATTCACTAGTTCTTCTGTCTTGTCATACAATTGCATTATGTACAGGATTTCCAGTTTCTTTATCTCATAAAACAATTGTTTCACGTTGGTTAGTTATTCCTAAAGCAGCAACATTATCTGATTTGATATCTGCAGCATTTTTAGCTTCTTGCATTGTTGAAAGTTGAATATTTCAAATTTCTAATGCATCATGTTCAACTCAACCTGAACGTGGGAAATATTGAGTAAATTCATGCTGAGCTACAGCTTTGATTTCACCTTTTTGATCAACAACTAGAGTCCGGCAACTTGTTGTACCTGAATCTAGAGTAATAATATATTTATCTTTCATATTTTCCTTTTTAAATAACTTCAAACTTTGCATTAAAATTTGAGCGTTTTTTTAAATCTAAATTACTATCTTGAAGTAATTTGACAATTTCTAAAGCAATTGCAGGTGCAGAAGCAATCGCTGGCGATTGCATCCCGGCTGCATTGATAAAGTTTTTGTTTGATTTAGCAGCTTTAATAATAAAATCATTAGTTTCAATATCAATTGGACGCGAACCTGAAAAAACCATTGATGTTCTTTCTAAATCTAATGAAGGAACTATTTTTTTTCCAATTTTTCCAATGTAGTCATACATTTTTCTTGTAACTAATAATGTATCTTCTTTTGCCACTCCATCTTCTGCAGTTGGTCCTACTAAAATGTTTCCATCTAAAGTAGGTGTTACAATAACACCTTTACCGTGAATCGTTGGCACCATAAAACAAATTGAATTTACAATTCCTGATTGCGATGAATCAAGTACTCTATATTCGCCTCTTCGAGTTGTTAATTTAAAATCAGGATAACCAGCCATTTGTGCAATTATGTCTGCATAATGTCCAGCTGCATTTATTATTCGTTTTGCAAATATTTTTTCATTTAAATTAATTTCAACTTCAAAGCCATCTTTAACTTCTTTTATAGCAGTCACTTTAGAATTTAGTTGTGTTTGTGTCCCATTTTGTTTTGAAGCACCAATAAATGCTTCAGTTGCTTTAACAGTATTAATTGCTCATGATGAAGTACACAATAATGCACCTTTAAGATCAGGATTTAAATTCGGTTCTTTTTTTAAGACTTCTTCTTTTGAAAGAACTTTCATAAATTCAGCAGGTACTTTATTTGTTAAACCTCTTTGATAAAGCATATGAACATGTTTCATTTCTTCATCACTAAAAGCTATTATTAGTGAATCTAATTGTGCTCTTGGAAATGTTAAATCTTTAAAAACAATGTTTCTTCACATTTCGTTACCAAGAACATTTAACTTAGCTTCAAGTTTGCCAGGTTCTGGATCAAAACCGCCATGTATTGCACCAGAATTACCTTTACTTGTTTCTTTTGCAAAGACAGGATTTTTTTCAACTAATAATGTTGTTAATTCATATTTTGCTAATTCATAAGCGATACTGGCGCCTATGATTCCGCCACCTATGATTAATACATCATATTTTCTCATAACTTCCTTTCTTCCTCTTTATAGGATTTTGTTATGAGATAATTATCTATGTAAATCTAAATCTTTATATTTATGATTTTTAATATTGAAAAAAATTTCCACATTTTCTCTTAATTTTTACAATTTTTAACTTAAAAATAAAAAATATGATAGAAGCGATGTCTATCATATTGCGTCAATTAATTTTTGTGACTATATTTTATTTTCTCGGCTTTAGTAATTATTTCAACTAAATTAACAACTTCATTATAAACTTGCTTTTCAGTTTTTCCAACTGTATTTACAATTGTAAAAGGAATTTTATATTTAGTTGCCATTTCGATAAATTTAGGCTTATAAATGTCATGTAAATCTTTGAAATATTTCTTATTTAATTCAAAATTATCTACTTCGACTTGTCTACCTCTTTTAAGAATTCTTTTTGTAAAATTTTCAAAATCAATATCTAAGAAAATTGCAAAATCAGGAATTTCCTTTTCAAAAATCATCTTACTAAACAAAGAATCATAAGCTTCTATATATTTTGTTCCTTTAGGTAAAAGGTTTAAATAGGCAAATATATAATGCTCAATTGCAAAACGATCTAAAAAAATATGATCTTCAAATTTATTTAATTTTTTTTGATTAAAATCATCTAATATTTCATGAAACTTAGCTGAATGTGATTCTATTATGTAACTTTGAAATGACATTGTTAAATGTTCTTTTTTTTCATAAAGTCATTTCAAAAATGTATTAAATATTTCATCACCTTCGGAAAATTCATCTAAAAAAAGTGATTTAGGATAACCTTTTTTTAGTTCTCTAACTAGAGAAGATTTTCCTGCGCTAATCATGCCAGAAATACCAATTATCACTTTAAACCTCTAAAATTTCTGCGTTGTATTTTACAGGTGCATCAACTTCAACTGTTTCACCTTTAGTTGCTCCCATTAAACTTTTAGCTAATGAGCTTTCAAAAGAAATTAAATTGTTAAATGGATCTGCATCTAATTTTCCAACAATCTTAATATTAAAAATTTCATTAGTAGTTAAATTTTTAAATTGCACCATTGAACCGATACCAACTGTTTTAGAAGTATTTTTCTTGATAATTACAGCATTAGAAATTATTTTTTCTAATTCAGAGATTCTATCTTCAATAACACCTTGTTGTTCTCTAGCTGCATCATATTCAGCATTTTCAGAAAGATCACCTTGTGCTCTTGCTTCTTTGATTTCTTCAATCGCTTTTGGACGTTCAACTTTTATTAAATGGTCCATTTCTTTTTTATATTCATCAAAAGTTTCTTTTGTTAAATGTATTGCGTTAATGTCGTGAATTTTTGACATGATCTCTCCTTAATTAAAATTTTTAGTTATAAAAGTAATCTTGTTTTTTACTTTAATTGTTTCGTGATGTTCCTTTAAATAATTTAAATGTTTTTGTAGGCTTTCAAAATCTTCTTTAATTAAATTATTACTATTTTCCACAATTATTAATGTGCCTTTTTCTTTTACATCTTTAATAAATGTGTCATAAGTTTTATTATAATCAAATTTTGATTTATTGATAATTAATGCATCATAATCATTTGAATTTTCTTCATTTATAAATTCTCTATAATCGGGAAAATCATTTTTGACTTTTTCAATTAATTCATTATCAAATTCAGGATTAGTTATTTTAATAAATTGCAATTGTTTTCAAATCGATAAAGTTATAAAAATACTGTCATCACCTATTACTTTAATTTTTCTAAATGAATTGCGATATAAAAAATTCAGTATTGTTTCTAAATCAAAAATATCAAATTTTGAACCAAGCGATTCTTTTAAATTCATATCAACATCACCACCATTTGGTCGATTAATTTTTGAATCTAAAATACTATTACCATCATTCATTTTTTTACGATACTTTTTAATCCAGAAACGAACTCAAATATAAAATCCTAATCCACCAATTGTCACAACAACAGCTGAGACTAGTAAAATTATTTTTCAAAGTTCCATTAATTGTTACCGCTTTTTAATCTTAATTCGTATTCTTTCATATAAGGAAATTCTTTTTCATAATAATTGAATAATCCAAAAACAAGATCTCTAACTTCTGAATCTTCTGTCATCGCTTGCATAAATAAATCTAAATAATATGTGTATTCACTAAGCAGTCCGATTATTTGAATAGATTCGTCTTCTTCAATTATTGTAGCCACTAAAATATCATCGCCAATATAAACGAAAATTAGTTCTTCATCTTCTTCTGGAATTATTAATAATCCAATTCCTTCAGTTGAATCTTCAAAAACCATTGATCTATCTTCTATTTCTTTTTCTATATTCATGATTGCTCCTAAAAATTATTTAGATATTCATTTAGAATTATTACCGCTGCTAAAACATCTTTATGATTTTTTGCTTTCGTACTTGAAATTTTACCTTGTTTTAAAATTTCTTTGGCTTTTTTGGTACTTAACCTTTCATCTACTAAGTAAACTGGCAAATTAAATTGTGATTCAAGTAATAGTTTAAAATCTTCAATCATTTCAGTGGTTTGACTTTTAGTTCCTGTTTGTCTAAGTGGATATCCCAAAACAAATGATTCGATTTTAAATTCATCAAATAACGTTGCAATATGTTTAATAAGTGAATTAAAATCATATTCCTTAAAAAAGTAATTTTCCAAAGGATTAGCAAACATTTTGAATGGATCACTAATAGCAATTCCACATGATCTTGAACCTAAATCTAAACCAACAATTCTCATCTATTTTAATTCCTTTATAAAATCACAAACACCTTGCATCATTTTTGAATTACCGCCACCTTTTAGGTTGTATTCATTTTGAAAATAAGCTCATAATTTTTTAGAATCATTATTTTCACTTGTGATTACAATTTTATATTTATCACCACTAATTTTTGATAAAAGTAAAATAAATGAATTAGGTTTTTCTGAACGTAAAGCTGCTGCTTGAGAACTTAGAATAGAACTATCAACATTCGAATTTCAAAAAATATCCATATCATCTATACTTAGTTTTTGTAATTCTAAATTATTGCTAACTTTATTTGCTGAAGATTTAATAAGGTTTTTTAATATTAGCCTCAACTCATCAATTAAATTTCTTTTAGAATTAATTTCATCAATCGATTTTACATACTCTACCTTATTGATATCAAAATTACTATCTAAACTTACAATTTTATCAACAATAGATTTTTGCTCAATATCTAATTTTTCAATTTCGGATTTAATAAATTTATTAACTTGTTTATGAGTTGTTACTGCGCTTATTCTATAAATTCCAGTACCTTTATTTTCAACACTTGTTATTTTAAAATCTTCAATAAATTCAGTATTTTTAATGTGTGTTCCACCACATAAATCGCTTGTAATTCCTGGAAAACTAACCACTCTTACATTACTTGGGTCCATATATTCTGTTTCTTCTATGGTTATAATTACACCCATTTTTTTAGCATTTTCAACATCTGTATTTGAATAAACACGATCAACTTTTGCATTGATATATGATTTTACTCTTTGCTCAATTTCAAATATTTCTTTTAGTGTTGGTTTTGAATTTGCAGGCATGTCAAAAGTTAATCTATTTTCATTATTGTTTGAACCAAGCTGTTTAATTTCCATTCCAAATTGTTCACGCAATGATTTGAAAAGCAAATGTGTACCAGAATGGTTTCTTTCTAAATTTGTTCTATTGTTTTTATCTATAAAACTTTTAACAGGTTTAGAAATATCGATACTTCCTTGAACTTTATGAATATGATTACCGTGTTTATCTTTGAAAATTTCTAAAACAGCAATTTTGTTATCGCCTTGCAACATATAACCTTGATCATGTTTTTGTCCACCACCAGTAGCATAAAATGGTGTTTCGTTTAATATTAAGTATGAAATATCTTTTGAATTACTTTTATTAATTTCAGCATTAGTGTTTGCAAGAAATAAAATATTACTTTCATTTTCTAAAAGATCATAACCAACAAATGAACCTATTTTTTTTGTTATTAAAGCAAGTGAATTGATAACAGACTTCATTGCTTGAGAATTGTTGCTTCTTGATTTATTTGCATGCTCATCTCTATATTTATCAATTTCTTTTAAATTAAGATTTATCCCTTTTTCAAATAGAATTTCTTTTGTTAATTCAACCGGATATCCATATGTTTCAAATAATCTTCATGCAATTTTTGAATCAAATTTTTTGGAATTTTGGCGTGACATTTCCTTTTCTAAAAGTTTAAGACCTGAATCTATTGTCTTAGAAAAAATGCGTTCTTCTTTTTGAATTATTTGGCTAACTTTTTCTGAATCAAAATCAAAAATTAAGGCATTTTTGATAATTGGTGTTAGTTTATATAAAAATGTTTGTTCTTTAATTCCTAATTTATAAGCCATTCTATAAGAACGTCTAATTAATCTTCTAATTATGTAACCACGACCTATATTAGAAGGTTTAACACCATCAGCTATAGCATTAACGGCTGAACGCATATGATCGGCAATAACTTTAAAAGCAGTATTTATTTCAGTTTGTTTAGGTTCATTTACAAAGTAATTTTCAATATCATATTTTTTACCTGAAAGCTTTTCAATTTCAGCAATTATTGGTAAAAATAAATCAGTGTCATAATTTGTTGGAGCATCTTGCAATATTGATGTGATTCTTTCTAATCCTGCACCAGTATCGATATTTTTGGATTTTAGTTCACTATAATTATTTTTACCATCGTTATTAAAAGTTGAAAAAACAAGATTTCAAATTTCAATGTATCGATCATTTTCAAGATCCTGTTCTAAAATTTCAATTCCTCTTGAATCATATTTTTGACCACGATCATAAAAAATTTCACTATTAGGACCGCAAGGACCTAAACCAACATCTCAGAAATTAGTATCTCGTCCGCCTTTAATTATTTTTGATTTTGGGATTCCTAAATCTATTCAATTTTGATAAGCTTCTTCATCTTCTTTATAGACTGTATAAAAAAGTTTTTCAGGGTCCATTTTTAATACATCAATTAGAAATTCTAAAGCTCACTTTTGAGCTTCTTTTTTAAAATAATCACCGATTGAAAAATTACCAAGCATTTCAAAAAATGTATGATGTCTTGCTGTTACACCAACATTTTCAATATCATTTGTTCTTATTGCTTTTTGTGAATTAACTAATCTTAAAGCTGGTGGTTTTTTTTCACCTGTAAAGTATGGTTTTAAAGTAGCAACACCTGAATTAATTCATAACAAAGATGGATCATTAATTGGAACTAGAGATTTGCTTTCTAAATAAAAATGATTTTTTGAAACAAAAAAATCAATTCATTTTTGTCTAATTTCTTTGGAAGTTAATTTTTTCATCATCTCTTCTTTCTGCAAAAACTTCTTCAATTATTGCTCCACCAATACATCTATTTCCTTTGTATAAAACAACTTGTTGTCCTGGAGTGACTGCTTCAGCTCCTTGTGGATAGTAAACTTCAATTTCATTGTTTTCTAATATTTTTATTTCGACAGGAATATCACTTTGTCTATAGCGGAATTTGGCAGTTATGTTACTAAAATCAAAATTTAATTCATCTATTATTTGATTAAAATTACTTGCATGTAAACGATATGAAATTAATAATTGTTTATGACTAACAGGTGCTACATAAACAATTTTATTTTCTATGTCAAAACCGCTAACAAAATGAGGTTCTTTCATTCCACCTAAATTCAATCCTTTTCTTTGTCCAATTGTAAAATACATAGCTCCTTGGTGCTGACCTACAACTTTATTATCTACAGCTGACACAATATTTCCGGGTTGTGCAGGAATATAATTTTGTAAAAATTGACTAAAATTTCTTTCTCCAATAAAACAAATTCCAGTTGAATCTTTTTTATTTGCAACAATTAAATTTTGTTCTAGAGCAATTTTTCGAACTTCTTTTTTAGTATATTCAGCTAAAGGCATTATTATTTTTTCAAGTTGCTTAGGGCTTAATTGAGCAAGAAAATACGATTGATCTTTTGATTCATCATCCGCTTTAAATAAATGAGAATTTTCAACTTTAGCATAGTGACCCATTGCAACAAAATCAGCATCAAATGTTTTTAAAGCGTAATTTAAAAACTTATCAAATTTGATGTATTTATTACATAAAATATCTGGATTAGGAGTTCTTCCTTTTTTATATTCTGAAATGAAATTTTCAAATACATATTCTCAGTATTCATCAATAAAATCAACTCTATGAATCGGGATTCCAATTTCCTTTGCTACTTGTTTTGCGTCTAGATAATCTGATTCTTGCGGACAAATATCATCGTTAATTGTGTCATTTCCTTTAATATCATTGTTAGCTAATGAATCTCAATTACGCATAAAAAGGCCAATTACTTCATGACCTTGTTTTTTTAATAAATAAGCACTAACAGCTGAATCAACACCACCTGATAGTCCGACAACTATTTTTGCCATATTTTCCTTTCTACATAAGAAAAACCACATCGCGTGGTTTCCTGTTTTTAACTACTAAAGAACTTATTAATCAGAACAGTTGCTTGTTCAGGTTTAGCTGCATTACGTGTTACTGTAAATGTTAATGTAGCTGTTTGCGGATTTGTTTCTTTATTATATGTTGTTGTAAATGCATATTTTACATCTGATTCTTTAGTAAAGTTTAGCATTGCTAATTTTTGCTCATCTGGTAATTTTTCAAAGCTTTCTAAAGTTGGTTGATTACCTTCTGTATTCCATCAATTAAATGAGGAGTCTGCAGAATTAATTCTTGTATTAAATTCATTAATTGCATTGGTTCTTGCAGTTACTAAATTTTGATCAACAATAGATTGAGCAGTGAAGCCACCAACAGTTATTTTAGCAAGTCTAAAAGCATTTGGATTTGAAGCTAAGCTTAATTTAATTCATAAATCAACAGCATTTTCATTATTTGCATTTGCTACTGGTTTTTGAGTTTCTTCATTATAACCTTCAACACCAGGGAACATTAATTGATATAAAATTCTACTGTTTGTACCTTGGTTAGTTCCGGCTGTGATAATAAAATCATCTGCTTGTACTGCATCAGGTTTTTTGGTTTTAGAAGTGTCTTTCAATGTAACTACAGGTGTTGCAGATGAATTAATTGTACTTTGATCATTAGTTACTAATCCGGTAATTGTTCCATCTAACATAACTGAAGTTAAATTATTTGATTTTATTCTATAGTTAAATGTAATGGTTCCATTTTCATTTGAATTTGTTCTATTAGTTACTGAATCAACTAAGAAACTATAAGTATTTGCATCAGTTCCTGCACCAGCAGTTTTAACAGTATCATTTATTGTTACTGATTGAATTCAAGAAGAAATTTCAGCATTAGTAATATTTTCGGGTCTTTTTGCATCGCTTGTTTGAGGCACACCAACTTTAAATACTACTTTTGCTTCATTAACTTCAGCTTGAGCATCAGTTAAAAATCCAGTGATTTTAACAGTTGAAGAATTTGCTTGTTCAATAGATTGGTTATCATCACGTAATTTGTAAGTAAATTCAAGTGTTCCTAACTTATCATCAGATTTAATATCTGAAGTAACTAATGAATAAATTGATAAATCACTTTGATTTACTGAACCAACAGTTATAGCATTAAGTAATGTATGAATTGTTTCAGAAGATGGAAAAGTTGATGCTTTTACAGTTGGATTATTTCTTTTTCAAATAATTGTAGCTGAATCAATATTTAATTGTCCTCTAGTTCTAAAACCATTAACTGCAATTGGGAATGTAGTTCTAATTACTGAATTATAACTAATATTAATATTTACATTTAATGATCCGTTAATGTCATTTTGACGATCAACACTTGGAATTGAAACTGATAATTTATCACTAATTTTTGTAATGCCTTCAAGCGTTATTGGATTAATTGAAAAGTTTGCAGCAGTTAAATTACCAGGTAATGTTAAAGCTTTATTTTGAGCTTCGGTGTTTCCAGCTACTTGATTTGAACTGCGGTTTTCAGGAACGTAAGTAAGTGCATTAACATCAGCAAGTAAAGCCTTAGCTTCTTCAACAGCGATTGCAATTTCTTTTTCATCTGTTAAAAATCCTGAAATTTGTAAATCAGAAGTTTGACTAACTACATTAGGGCTTGTACCAACACTGAATCTAACTCTTAAAGTTACAATTCCTCTAGTAATATTAGCAGCTGAAGGTGTAAGAACGTCGATTAGCGTAATTGTTCCGCCGTATTTTGTAACCATTTTACCGTCAATTTCTTCAACAACTTGCTGTAATACAACGTTATCTTTAGTAACTTGTTGTGCTTTGATTTTTGAAATATCAACTGGTTGCTTATCAGTACCTAAAATTGTTGGGCGCATTTGTCTAAATTCAGTAATAAGTCTATTTAAGTTAATTTGATTTTCTGTTCTTTGATCAGCAAAACCTGTTAATGTTGTTCGATATGTTGTAACAACATTTTCATCATTTTCTAAATCTGCTTCTGTAGCATAAACGTTTACAGTTGCAGTCATTGTTCCTGATATATCGTTTGCAGAAGTAGGTTGATCAGGTACTATTTTATAACGTAGATTTGGTCAAGTTTGTGTAATTGATAGAGCTGCATTTTGGTTAGGCAATCTAAAATTTGCAAGCAATGTTTCAGTATCAAAATTATTTGTAGAAGTATTAATAAATGAAGTTGGCAGCAATTTACCTAATTCAGATTGTCTATTAGGTAAAACAGTAATAGCAGGTTTAATTGCTCCGGTACCGTTAAATAATTCATCAATAGTTTTATCATTAGCTAAACGTCTAATGTATCTAAAATAAGTTTTCTTAAAACCATTTAAAGACACAACTATTTGAGTTAATACATAACCTGTATCAGCTGTAGATTGAGATTGATTTAAAAAGTATTCTTTTTTAGTTAAAATTGTATTAAATGGGTCAAGTGTTCCAATTACAGATTTTAAATTATTTTCAATTGATGGATCTTCATAAACAAATGTTCAAACTCTTGCATCAAATGCTTCATTTTGAGCAGGAGTTGAGTTAACTGAAATTGGAGGTATTGTACCGTTAAATCTATCTAAAAGATTTTGACCTACATAACCTACTTCATATCTTAATTGAGAACTTACTAATGCAGCTCTTTGTGCAGAACTTAATAATGAACCATCTGGATTTCTAACAGCAGCAGCTAAATTATTGCTATCAAATAAATCATTTTCACTAATGCTAATATTAGTTGCTATATCGACTGTAACAGTTGAATCTGGTGATGAAGCAACTAATTCCACATTGCTATTTCTAACAAAACTTGGTAGTATTTTTCTATTTGGTGTAGTAATTTTTGGGAATTGCAATCTTTGTGATCCATCAGTTAATAAGGTAGCACTTGTTCCTTCAAAATGCTTATTAATAATTTGTTCTGCTATGAACATATTGTCGTTATATGTTGTAAATTCTAAAGTGAATTCTCTATTAAAAGGAGCACTACCTGCTAGTTGTGGTGTAGTTGCTCTAAATGACATTGAAATATTACCTGTTGTATTATCAGCAGCACTATATCCCATAAACTCAAAACTCATATTTATACCTTCAAAAGCACTATTAGTCTTAATGGCTTCAATATTTAAAGGATTAATTTGCGGTAAATAAATTAAGGCTCCTGTTGAATTTTTAAGTGTAGAAACAATTGTTGGTAATTGAGAATAAAAACTTTTAATTGTTGAATCTGTTAAAACTGCATTTTGATAATTTGGAAAAGATAAAAAATTATTAGTTATTCTATTTCTAGAAGCTTTGATAATTTCTTCTAAATAAGCAGCTCTACTGTTTAAAGTTAGTAATTTATCTGGAGTTGAAAAATCAATACCTTTTGTATCAACTTTTTTTTCATAAGTAACCGGAGCAATGTCAGGATAGTTTGCAGCGCTAATTTGAATAACTGCATTTAATGATAAAAAATCTTCAGAAATTTTAAGTTCAGTAACCGTATAATTTAAATCATTATTTTCATTTGAAATTACTATTCTTGAAGGAGTTACACTTGTAGCAGTAATAGTTCCAGCTTCTAATTGACTTTGTAATGCAGCAGTTAAAGTTGGAGTTAATTCAGCTCCACTAGATTTAATTAAAACTTCTACTGATTCACGTTTTTGTACCTCAGTTTGCTGTACATCAACATTGTTTGTAGATAAAACAACACCAATACCAAAACCAGCAATTACAGCAGTAGAACCAGCTGCCATTCCAAGTCCAATTAAAACTTTTTTAACCTTTTTATCCATACATCATCCTTAATAAATAACATTTTCGAAATATTTCGTATATTATAGCAAACAAAAAATAATCTAATTTTTTTAGAATCGCTAAATTAAATTAAAAAACCGCTAATATGCGGTTAAAAAATTAAGAATTTTTCTTCGCTATTTCAATTAATAATAGGAATGTTTTTTCTTCACGAATAGCAAGTTCTGAAAGCATTTTTCTATTAATTTTAATATTAGCTTTTTTAAGTCCATTTACAAATTTTGAATATGAAATTCCATGCATTCTTGTAGCAGCATTAATTCTAGCGATTCATAATTTTCTAAAATCTCTTTTAACTTGTTTTCTATCTCTAAAAGCATAGGTTCATGACTTAACAACAGCTTGTTTTGCAACTTTAAATCCAACTGATTTGTGACCTCAGTATCCTTTTGCAAGCTTTAGTCATTTTTTTCTTCTTTGTCGTGTGACAGGTCCTGTTTTAACTCTCATGAATTCCTCCTATATTAGATCTTTCAGTCTTTTGTAATCACTTGGGTGCATTAGTCCACCTTTACGTGATTGTCTTTTTTGTTTTGTTGTTTTATTTTGCGCTAAGTGAGATCGATAAGCGGCACCTCTTTTTACTTTACCGGTACCTGTAATTTTAACTCTCTTTTTAAGTGAGCTTTTAGTCTTCATTTTTGGCATCATGGTCTCCTTTGTTTATCTGCTCTTCTTTTTGGTATTTAGCAATTTTTTTCTTGTCAGGATGAATAATCATATCTAGGAATTTACCAGCATTTAACGTTCGATCTTTGTCAATTTTGGCAACATCTTCAATTAATGCAAAAAAGCGTTTTAAAGTTTCGTGACCAATTTCTTGGTGAGCTAATTCTCTTCCTCTAAATTTTAAAGAGATTTTAACTCTATCTCCTTCAAGTAAAAATTCACGAGTCTTTTTAGCTTTATTTTTTAGGTCATTTTCACCAATTAATGGAGTCAATCTTATTTGACGATTTTTAATTGTTGTTTGCTTTTCTTTAAGTTCTTTTTCTTTTTTCTTTGATTGATACTTATATTTACCATAATCTAAAATTCTAGCAATAGGTCTTGGGTCGACACGAATTAAAAACAGATCTTTACGTTTTGAATTTGCTAAATCTAGTGCTTCATTTTTAGGCATTATTCCTAAATTTTCTCCATTTTCATCTATAACATACATTTTTTTAAAAGGTATTGCGTCGTTGATAAATGTGTCGTCGTTATTGATAGCTTTTTTTGATTTTTTATTTGGTTGATTCATAGATTTTGATTTTTTCTAACTCCTGGTTTAATAAAAAAAGTGGACTAATCCACTCCCCTATATAACTAAAAAATAATTAAAAAATAATTATTAAATTGTAGCTATGCCCACAGTTTAGACCATCAGGCGAGAAGTGATTCTACTTTCTGCAATTTAATTGCTTATTAAATATACCACATTATTTATAATTATTTTTTTTATTTTTAATTGACTCAATTAGATTCGAAAATAAAGATAAAACAGTAATTGGTCCAATACTACCTAATGGCGGTGCTATGGCTGAAGCTTTATCTTTTACAGAATCCAAATCAACATCTCCAAAAGTTTTGTTATCAATTTTTGTAAATCCAGCGTCAATTAAAATGGCACCTTTTTTAATATTTTGCTGCTTTATTAAATTTATGACTCCTGTAGCTACAATTAAAATATCGCACTTTTCGGTCCCATTAATTGTTGTACTTTTATCAAAAACCGTAACTTTTTCATTAATTTTTGAAAGTATGTGAAAAAGTGGTTTTCCAATCAATCTGGATTTACCAACTATACCAACTGATAAATTTTTGTAATCAATTTTATGATAGTCCATGAATAGTAAAATTGCTTGAGCGGTGGCTGGCTTAATGAAGTATTCATTTTGATTTAAAATAATACTATTTTGATTTTTATCGCCTAACCCGTCAGTGTCTTTAAATTGATCGACCGAATTTAAAATTTTAACCCTATCTAAATGATTTGGTAATGGTAATTGAATAATTATTCCATCCATACTTTCATTTAATTTTGATATTGACTTAATAATTTCATCTTGTGTAACGAATTCATCAAAATTAATTAAATGACCGCTCACTCCAATTTCTTCTGCCATTTTCAATTTGGCATTAACATAAACTAATGAAGAAGGATTTTGTCCAACTAAGACTATTGCTAATTTTGGTTTGCTTTTTAATTTTTCAATTTCTGATTTTAGGTTTTCTTTTAATTCGACAGCCATTATTTTGCTTGTCAATTTAATCATTCAATAACGCCTTTAATTGTTCTTTGTAAATTGAAAGTTTTTCTTTTTCATCTTGTATTTTTTTAGCTGGTGCTTTAGCTAGAAATTGCTCATTTTTTAAAATATTTTCTGCTCTAGAAATTTCAGATTTTATTCTATCAATTTCAATTTTTTTGTTTTTAATAATTTCATCTTTAACATTTTCTGGAATCAATATATTGATTTCATATTTTCCGCTAACAACTATTTCTCCATTGTTATATTCTTTTTTAGCTTTAACCAATTTATCAATTGCTTCATAATCAGTTTCATCAAAAGAATTAGTATCCATTCAATAAATAAATTGATCACTTGAACTAAAATTTAAACTTTGCTTTTTCTCTCTTAACCTTGCAATTATTTCGATTAGATCATCTACTTCTGGGACAATTTTTTTAACGCTTAATTTATTTAATCTAGATTCTAATAATTCTTCATTAAATAATTCCTTGTAAATATGATCTGTTAAAAAAGGTAAAAAAGGATGAAGCACAACTAAAAGATTTTTAAAAATTTTTAAACTAAATTTCTTGCTTGGTCTAACTTTCAAAAATTCTAAATAAGCAGAAGAAAAATCATCCATGACAAATGAGTAAATATCTTTTCCAATAAGAGTAAATTCGTATTTATCTATATAGTTTGATATATTGTTTTCTAATTGAGATAATTTCGACTCAATTCATAAATCATATTTTGATTCAGAATCAGATTCATCATCATTTTGAAGTTTTAAATACCTTGCAATATTTCAAATCTTGTTACAAAAATTTCATCCTGCCCTAATTTTTTCTTCACTATAAGTTATATCCATACCAGCTGTTGTATTAGTTGTTAAAAATCATCTTAATGCATCACTACCATATGAATCAATTATTTGCATTGGGTCAATTCCATTACCTAGTGATTTTGACATTTTTCGTCTTTGTTCATCACGCACTAAACCGTGATATAGAACTGCTTTGAATGGTTTTTTATTTTGGAATTCCAAAGTCAAAAAATACATTCTTGCAACTCAAAAAAATAAAATGTCATAACCTGTTACTAATAAGTCTGTTGGTAAATATCTTTCTAGATTTTCTAAATCACTTGGTCAACCAAGGAATGAATAAGGAGCAATTCCAGATGAAAATCATGTATCTAAAACATCTTCATCTTGAATTCAATTTTTACCAGGACTTTCAACTTGAACCTTTATTTCATCACCATTGTATCAAGCCGGTATTCTATGTCCTCATCATAGTTGTCTACTAATTTCTCAATCATAAGACTCTTCCATTCAACGAACTAAATCTTTTTCAAATCTTGCTGGATATGAAATTAATTTGTCATCAGTTTTTAAATGATCAAGTACTAAATTTGACATTCTTTTAACATCAACGAATCATTGTTTTTTTGCAAGAATTTCTATTGGTGTTCCGGTTCTTTCTGAATGACCTATTGCCGAAATTGTAGTTTCTTCTTTTTCTAATTGGTTAGTATTTTTTAAAAATTCACCAATTTCTTTCCTTGCTGTAAATCTGTCTTTTCCTTTTCAATTTAAAGCGGCTTCATTCATAATTCCAGATTCATCAATTGACTCAATGACTTCTAAATTATTTTGTTTAATTATTTCAATATCATTTATTGCATGAGCAGAAACTTTCATAACACCAGTTCCAAAATTAGGGTCAATATATTTATCTGCTAAAATTGGTATAACTCTTTTATCAATTGGATTAATAACATTTAAATTAATTAGATGTTTGTATCTGTCATCATCTGGATGAACAGTTAAGGCAACATTACTAAATAATGTTTCTGTTCTTGTTGTTGCACTTATAATAAAATCGATTCCAGATTTTTTTTGATCTTCAAAATAATATTTAATGTAATACATTTTCTGTTCAACATCTTTATTGTAAACTTCCATATTTGACAATGTAGTTTTTTGTTTCGGATCTCAGTTAACACCTCTATAATCACGGTATATTATTCCTTTATTGTATAAATCTATGAAAACTTTATTAACTGCTAAATTTGCTTTATCATCTAATGTAAATCTTTCGTTTTTATAATCAAGTGCTAATCCTAATTTTGCTCATTGTTCATGAATGATGTTTTGATATTCATCTTTCCATTTCATAGTAAGATCAATAAATTTTTCTCGTCCTAAATCATGCTTAGTTTCATTTTCTAAAGCTAATTTTTGTTCAACTTTAACTTGTGTAGCAATACCAGCGTGATCTGTCCCACTAATTCAAAAAACATCAAAGTTCTGTAATTTTTTATAACGTATTACAGTGTCTTGTAAATAAGTATTTAATGCGTGTCCAATGTGTAATTTTCCAGTTATATTTGGAGGTGGTAAAAGAATTGAAAATGGTTTTTTAGATTTATCGTGTGTTGAAAAATAACCATTACTAACTCATTTTTCATTTTTACCTTTTTCAACTAAAATATGATCATATTTTGAATTCATAATTTCCCCTTAATAATAAAAAATATACCAACCTAGGTTAGTACTTTTCGATATCTGTCCAGTCAATTTCAAGTGAATTTTTTTTGCCTAAAAGCTCATAATCAATTGTTACTGATTTACGTATTTCGCTTACTGAAGTAACTTTGTAAATTTGATTTTCATCATCGCTTGCTAATTCACCTTTAACGATTCTAATTTGGTCACCAACTTTGAAAGGTGTTGAATTAATTTCATCTTCAAAGGATTTATCCATTTCAATTTCTGTATCTTTCATTTTTTGAAAACTTCTTTTTGAAATAGGTGTTGGCTTAACTCCAGAACCGTGTGAACCAATAAGTCCGGTAACATATTCAGTATTACGAGTAATATATCAAGTTTCATCAGTCATTTGCATTTTTATAAAAATGTAACCTTTATACAAATTGATTAATTTAACTTTGTATTCTTGTCCGTTTCGTTTTTTTTCAAGTTCTTTTTTAGTTATTTTCTTTTCATAAAAAATTTTAAATTCAGAAAAGTACTCTTCTACTCTTTCTGTTTCAATTTTTTTCTTTAAAGCTTCTATAACTTGTTCTTCTTTATTCGGACTTGTTGAAATCATATATCATGTGTACTTATGATCTTTTTTAATATTGCCAGATAATTCTTTATCCATTGGATACTCCTACTCCTATTGCGTTTAATGCAGCCGTTGCGCCAGTGGCTAATGCAAAAACAAATAACGAAAATATAATTGTGAAGATAATAATTTTACCAAAAGCTACTCAACTAACTCTTAAAGTCGGTCACCTAACTCTTTTGAGTTCTTTAACAAACAAAATACTTTGTCTTAAAAGTCAGTTTCTTTTCCGACTTTTCCTTACTTTCATTCTTTTTGAGCGTCTTTTCACAAATACCTTCTAGCTATGTTGTTTATGATTGGTTTTTTATTCTAAGATTATAAAATATAAATCAAATTTAAAGATAATTTAATTAATAATCGATTTAGTTTAAAGTATTAAAAAAATAGCCGAGCTATTTTTCTTCTTTGTGCATTGTTTTTGCTCTACAATTACTACAAAATTTATTTATTTCAAGCCTTTCGGGCTTACTTTTGTTTGTTTTATAATTTTTTCTTTTACATTCTTGACATGCCAAGGCTATTTTTGCTTTCATATCATTATGATAACTTAAAAATTAAATTCGCCTAAATTATTTGCAATTTCCATTTTGCAAAATCTAAATCTTTTTTCGCTTAGAAATAATTTCATTTTTATTTCTGCTGCGTTCAAATTTTCCTCAACGACCATTTTAATCATTTTTGCGCTGAGCTGGCACAACCTTTTTTCATTTATTAATCTTTTTAAAATTTCGTCTAAGTTTTCCATTTCAGCAAATCTATCAATATCTATATCATTTCATTCATCATATGAATAAAAACTTGAATTAAATTTGTTGATTGAATTATTGTATTCATGTACATAATTCAACATTTCAACTCGTCACTGTGCATATAAATAATTTATCAGACTTATCCCTCTATCTGATTCATATTTTCTTAGCAAACTAGGGGTATTTGAAATTGCATATACTACTAAATCATCTACAGTTAATGTTGAAGTATAGTTTACATGTAGACATCTACGCGCCATAGCTTCAATTTGTTGTTGATAATTTTCGTAATAATATTTAACTATTCTTGACTCCTTTATTTTTATTTTAAAATCATTTTTGTCCATTAATCACTTCCTTTTGTAGGTAAATTATTACATCCACAAAAGCGAACTAAGGAAAATTTGTAAAATGTAGTGGAAATTTTCCACTTTTTATTTTTTAAAAATTAATTTCTAATAAAAATTTTAGAAATGTAGTATCTTTTTAAACCAAAAAATAAACTGCGTTTTTTCAAATAAGGACAATATTTTGCATTTATATGTATGAAGAATAAAGGGATGTATTTAGAATATATTATAAACAAGACTATAGTTCATTATGTAATTAATGAAATTGCTTGATTTGAAAAGAAAATGACCCCAATAAAAATCGGAAAAGATAGCGAAGTGCATTACCTTAGAAGTACAACTGATTTTTACGGATTATACAAGGGTAGATATGTCTCGATTGAAGCTAAAAGTTTTAATGGTAATACTTTAAAAACTTCCAACATAAAAAAGCATCAAGCAAAACATCTTGAAATGATAGCAAAACACGGTGGGTTAGCATATTACATTATTTATTCTGATTCACTTGATGAATATTATCTTCTGAAAAGTAGTGCTTTATATGCTGCTAATTTGAAATCATATTCGACTGAGTGGCTTAAAAAAAATTCTAGAGTATTAACTTTAGAATTTCCAGGGATAATTGATTTTATTAAATTTATTAATTAAAAATCGATTATTTCTTTTAGTTTTTTAGTTGGTGTGAATTTAACTGATCTTTTTTGTGCTACTTCAACAAGTTCACCAGTTCTTGGATTTTTTGCAACTCTTGATTTTTTAATTGCTGTCTTGAAAATACCTAATTCACCAAATGTAATTTTTTCCTCTTGAATCAATCCTTGTGTAATTACATGTGAAATTGAATTAAGAATCGTTAACACTGTTGCTTTATCAGCTCCACTGTGATCAACTATTCTTTCAATCAATTCTTTTTTTGTCATTATTTTTCCTCCATAAAATCATGAATTGCCTCAAAAGGAACATCTGTTTTAATAAACTCATCTAATGCTGATTTAGGTGAAATTTCCTTTTGTAACAATCCATAAATTGTATTTAACATAGGTAATTTTATATTATATATTTTAGCTTGCTCTACAAAAAACAATAATGCATCAAAAGGTGACTTATGTTTTGTAATTCCTAATGCTCTTTTTCCTTTTCTAATAACATCTAACCCAATTTGAAAATTAATTTTTGTCTCGTCAAATGTATGTAGTAATACGGAAGGGAAAATGGCAGAAGAAATCAATGAATCATATTGACCGCCTAATACTTTGGTTATTTTACCCGCTTCACAAATAGTTCTTCCGATAATTGCAGCAGTTGTGACTCTACTAAATTCCATTCCTTGCGACATTCCGGCAATTAGTTGTGCCATTTCTGCTAAATTAGAATAAATTTCGATACCAATTACATCTAGTGAAATATAAATTCTAAAATTTGTTCGCTTAAACAATTCTCTAACTTTTAAAGCCTCTTTTTTATTTGAAGCACTAAGTGTTACCACTTGTAAATTATTTTGATATAAAGATTTTAAATTATATGATCCGCTAATTAGCATTACATCTTTAATTAATGGATTATCTTTTGTAATTTCTAAAAGATGGTTTTGTACGTTTCGATATGTTCCAGGGAAATTTCCTTTTTCAAAAAATAGTAATGTCACTTCTTTTTTTATGTATTTAAAAATTATCGGAAAATAATCTTCCAACTTTGAATTATCAACAGTAAATAAAATTAAATCTGCATCTTTCAAGGTTTTTTCAATATTTGAACTAACTTCTAAATTTTCAATTTCTAATGATTCATTAAAAAATGGATTAAATTTATGATTCTTATAATTTACTGTAGTTTTTTCTGTTGATGAATAAGCTTTAATTTGTACTGAGTTGTGATTTAAGCTTAAAGCTTTGGCTATACTCATTCCTTTTTCTTTGAAACCGATTATTGCAATATTTTTCACTATGTTCTCCTTTTAAATATCAGATTTATCGGTGTTCCGGTAAAATCAAAATATTGTCTTAACTCATTTTCAATATAACGTTTGTATGAAAAATGTAAGAATTTTACATTATTCACAAAAAAAATGAAAGTTGGAATTGAGTTTTTTGTTTTAATTGCGTGACTGATTTGTAATATCCCGCCATTAAAACTTGGAGCCGGTTGCATGATCTGCATATCGATTATTACTTCGTTAAGAGTTTGAGAAGAAATCTTTTGTTCCATGTTATTTCTAACTTTAGTAATCATCTCGGTTAATTTATGAATTCTTTGTTTTTTAAGAGCGCTTAAAAACACGATAGGCATTCAACTAGTAAATGGGAATTTAACTTTAAAATTTTTAACATAATCAGACATCGTGTTAGTTTCTTTTTCTACTAAGTCTCATTTATTTATAATAATTATTGTCGGTTTATTTAATTCCTGTGCGTAGCCAATTAATCTTGCATCAAAATGTGATATTTCATTTGTAGCATCAATTACAACAAGAGACATATCACTTTCTTCTAGTGAGCTCATCGCCCTCATTAAAGCATAATGATCAACTGATTCAACTAATCTTCTTTTCTTATTTATACCTGCTGTATCAACAATAAAATAAGGCTTATCATCAATTGTGATTGTTTCTTTAATCGAATCTCTTGTAGTTCCTGCTACATCTGAAACAATTGCTCTTTCTTGATTTAATAATGTATTTAGTAATGAACTTTTACCACTATTTGGTTTTCCAATAATTGAAAGCTTAAAATTATCATCTAAATTAGTATTATCAAAATTGATATTTTCAATAATACTATCAAGAAGTTCACCTATTCCTTGTCCGTGTACTGCCGAAATATTAAAATAGTTTTCAAATCCAAGTTGATAAACGCCGTACTCTTCAGTTCTATTATCATCTAGTTTGTTGCTAACAACATATACTAATTTATTGCTTTCTCTAAGTATTTGAGCAATTAAAAAGTCACCTTTAGTTAATTGTTCTCGACCGTCAACAAGAAATATAATTTGATCAGCTTCTTTTATTGCAATTTCTGCTTGAATTTTTATTTGCTCTGCAAATTTTTCCGGACCTACTTCAATACCACCAGTGTCAATTATTCTTAATTGTTTTCCGCTTCATTCAATGGTTTCATATAATCTATCACGAGTTACACCTGGTTGATCATGAACTATTGATTGTCTTTTACTAACTAATCTATTAAATAATGTTGATTTACCAACATTTGGTCTTCCGACTATAGCAACTAAATTATTATTTACTTTATGATTTGACATTTTTTACCATTTCAATTATTTGATTTACGCTCTCATCAAAATTAACTCCAGAATTTCTAAAAACAGTTACACCTTCAACAATTTGTAATGGGTCAGTTTTTCGATTGATATCTCTAAAATCTCTTTTTTCTACATCTTCTAAAACTTGTGCTAAATCACTTTCAATACCAGCTTCTAAATACTGTAAATGTCTTCTCATGGCTCTATCTTTGATAGGGGCATCTAAATAAATTCTAATTTCAGCATTAGGAGCGAGTCTGTAAGTAGTGTCTCTTCCTTCTAGAATAAAGCCTTTTTTTGTTTTAACTAAATTAATAATATATTTATTAATATATTTTCTAATTTCAGGATACTGACTTATATTTGAAGCTAATTGACTAATTGAATCACTTTGTAAAATACCTGAAATTAATTCCCCATTAACAAAAAATTCATCATCTGATAAATAATCAAATTTGATTTCTTCAATATCTTTAATTAACTCTTCTACTGTAATTGCTTTTTTATTCATTACATAAGCAAGAGCTCTATAAAATGAGCCAGTATTTATAAATGTATAATTAAGTTTTTTTGCTAAAGCTTTTGCTAAAGAACTTTTTCCAGCTCCGCTCGGTCCGTCGATTGCTATGTTTACTTTCTTCATTAGATTCCTTTTCAAGTTTAATTTTTACGATTTTTGCCCTAGTTGTTAAATCCAAATCATTCGGGTCTAAAATTTTGTTAAAGAAATGTGACTTATAAAAATCTTCTCCAAATACTTCACCATAATCAAGAACTATATCGTGCAAATATAATCTAGAAATTTGATTGTCGATTTTCCTAATTTCCGTTAAATCTAAATATGGCGGTTCAAACGAATGACTTATATCTGAGTGTGTTGCATTTATTGTTTCTTTACTAAAAAGTTTTAAGTCAAAATCAGGGATCAATTCTCTACATGAATTGAAAAATCTTTTAAGATCCTGGTCTGAATTTATTAGACTTAAACGCAAATTTTCAGAACTTAAAAGTTCTTTTCGAAAATTTTCAAATTTAACTTTTCTTGTTTGCAACCTCACTCCTTTAATTTAAATATTATCACACAAAAAATAAGCAAAAAAACAATGAATAACCATTGTTTAAAAATTTTTTATGAAGTCAGAATTAATTGTGTCTTCTTTTGAAGAAATAACTTTGCGCACGTCTTTTAATTCTTTTTTATTGTAGTTTGGAATAACTAATTTTAAGGTAATGTATAAGTTACCTTTTTCAGTTTTTAAATCAACTCCAGCATCTTTAATAGTTAACATTTGATCGTTTTTGTATGTTGATTTCATTTTTATATTTTTAATTCCGTAAGGAGTTGGAACCTGTACGTTATTTTCTTGGATTATATCGGCAATTGAAACTGGAAAATCAAGATAAATGTTTTGACCTTGGCGCACATAATATTTGTGAGGATTTACTTTTATTATAATTACTAAATCTCCCGAAGGACCTCCATTTCTACCAGGACCTCCATATCCAGCTACAAGTAATTCTTGGCCGTTTTCAACACCTGCTGGAATTCCAACTTTAATATCTGAAGTAGTTTTTGTAGTTTGTGAGCCTTTACATTTTTCACATTTTTTCTTAATGGTAACACCATCACCATTACATGTAGAACATATTTTTTGCTGTCGGATGCTTCCTAAAAATGTTCTAGTTGTTACATTTTGATATCCTAAACCTGAACAAGTTTTACATTGTTCAATATCTTCTTCGTGTTCGTAACCTTTACCATTACATAAATCACAATTATGATATTGATCAACAGTTAAATTTAACGTTGTACCAACAACAGATTCAAGAAAATCAATACTTATAACTTTTGATTTAACATTACCCTTCATTGGCGTTGTGCTTCTTCGAGAACTATATCCAGAATTACCGCCTGAAAAAATATCCCCAAATATGTCACCCATATTGAAACCATCAAATCCTGAAAAAATGTCTTTAAAGCTACCGAAACCACCATAACCAGCATGTTGATCCATACCTTCCATGCCTGAGTGTCCAAATTGGTCATAAGTTCTTCTTTTATTATCGTCACTTAAGACTTCATAAGCTTCATTAACTTCTTTCATTTTTTCTTCAGCATCATGACTTTTATTAATATCAGGGTGATACTTCTTAGCCAAATTTCGAAAGGCAGTCTTAATTTCCTTTGCTGTAGCATTTTTGCTAATGCCTAATATTTCATAATAATCTCTTTTTTTTGCCATATCAATTAATTTTAGCACAAAATGAATTAGAGTGCTAAATCTTTGGAATTTATTCTTTTTAGTTAATAAAAAAAATGCTTTCGCATTTCAATTATTAAATTAGAAATTGTTTAATTCTTTATCAATTAAGCTTTGTTTTCTTTTTTGATATGTTTCAGGGCTAATCATGTTTTGTCTTAACAGTCTGTCTAATTCGTTCATTTTTTGTTGTAATGAACTCATTTGTGATTGTTGTCTGTTAAAAACTGGTTGTTGAAATTGTTCTGTGTTAAATTGTGGTTGATGAAATGGATTTGGAGCCACATCAAATTGAGGATCATTTGAATACATTGAGTTGCTTTGTACATTCATTCTGTCATGCATTGCTGTCATGTTAATTTGATTTGCTTGAACTTGGTTTAAGGCATCTTTTGGACTGTGAAACACTTGTGTGTACTGAGTAACTGGAGCATATTCACCCATATATTGTTGGTTTGGTAATGGATTTAAAGGCATTGGTTGATTTGCATAGTCATGAATTATGTAACTATCAGCAACTTGATTTCTTTGTGCTTCATTATTTTGAGGAACTGAAACAACGTAGTTATCTGGATAACTAAATGGAGTTGTAAGCATGTGCATTTGTGTTGCACTTAAAGCAGGTTGTTCTTCAAATTCATTTTGAAACTGAGGATTCATATTTGGATTTGGACGTCCATAGTTAAACTGTTGCATGTTGTTAGGATTGTATCCTTGGTTATATCCAAATTGTTGAGTGTGTTGTGGTCCTTGGAATTGTTGAGGACGTTGGTTAAAATTTGGTTGATTCACATTTACTTGTTGGTAATTTTGATATTGATTTTGATTATTTTTTTTATTTGGTTTATTCATATATTTCCTTTTGCTTATTTCTTTATTAGATTATAAATTATTTAATTTTAAAATACAAATTGTAATTTCATTATTACTAAAATTTTACCTTTAAAATTAATTTTTAATTTTTTTTATTAGTATTTTAATATAAATTAATTTTTCTACAATTATTTTAAAAAAATATTGATAAATTTCTTAAAAATTTATTCATCTAGTTGCTATGTCATCTCAATTTAGTTAAGTTATTTTTTAAAACAAACGAGCACGACTTGCTGCTACATTGGCTGCAAATCTAAAATCTGATTTAACCCTAAAACTTGCAAAATGTTCTAATACAAAATTTTGGTAATTAACTGATAATACGGCCAGAAAAATAAATGGTATTAGATTTGGTATTGTACTTTTTAAAATCGGGACATATACTGTGCTTATTTCTGAATTTGCTAATGAAAAATTAATTCCAATTGGATTTGCACTAAAAGCACCAAATATAAGCAAATGTTGTAACATGTCGTAAACCATCATCCCGCTACTTTCTTTTCCAATTAAACTTAGCAAGGGAATTGTAAATTTCGTTTGCGTTCTAAATCAACCAATTTTTCGTATTGATAAAGAAATTTTCTTGTTAATATCTCTTGATCATTCACCAATCCTACTTTTAATTGTCATAGCTAATGAAATACTTTGTGAAATTGCAACAGAAAATATTGCTGTAGTTATTGCATTATCAAAAATAGGTCTAAACAAGAAAAATAAAACAATTGTTGGCATAGTTCTAAATAGAAAAACAAGTAAAAATGCAATTTTGTTAACCACATTTGGTGTAGTTACTGGACTCAATAATATTCCACATAAAAATCCAGCAAAAATTGCTAATGCAAAAGCAAAAACAATTTGTAGAAATGTTATCCCAGAACTTGTAAAAAAGTAGGTAGCACTAAAATTAGAAAAATTACTTTCAAATACTATTCTTACACTTGATCCGTAATTAATTCATTCGTTTTGCGTTGTAGAATAAAAACCAACGATTAATGCAGCTAATGCAATCAGTGTTCAAAAAGTCAAAAAGAAAAAATTGAAAATATTTGAAGTTCTCATTGCTTTACGAATATTGTGGAAATTGTGATTTTTTTCTTCTTCATATTTAAAAAATGAAACAGCTTTAAAAATCAAAATTTCAAAAATTATGTAAAGAATTATTAGTGTTAATAATGGGATACCTAAATAATTAAAATCAGATGAATCTCCATGACTAACAAAATTACCTAATAATGAGGCTGCATGTGGTGCACCAAAAAACGGTATAAAAGAAGTGTATCTAGAATTAGATTCAAGACGTAAAAGAATTATTCTATAAAAATCATCTATGTGTACATGTAATCATTTTGAATATGAATAAAATTTTGATCTACCTGAAATTACCATTTGATAGTAATAACCTAAATCAGCTTTTTCTATAAATGAATTTAGTGACCGGTGAATTAAAATAAAAGAAATTCAAGCTACAGTAAAAATAGTTCCTAAATAAATATTTAAATGACCAATAAATAAAAAAGCAAAAATGAAAAATGGTAAACAATAAGATATATATATGAAGAACTTAAATGGTATTTTTATTCTATTGCTTTGTATTCGGTCTGAAGAAAAAAAGATAAAAAAATAAGCAAAAAAAGCGCCAATTAAAGTACCACTTGAAACGAAAAAAATATTAATAAAAAATAACGAAATAGTTTCAAAAAGCAAATTTTCATTTACTGGTGAATTATTTCTAAATGAAAACATATGACTTACATTGTTGAAAAAATTGATTCAACCTTGGGTGTTTGTATATGATTTATTTACAAAAAATGAAACAATAACTAATGCAATAAAAATTAAAATTATTATTAAAAAAATCAATCTTTTACGATTAAATTTTTCTCTTGCATTTAGTTTGCTTTTCATTTAATTTAATACTTTCTAGATACTTCTCTAATTCTCTGGTTTTCTATAGTTAATACTTTTTTAAAATGCCTTTTAACAAGGTATTCATCATGTGATACTAAAATTAAAGTTTTTTTAGTTTCTCGACAATGTCTAGTTAAAAAATTAAGATAATTGTCACTATAGATAGAGTCCATTAATGAAGTAGGATCATCTGCAATAACAATAGGGTCTTTTGAAGCAAAAATTTTGGCTAATTCCACATACATTTTTTGTGTGCCATTTAATGATTGTTCTTTTTTGAAAGCATATTCTGAAAGACCTAATTCATCAATAATTTTATTGACTTTTTTGAATTCATTTTCATTTACAAATCCAAAAAATTGCTTTCAATTTTTTTCTCTTGGCATTAACTGATATATGTTTTCAAAAACTGATTTATTCGGCATCGCAATAGGCGTACTTGTTAAATAATAAATGTTATTTAAATAGTTTCTAATCTCATTTTTGTTCATACTATATAAACTTTTATCGTTAATAAAAAGATCACCTGAAATTGGGTGCATTAGCTTTAAAAATATTTTTAAAAATGAACTTTTCCCGTTTCTTTCAAGAGAAAAAATACCAAGTTGTTCACCAGGTTTTATTACAAAATTCAAACTTTTGAAAATTGTTGACCTACCATCTAAATGACGGTAAGAAACATCTATAAATTTAAACAGTTAAATCCTCCTTTTGAATAAAAGCTATTCTGTCTTTATTGTTAATATCTTTGATAATTTTAAAATTATTTTTAATAAATTTTTTAGAATCATTTGGGTTAATTTCAAAAAATAAGAAACCATTTTTTTTAAGATACAATTTGGACTTTGTAATTATTTCTTGATAAATTTTAAAGTAACCATTTTGATCAATTAAAGCATGAATTGGTTCGTGTAAAATTAAATTTGGGTAAACAATATCATCTAATTTTAAATATGGTGGATTAGAAACGATAATGTCATATTTTTTATTGATATTACTAAATAAATTACTTTCAAAACAATTGACATTAACTATTTCATTTTTAATAGAATTTATTTTGCATTGTTCAATAGCTTGAGGGTCAATGTCTATTGCATCAATTTTTAATGATTTGTTTGCTTTTGCAAGCGATATCGCAATAAAACCTGAACCAGTTCCAATATCAAGAATATCCATATTGTCTTTAATATGTTCTTTAACTTTAATTATTAATTCTTCAGTTTCATATCTGGGAATTAAAACTTTTTTGGAAACATCAATAGTAACATTTTGCATTTCTATATAACCAATTATTTTTTGAATTGGAAAATTCATATCCAAAAGCTCAATTTCTTTATTTGTTAATGTTGGTGCTAAACCATATTTTTGTTTTTCCAAAATAAGTTTGTTTTTCACTAGATACCTGCTGCCTTTATTTTTTCAGCTTGTTCTTCTGCTAATAAACTATCAATTATCACTTGAAGTTTTCCACTTGTAATTGATTTTAATGATGAACTAAAATTGATTCTGTGATCAGTAACTCGATCTTGAGGATAGTTATATGTTCTGATTTTTTCACTTCTTGCACCAGAACCAGCTAATTTTCGATAAGCACCTTCGGCTTCAAGTTTTTTCTGAATTTCCATATCATAAAGTTTTGAACGAAGCATTCTCATTGCTAAATCTTTATTTGCAATTTGACTTTTTCCTTCTTGAGATGATGTTACAACACCTGTAGGAATATGCGTAATTCTAACAGCACTATCTGTAGTATTAACTGACTGTCCACCATTTCCACTTGATCTAAATGTATCGATTCTTAAATCAGCATTATTAATTTCAATTTCAACATCATCATCAACTTCAGGCATAACTGTGACTGTAGCTGTTGAAGTATGCACTCTGCCTTGTGTTTCAGTTACAGGGATTCTTTGAACACGGTGAACTCCTGATTCAAATTTTAATTTTGAATATGCTCTTTCACCAGATACTGAAAAAATTAAAAGTGTAAATCCGCCATTTAGAGCTTGCATTCTTTCAATTATTGTAATTTTCATGTCATTTAAAGAAGCTCATTTTCGATACATGTCAAATAGATCCCCAGCAAATATATTGGCTTCATCACCACCAGCTGCCCCTCTAATTTCTACAATAACATTAAGTTCATCATTTTCATCTTTAGGTAACAAAAGAATTGTTAACTCTTCAGTCATTTTTTCCAAAATTGGGTCAATTTCATTAATTTCCATTTTTGCTAAATCTAATAATTCTTGGTCATTGACGCTTGCAAGCACATCTTTTGCTTCAAGCAATTTTTTCTCATAATCTTTGTATTCAATAAATTTATCTGCTACATCTTTTACCGAATTAATATCTCTCATAACTTTTCGATATTTTTTTATATCATTAACTATTTCTGAACTTTCACTAAAGTTAATTAATTCTCTATATTTTGCTAGAATATTTTCTAGCGATTTGTACATTGACTTTTCCATTTACTGCTACTCTTTCGGTTATTAAAATATATATGATATGCTAAAATTTTACCATGAAAAATATTAGAACACGATATGCACCTAGTCCTACAGGATACTTGCATATAGGCGGTGCTCGAACTGCTTTATTTAGTTATTTATTTGCTAAACATCTTAAGGGAGATTTTATAATCAGAATCGAAGATACTGACATAGAAAGAAATGTTGCAAATGGTGAAGCTTCTCAGTTAGAAAATTTAGCCTGATTAGGAATTTTACCTGATGAAAGTCCAATCAATCCAGGTAAATATGGACCTTATCGGCAAAGCGAAAAATTTGACAGATATAAAAAATTAGCATTTGATTTAATTGATAAAGGTTTAGCATACAAAGCTTATGATACAAGCGAAGAACTACAATTACAAAAAGAAGAATCTGACAAAAAGGGAATTGCTTCTTTTAGATATGATAGACATTGATTAAAACTAAGTGAAGAGGAAATTTTAAAACGTGATTCTAAAAATGAATATGCCATTAGAATAATTTGTCCTGAAAATATTGATTATTATTGACAAGACATTGTAAGAGGAGAAATAAAAATTAACTCTGAAGATATTGGTGATTGAGTTATATTAAAAAGTAATGGAATTGCAACTTATAATTTTGCAGTAGTTGTAGATGATCATGACATGCTAACAAGTCATATTTTAAGAGGGGAAGAACATATTACAAATACGCCAAAGCAGATTATGGTTTATGATGCTTTTGGATGGGAAATCCCTGAATTTGGTCATTTAACAATCATTACAAATATGGAAGGTAAAAAACTTTCTAAACGTGATACATCTTTAGAACAGTTCATTGAAGATTATAAAAAAATTGGTTACCACCCAAGCGCTGTTTTTAATTTTTTAGCATTATTAGGTTGAACCGATGCTTCAGCAAGAGAAATGCTAAATCATTCTGAATTAATAGAAAATTTTGATCCAAATAGATTAAGTAAAAGTCCTTCTAAATTTGATATTGAAAAAATGAAATGATTTTCTAAACAATACTGATCAAAAGAAGATCCGGAAAAAATTAGAAAATTGTTAAACTTTCATGATTTTGACGAGCAATGAATCAACACATTTGAAAATATTTATTATCCTTCAATGATTACAGTCAAACAAATGCAAAATTCAATTGATGATTATTTACACCCTATTGTTAATGAAAGTAATTTAAGTGATTCAAATATTAATGTGATAAAAACGTTTTCAAAATTGATTTCTAAGTCAGAATTTAGTGTAAAAAATATTATGAATGTTATTGAAAAAACAAAAGAAATTACTGGGGAAAAAGGTAAAAATCTTTTTATGCCAATTAGAATTGCAATGACAGGAAAAGAACACGGTCCTGAATTAGCTAGTTCGATTTATTTAATGCAAGAAAAAAACATTTTCGAAATAATTAAGAAATTGATTGATTAAATTAATGAAAGTAAATTTTAGAAGTAAATTTAGACAAAATAATAATGATTTTAAAATTGAATTTGTTGCTCCTGTTTTGCAACTTTCAGAATATGAAGGTAGTCAGGTGGTAGAGTTCATTGAACCAGAAAAAAAAGTTTTGAATCGGTTTGAATTTTATCCAGAAAAAATTATTATTATTTCGGGACCTTCAACATTAGAGTTAGAAAAAGATAGTATGCTTGAAAATATTTATCAAACTCCACAAGGTAAATTTCCTGTAATTACTAATTTAAAAAATTACAATATTGGTGAGAATAATTTTGCATTTGAATATGATTTACTAACAGTAAATGGCGATTCACTAGGTGAATTTAATATTGAAATTTCGTTAAAATAAAAATGGGATTCGTGTCCCATTTTTTTGATGTATTAACATATGGTGCCGGTAACTGGAATTGAACCAACGACCCCATCCTTACCATGGATGTGCTCTGCCCCTGAGCTATACCGGCTCCAAATAATTTTAGCATAGATTGATTAAGCAGTTTAATTTTTGAAATCTACTTTTTGACTTCATTTTCACTAGTTAATGAAGTATGAATATCTAAAATATCTTGTGCTGTTTCAACACCTTTTGCTTTTTCTAATGTTAATTCTAATAAAGGAATTTCAGAACGATACGCTTCAACTCTATTTTTAAAACCAGCTATAGCTGATACAGATGTTAAAAAAGTATTAACAGCTAAAATAATACTAATAGAAATATAAAATACAATCGTATCAACAGGGAAGATGTTGTATCTAATTTGAAGCAGTGAAAGAATTAGTAAAGAAAAATTTATAATAATTATGCTGAATCTTAAAGTTAAAAATATTTTTTCACTTTTCTTTTCTTTGCGTTCATACAAAATTGATTCAAGCTTTACTTTTTTATATGCTTCGAGTCTTTTAGCATCATTTTTTAATGTAGAAGAAATTTTAATGCCATTTTCAAGATCTCTTTTTTCTTTTCTATTAATTCTCATAATCACCTCGAATAACATCTGGGTCTATGTAACTTACAATGTTTGCGCTTACTTCGTAAAGCCTCATATCCTTTTTATCTTCATCACTATATTTACCAGCTCCTATTTCGTACTTAATTTTTTCAAACTCAAGCAATTTCTTTCTTTGCTTTTCGTTTTTATATTTAGTATCAATATAGAAAAACGAAATTAAACTTACGACAATTGAACTTGAAGCAGAAATCATTGTTGTATATATTGGAAATGAACTTTCCCCAGCTCCTCCTACTGTAAAAAGATTTCGTAAATAAATTAGTGAATTATTATAATCAATATCTGCTTGACTTAGCGGTATTCCTTGCTCTGCAACTCTTTCAGCTGATTTAGCTAAACTTGTAACAACTGCTAAATGCAAAACGGAAATTACAGCACTATAAAGAATTAAAGAAAATGAAATTAAATTTAATAAGAAAAAAAGAACTCTATAAATTTTTGAATTTAATAATGCCCTTTTATAAGCAACCATAAAAAAATTAAAATACATTAGAAGTCACCTTTAAATCATTTTAAAATAAACTCTTTTTGAGTCACTAATTTTTGATTTTTGAAATTCTCAATTACGGCATTTGTATCACTCATAAATCTCTCAACACTATATGATTCATCTTCACTAAAGTGAATTAAATAATAGTTTAATGATCTTTTAACTTTTCTATATTTTCGGTGCTTGCCATTTAATTGATAAAACTGTAAAAATAAATTTAAAAAGAAAATCATAATTAAAAATATGCTGGTAATTTTTGCTAATAATATTGCGGTATTAACATCAATTCCCAATCCTTTTACAAATGTAGAATTATTGATAACAGTTATTTGGGCACTTGTTAAATTTTGTTCTTTTATTAAAATAATAGACAAAACAGAAATTGCTAAAGCAACAATCAAAAGGCTAAAAAAAATACTTATAAAGTTAAATAGCAACGCTAATAAAATACTAATTTTTAGCTTGCGTTTGATTTTTTTAAGTCGCTCGCTAAAATATTCTACTAGTTTTTCTTTTTTTAAAATTTCATCCATATTAACCTTTACATATAGTTTAATTTCTATATTATAATATCAAACGCTTTTAACTCGAAAGGAACAAATGAGAAATTATAAAACAAACTTTGACAATGCCGTTGAGTATGGATTAAGCAAAGGAAAAATGCCATGATGAAAGATATTTATTATGGGTTTTCTTGGTTCGATATACGTTGGAATAGCTTATGTAGGTTACGTAAAAATTGCAGCAGCATTTATAAATAATGCCGAAAGTGTTGGTACAAGCTTAGCTTTTAATCCAGGAGGTCTTGTTTTAGCTAGTGCAATTTTCCCGGTTGGATTATTATTTATTGTCTTTCTTGGTGGTTCCCTTTTTACAAGTGATAATCTAAGTATGCTAGGTGTACTAAGTAAGAAGGCTTCTTTTAGATCGTTATTTAGAAAATGATTTTTTGTGCTTTTAGCAAATACAATTGGAGCTTTTTTTATTGCTTACGTTCTTAGAATAGCAAATGCTTTTCACGGTGATGAACTTCGAGTTATTTCATGGTTAATTGCAAAGAAAACATTCGATGATTGATACGCAATAATTGCTAGTGCTTTTGTTTCAAATATCCTAGTAGCTGGTACCGTGTGAGCTTCATTAGCTACAACACAATCAATTGGAAAAATATTTGTTATTTATTTTCCAATTACATTATTTGCTCTAACAGGATTCCATCACGTAGTTGCTAACATAATTATTTTTGCAATAGGTATTTCATATAATGCAGAAATTACAGAATTAATTGGGCAAGCATGAATTGGTAGAGCAGTTTATAATAACGTTTTACCAGCTACATTAGGTAATTGATTATCAGGAGCTATTTTCTTACCAATAATGTATTGATTATTAGTTAAATATAAAGCTAAACCATACAGTCTACTTCAAACAATAGGAGTTATGATTCACATTGGTGATTCTGATGGTTATTGTCAAGAATGTAAATTAGATGTAGATGCTATTTCGCAGCACATTGTTGAAAAACACAAAAATAAAAATAGAATTCAGTTATTAAAATATTCATATCAAAAATATCGTGATGCATACAAAAACGAGAAAAAAAACAAAGCGAAATCATAACGCTTTGTTTTTTAATTACCCTTTTCGAATTCTTGTTTTAGTTATCGATAGAATCGAATTTAATGTTATCTGTATTTCTGCCTAAAGCAATTTCTTGGGTTTTTTCGTCTTTAATGTCCATCTTTTTAAGCAACTCTAACAAGCGACCTTGAATTGAACGCTCATCAACTAAGTGTCTAAAATCACTTGGTTTTTTTGTTGACAATGTAATTTCATGAACAAGACTATTATTGATATTAATTGGTTGAGTGTTGCTATCTTTAACAACTTTTTCTAATTCAACTACATCGCGCGCAAAGATTGTTACTGTTACAACATTTTCAAATTCATAATCTTGAACTACTCTAGCTAAAATTACTTGAGGTTCATTTTCTAAACCAACAACATTTTGAAGAATTTGCTTAGTTTTACGAATATTTTTTTCGTCTAAAAATGTTCCAGTTATTATCATTAAAAATTTATTACTTGAAGAAACACCACCATGGAAAATTGGGTTGTTAATTGCTTGAAATAAAGCTTTTTCAAATCTTTCTTCAGCAACATTTGATGTACCAATTGAAACTAGTCATGTATCTGGTTTATTAGATTTTCTTAAATAACTTTGAGCTTTAATTCTAGTGTATAAACGAGGGTTATTAACCACATCAGAAAATGCACCAATTAATTGATTTACAATGTTTGTTAGACCTAATAAAACATATTTATCTCTTTTAGGAAATGATGAGTTTTTATAAGCATTTATTAAATCAATTTCATGTGTATCAACTAATATGTTTTTAGTTTTAGTTATTGAATTTCTTAAATTAGTTAAATGACCACGTAATTTTGCACTATTAAATATTGAATTAACAACTAGTGTAATAACTAATATATCTTCACCAATACTTTTTATGTATTCTATGAATTTAGCTGCATAAATAACTGAGTCTGTGTTTCTAGTATTAATTGGAATAATAATCAAATCTAGTGGAGCTAAAACTTGTTTTAGTCTTTGTTCATTTGCTAAAAAAACTTTTTCAGGTTTTTCGGCATCTTTTGAAATTTGATTTGAGAATCTTGCTTTTTTGCTTCAGTCAAAAAAGTGTTCATGTTTACCGATTTTTGCACTAATATCTCTTGCTTCTTTACCGAAACGAGCAAAAGTAATTTGTGATTTATATTCGAACTTTAAATCGTAAAGTTCGTTTGTCTTGCAATCACCAAAGCCAAAGATGGCCATGTTAGGGATATAATTTCCAAAATTTGACATAATAACTACCCTTTCGCGAATCCTGTAATTGAAGTTGTGTAATTAGCAGCTGAAGTTTTTTTCGTTACAGTCACTGTTACAACCGTAATTCCTTGATTTCTAGAACTTTCATCATTTGTGATTGAATTGATTCTATAAATTACTCCATTTTCATCTTGATAAATTGGATTACCATTTGAATCAGAAGAATTTGTTATTATTCCACTTACCCCTGCAAAATTAAAGTCATTTGCTGATAGCTCAGAAACTTTTGTACTTTCTTTTGTTGCATTTACATTATTTGCTTTTTTAAACACAGGTACAAGTTTTTTATCTGATGCCATTTGAACTGCCGTTGCATCTGTCATAAATCCACTTAAGTCTATAGTTCTAGTTGCAAAAGCAGCTCCTGCTCCGGCTCGCACAGTAGCCGTTAACATTCCGGCTGCAGAATTTGAATTAGTAATTCCACTAACTGATAATTGAATTTTTAATTTTTGTTCTTCGATCATAGTTGGAACATCAACAACGGAAGGATTAAATACTAATTCATTAGCCTGAATAATATCTGAAGGAATTTCGTTAAAAGATTTTGAGCTATTTACATTAGTTTCTGTACTTGGTAAATATACAATTGAAGTAGAATTTAAGGAACTATTTAAGTAATTTTCTAACAATGTTTTGTTTGAAATTAATCCATCTTCAGTTGTAATTTCGATAATTTGAGGAGAACTGTAAACAGTTGTTTCTGCACCATTAATAGCTGTTGTAGTAGTTGTAGAAATGGCTACTCTAATTCTTAAAACACCTTCGGCATCATTAATTCCATTTGTCTGAGGAATTGCTTCACCTAAATTTTGAACACCTGCATTTGAACCTGCAATTGTATTACCTGCTGATGTAGCAATTAAATCGTACTTAACTCTTAAATTTGAATCAAGCGAAATCAATGTTGGGCTTACTGCATTTAGGAAGTTTGTAGGTTTATTTTTAAATACTCCACCATTATCTGTAACACTATCTCCTGATTTTAATTGTGCCAATTCACTTGGTAATCAAATGCCAGTTTCTAAAGTTTTTAATTTAACTTTTTCTTCAGTAAATTGTTTGTCAAGGAATCTTTTAATTGTAAATAATCCAGTTAAAGACTGACTAAATGTAGTGGTTGCTTGTGAATCTCCAGTTCCTAAAGTTGCTAAAACAGAAATTGTAGCAGTACCTAAAACGTCATTGTGAGCTGTAATTCTAGTTACTTGGAAAGTGATATCTTTATCCGAAATTGGATTAATAAGTGTGAATGAATTTGTTTGTAAAGCAGAAGGCAATAATTCTCTACTGTTTTCATTAACAATAGCAGTTTGAACTGTACTGCTTGCTTGTAATAATGTTGCTTGGTTTTCGGTTTTATCTGATTTGAAGCCACCAAAATCAACTGTATAAGTTTGAGATGTTCCACCTTCTGAAGAAGCAGTAATTTCTAATGTAACCACTCCGCTTGCACTTGAATTTGTATTTACAATAACTTTAGAAACTCTTAAATTTACACTATTAGCAATTTGATTTGCAGTTAAATCAGATTGTAAAAAAGTGAAATTTTCAACAGTTAAATCTGATGGTGCAACATCAACAATTAGTCTATTTTGTGTTGTATCTAATGAAACAAATGAAGGTCTAACTTTTTTATTTATTGCATCTGTAATGTTTCTATTTGCTAAGTTTGTACTTGATAAGAAACCATCTTGTGTAACTCTTAAATATACAAAATTTTCATCTGTACTTGTAGTTGTTGTTCCAGTTAATGTTAATTTAACATAAAAACTTACACTTCCAGAAGCATCATTAGAAGTAATTAATGGGAATGTTGTTTCTACACCATTTGCATTTTTAACAGGAGGTCTTTGAACAATTTCAAAATCAACAGTAGCACCTTCTGGTTTAGTAATTGTTAATGTAGATTTAAGTTTTTCTAATTGAGCGGTGGCATTTGCTTCTGACATTACACCTTGCACGATTACAGATGGTAAAACAGCACTAGCGTTACCAAATGTACCTGGTTGATAAGAAATATCTAACTGTGATCTATCAGTTCCTCTAGAAGCATTATTATATGCATCGTATATTAAATAATCATTTTGAGTTAAAAATTTATTCATTGGAATTGATAATTTTGTTGTTGCTGTGTGATTTAGTAAATCAACAATTTCTAACTCGATTGTAACTGATGTATCAGCAGTTTTTGTAGCTTGATTAATTGTGAAACTGAAATTTTTCCCTGATTCTTGGTGTTGTTTACTATTTCTGTGATTTAAGAATCAGTCAAATGATTCTTTATTAAATTTTAATGCTTGTAACTGTTCTGGTGTAGCTGCTTTTACAATAGTTTCAAACAAATTAAGAGCTGCAACAAATTTATCAATGTCGTATATGATAATTGAAGCTATTGTACGTGAAAAAGCTTGAAATGATTCAGCGCTATTTGTTGCATAAATATCATCAATTTTAGTTCCATTATTTGTCGAAAGATATTCATCACTAATAATTCCGTGTGAATCTATCGAAGCATTGTAAAGAATAGATGTGTTGATTATATCAACAAAATATCCAAGATTTAATCTTGCATATGCTGATAATGTTTGGAATCCAGTTACTATTTGTGTTAGTTCAAAATTTTCAAAATGTGTAGCTGAATTTGGAGCAGGACTTGCTAGAATTCTAAGAGATACTTCACCAGTATCGTTGTTGATTGAATCGATTCCGTCAATTGTAAATTGGATTGAAATTGCTTGATTAATATTAGCTGATTCATTGATAATAGTATCAGTTGATGTTGGAGTATTTAAAACAAAATTTGTTCTTAAAGTTGCTTGAGAATCGGAAGAAAATTCAGATGGTAATATAGTTGATTGTGCAATTGAACCTACATATGTAATTCTTGGAATATTATTTCTTTCAGCAAATCTTTCATTTAATCATGACTTAACAGGGTCTGTTATACCAGAAATCTGAACATTATATGTCCCACTTACAACTGGATTGTCAGGTGAGTTAGGAACGCCATCTGTAACTGTAATATTTAAAGTAACTTCTGTGTTTGTTGGTGCAATTGAACTTTTGTCAATGCTTATTGAGTAGGTTTCTCCAAATTGAGAAACAGGATTAATAAAATCTTCAGGAGTTAATTCACTAGCTGTTTTAGTTTTTGGTGCTAAACCATCAATTGTGTTTCATCTTGGGATTGGCTTGTCTTGTAATATTGCTTCGATAACTCTTTGACTTGTAACTTTAAAACCAGTAACTAGTGAAGTAAAAGTTTGAGAAATAGCTGGAGCATTAGTTTTAAATGATTTGCTAACTGTAAAAGTAACTTCTACAGCATTTCTTCCAGAAGGAGCAATGCCGGTAATTTGTACTGAATAACCACTTGAAATTAATTCGTTTGCAGTTAAATTAGAAACAATTGTGAAATTAGAAACTGAAAGTGAACTATCTAAATTTGAAACAGATGAAATAGTTTCAATACCGTTGTTAGCAACGAATTCAACATCTAAATTAGATAGTTCTTTTCATCTTCTAATTGTTCCAACATTATTAAATCTTTCTTCTGTAGTATATGTAGCTTCATTTTTTTGCGATAAAATCACACCACCTGCGACAAATGACCCGATTAACGGGAGCGCAACAGCTGATGTTGCACCAATCATAATGACATATTTTTTCTTCATATCTTCTCCATATATAAAAATTGATGACCCTTAAAAGTCAACATTTATAAGTTATTCATATTATAAGTCTTAAGTGCTTTTTATAAACCAAATAATGGATGTAATTTTATCAATAATATGACAGTTAAAACTATTTATTTTGCCCCATTTTTTCTAATGCACTTTGAGCAGCATGCATCTTTGATTCTTTTTTATTTTTAGCAATTCCTTGGCCGTATAATTTGCCTTCAAAATATAAAGATGTTTCGAACAATTTATCTTTTGTTTCAACTGTTCTATATTCAGGTTTTGAATTTGAAAATGCTTGAACGTATTCTTGAAAAAGACTTTTAGGATCTTTTAATTCACTGATTTTTCGATCTTTTACTTCGCTAAAAAGATATTTTATTAAAAAATCAATTAATTTTTTTTCTCCAAACGCATAGTAAATAGCTGCACAAAGAGCTTCGAAAAGATCAGCTTGAATTTTTTCGTTATTTTCTAAGTCGATGGCTCCATTACTTTTTAAAAATATTTTATTTAAACCTAGTGTTCTTGAAACTTGAGCTAAATTTTCAGTATTTACCAATTTAACTCTCATCATCGAAGCTTTTCCAGGTTCGGTATATTTTAAATTTTCATAAATAAAACGGGCACTCATGACTTGCAAAAGACTATCACCAACAAATTCAAGCATCTCATAATTACCTTTTATTTTATGTTCGTTTTCATAAGTTTTATGTCTTAAAGCATTAACAAAATAATTAACGTCTTTGTCGCTAATATTTAAATCGAACATTCGTAAATGATCTATGATAGTTTGAATTTCTTTTTCGTGAGTCATTATTTCAATGCCACCTTCATTTTTTCAATTACATTATTTTCTAAGCCCATTTTTACCTGATTTAAAGCTCCGATTCAGGCTTTTTTATCACTTGATCCATGCGCTTTAACAACGATAGATTCTAGTCCCATTATTAATGCTCCACCAACGTTTCTATGATCTAAAACTTCTTTAGCATCTCTAAAAGCTTGCTTTAGTATTAAAGCCCCTAATTTTCGAATAAATCCTTTTGTGACTTCTTTTTTAATTAAAGATACAAAAGATTTTATAGCACCTTCGTATGATTTTAAAACCATATTTCCAGCATATCCATCACAAACTAAAATGTCAGTAGAATTATCCATTAATTCTTTAGGTTCTAAAAATCCTTTGTAAAATTCTGGCAATTCACTTTTCAATCTTTCATCAGCTTCGTGATGTCAACCAAAGCCTTTGTATGATTCAGTTCCAACATTTAACAAGTTTATTCTAGGGTTTTCTATTTTTAAAATTTCTTCTGAAAATACTTTACCGATTTTGGCTCAGTTAACTAAATATTCTGGTTTAACTTCTAAATTAGCACCTACGTCTAAAACCAAGAATTTTTTATTTAAAGTTGTTGTTGGGAAAATTGGCATAAATGCAGGTCTAGAAATATTTTCTAATCTTTTAATGAATAAAACTGAATATGCTAGTAATGAAGCGGTATCACCACTTGAAATGAATGCATCGACTTTTTTATCTTTAAGTAAAAAAATTCCTTCTTTCATAGAAGTATCAATTTTTTTTATTTCTAATAAACTGTTTGATTTCAAACTAACAACTGTTGGATTATTTATAATCTCAAAATTTGAATTAGTTTTTATATATTTTTCTATTTCAGTTTTATCACCAACGATGTAGAAATAGTAATTTGGATTTTTATTTGAAAAATCTAATAAGGCATCTAAAGCAGGTTTAATACCTAAATCATTACCCATAACATCTATAGCAATTTTAAACATTATTTAACACCAAAAATATAATCATAAATTGGTTGTCCTCCATTTACAATTTCAATTTCGATATCATCATATCTAGATATGATTCAATCAGCTACTTCTTGAGCTTCTTCTTCGGTGCGGCCGGCTCCATAATAAATATAAACAATTTCCTTGTCATTGTCAATTATGTCTTTAAGAGCATATTTAGCTGCATCAAGTGATTTGTGTTTTGTGTTTATTATTTTACCATTAATAATTGTTAAATATTCACCAGGTTTTATTCTTACTCCATTTATTTTAGTTTCTCGATCAGATTTTGCAATAGCTGCTGTTTCAAGATCACTTAATCCATCTTCAATTAGTTCAACATTTTCTTCTAAATTATTATGTGGAGAAAAATGTTGTATTGCAACAATTCCGGCTATTTCACTTTTTGTTGGAATCACTTTAACAATTTTGTCTTTGATAGTTTGGGCAGCTTGCTCTGCAGCTAAAATTACATTTGAATTA
This sequence comes from Mycoplasma testudineum, assembly GCF_002245785.1. GTDB lineage: Bacteria > Bacillota_I > Bacilli_A > Mycoplasmatales > Metamycoplasmataceae > Mycoplasmopsis_B > Mycoplasmopsis_B testudinea. The sequence goes on from NZ_NNCE01000006.1 coordinate 43,043, forward strand.
TTAGGTAAAACGAATACAACTTCTGAATTTATTTTTTTAATTGCTTCGATAATTTGTTTAGCGCTTGGATTATGTGCTTCTTTATTACCAATAACACCTGCTGCTCCAAATTCTAGCATTTTAGCTGCAAAACCAGGACCTAAATTTGAAGTTAAAATGGCACTTTTTGTTTTATCAACACTTGGAATTGACATTTCAGCTGTATTCTGACTTTGTCTAGATTGTAAAGTCATGTTATCAATTTTAATTTTAATTAAATCTCCAGCTGAATGAACTAAATCAAGAAATTTACCAGGACGCATTGAATGACCATGAACTTTTAAAATATCAGTATCTTGAATCACAACTAGTGATTCGGCAAATTTTGAAAATTTATCAACGAATTTATCTTTTCTAAAACTATTTGGCTTTTTAATTTTCAAAATAAATTCAGTACAGTAACCAAATTCAACATTTTTATCATCTGTATGAAAACCACTTATTTCACCAGTTAACTCATTTTTGTCAATATTTAATCTAACTTCTTCACCGTGAAGATATTTTTGCATACCAGAAAAAATCTCGTATAGACCTCTACCACCTGAATCAACAACTCCAACTTCACGAAGAACTTTTAATTTTTCAGGAGTTTTATCAACAGAGCTTTTTGAATAAACAACTAATTTTGTGAATAAATCTTGAAAATTAGCGATTGCACCTTTTTTGGTTTGAAGTTTTTCACTTACTTCTCTAATTACAGTTAAAATTGTGCCTTCGACCGGTTCTAATACTGCTTTGTATGCATATTCAGATGCAGATTTTAAAGCTAGAATGAAATCATCAACTGTTACAGTTGTTTTGTTTTCCATTCCAACTGAAAGACCTCTAAATATCTGACTTAAAATGACACCTGAATTTCCTCGAGCACTCAAAAGCATTTGTTTTGCAATTGCATTTGAAAGTTCAGAAATGGTTGAATAATTATTTTGACTTATGAAAAGTGCAGGGTCATTAACTGATGAAGACATATTTGAACCTGTATCACCATCTGGAACAGGAAAGACATTAAGTCGATTAATTTCATCTTTAAAATTTTCTAAATTTTTTGCTCCTGAAACGTACATTCTAGTATACGTCTGAGCATCTAAAACGGTAATTTTTTCCATTTAATTTCCTTTTGTCAATATTTAGTAATTTTTGACTGTGTTTCGTCCCTTAATTTTACAATTTAAGTCAAAAAAAATTGATTATTTTATAATGTGAATATGTCTGCAAAACAAGAAACCGGTATCCTTTCGAAAATAATAAAATATCAGGATCAAGATGCAATACTTCGAGTGTTTTTTAAAGATAGAATAGTTCTAATTTATGCACCAGGAATATTTAAAACTACAAGCAAAAATAGAAACAATCTATTTGAAGGTGCGTTAATAAACTTTGAATTTTTCCAAGCTAGACTAACTACTAAAATGTCAAGATTAAAAACTGCAACACTAATTTACAATTGAAAATTTATTGATCAAGAGCAACAATTTTGAATTCCGAATTGACTTAAATTGTTGCAAGCAATTGATACAACTAGTGAAGAATTTTTTAATTTTTACCAATATGCGTTAAGGAATTTTAATTATGAAAATAATATTTATTTAACAACATATTTATATTATTTATCACTAGAACTATTAGGTTACAAACAAAATTTTAATAGCTGCGTTATCGATAAAAGAAGGACTCAAATTTCTAATTTTGATTTATCAAGCGGCGGTTTTTTATGCATTTATCACAGCATGAATAAAGCACCAATTGAGATACTAAAATCACTAAATTATTTAACTAAAAGTTATAGTGATTTTTTAAATAAAACAACTAGAAAAACTGTTAATGATATCTATCAAATTTTTAAAGATTTTATAAGCAATAATTCTTATTTACATTAATCATCTTCTTCTTCATTGTCATCGACATTATCAAATAAGTTTAACGATTTTCTCAATTTACTTATTGTTTCTTTAGCCTGTGATAAATTAGGTTTTTTAGTTTTATCTTTTTTATCATTTTTTGAATTAGTTTGGTTATTTTCATAACTAGAATCTTTAGATAATTCGTTTTTAATTAATGCGATAATTGGATCATCTTCATCTTCTTTTATTAAAATAACAGGTATTATAATTGGTCTTCTGCGCTTTTCTTTGTGGAAAAATACTCTCAACCTATCTATTATTAATTTTTCTAATTCTTCGACTGTTCAAGTTGGTTTTTTAGTTTTTTTGTCAAATTTATTTTTGATAGTATAAAGAACCGAAGAGTGAACTAATTTATTAGCTGTTTCAATAAATTCTTGTGATTTTCTAATAAAAAGTGAACCTTTAGAAATTAGTTTTGGTCTGTTGATAATTCGATTTAATTTTTTATTTATACAAATTACAGCTGTCACAAAACCATTTTGTCCCAATGTGTTTCTTTCTGAAACTATTGTTTGTGATTCGGTTAAAACAGTTCCACCATCAATGTATATTGGTCTTACATCAATTCTTTCATCGCTAATTGTTAATTCGCCTTTTTCCATGTAAACGATTTGTCCTGCATCAGGAATTATAATGTTTTCTTCTTTAACACCACATTCGATCGCCGTTTGACCATGGAAAACTTCCATTCTATAATCACCGTGGTATGGCATGAAATATTTTGGTCTAGATAGTTTAAAAGTTTTAATATGTTCATCAATATAAGCGTGACCAGAAGTATGTAAATAACCATCTACACCGTTTTCCTTTATAATTGCACCTAACTTATATAGCCTATTAATTAGTAATTCAATTTTCATTCTATTTCCAGGAATTGGACTTGATGAAAATATAATTACATCATTATGCATGATTTTAATTTGATGATGTTTACCATAAGACATTCTTGATAAAGCAGCAAGTTCTTCACCTTGACTTCCGGTAGTTAAAACCATGATTTCATTATCTTCATATTGGTTCATTTCTTTTTTATTAATGAACACTGAATCATCAACATTTAAATAACCTAATTTTCTACCAATTTCAATTCCATTTACCATTGAACGACCAAATATAGCTATCTTCTTATTGTGTTTAACACCAAGCAAAAGAATTTCTTTCATTCTAGTTAAATTCGAAGCAAAACCAGTAACTATAATTTTACGTTTAGCTTCTACAATTATTTTTTCAATGTCTTTAAGAATGTCTTTTTCACTAGGTGAATGGCCAGAGCGCATTGCATTTGTAGAATCAGACAAAAGCACTGTCAAACCTTCATCACCGATTTGTTTTAATTTATCAAAATCAGTCATGTTAGTTATTGGAGTATAGTCAAATCGATAATCCCCTGTCATTAGCAATTTACCTTCTGGTGATGAAACTCTAATTCCGAATGCATCTGGTATTGAGTGTTGAGCAGTTCAAAAATCAACTGTCAAAGTTCCTAATTTATATTTATCTTCAGCTTTAATTTCAATAAATTCGACTTTAACATTTACATTTTGGTCTTTAAATTTGTATTTTAAATACTCAATTGCAATTTTAGGAGCAAATATTTTTTTAATATTTACTTGTCTTACTAAAAAAGTTACTCCACCTAAATGGTCTTCGTGACCATGTGTTATAAGTAATGCTTCAATTTTACTTTCATTTTCTTTTAGATACTGGTAATTAGGTATCATTCCGTTTAATCCGGTGGTTGCGCTATCAGCAAATTTGATTCCACTATCGATTATAACAATCGAATTTTCGTGTTCAATAATCAACGTAGATTTACCAATTTCTTTAAAACCACCTAATCCAATAATTTTTGTTTTGGACATAGTTTCTCCGTTATTTTTTTGATTAATATATAGTAATTAGCTTTATGAAGCTATCATGTAAATTTTAAGGGAAAAAGATAACAATAGCATCCAAAAAATAAATAAAATTTAACGGCTGAAATTAAAAATTTAAAGTTATTAATATCTGCTAAATTCTCTTATTTTTTGCAAAAAATAAAAAATCTCATTAAGCGAGATTAAATTTATATTAAAACTAAATCCTTTTCTTTTTTTCAAGGATTTTTTCTGTCCAAATGATCTATGAACAATTTTCCATTTAAATGATCTAATTCATGTTGGAAAACAATTGCAACATATCCTTCAAGATCATATTCCATTAACTGTTTTTCATTATATGAATAGGCTCTAACCTTTATTTTAATACTTCTTTTAACATATCCTTCTTGATTAGGTCATGATTCAGAAACACTTAAGCAACCTTCACCTGTATGAAGAGCAATTTTTTCGTCACTTTGTCAAAGTAATTCAGGATTAATCATAACATCTTTAAAAATTGGATTATCAGGGTCTTCTTCATTTGGAACAAAAACATAAAACATTCTTTTTAAAATACCATATTGGACTGCAGCAACTCCTACACCTGGACGATATTTACTTCCTGGTTTTTGACTATCATCTATATGTTCAATCATTTGTTCAGCTAATTCAACATTGACTTTATTTAGAGGTCATGTTACCTCTTTTGAAATTTGGCGTAAAACTTTACGCGGTAATTGTACTAATTCAACCATAATTCTAAAATTTTAACTTATTAGTACGTTATTGTAGTTAATTTGAATTTATTATCTTAGATTTTAAATGTTATTATTAAATCATGTTGAGAGTGATTGCTGGCAAATATCGTGGAATGAAATTGGAACTTCCTAATAAAAATACAACTCGTCCCACTACCGATAGAATGAAAGAAGCAAATTTTTCTAGTCTTCAATTTTTTATTGAAGGCAAAATTTTTTTAGATTTATTTTCCGGTTCAGGTTCTAATCCAATTGAAGCTGTTTCGCGAGGAGCAATGAAAGCTATTGCTGTTGAAAAAGATAATTTTGCATATAAAGTTTTATTAAATAATATTGCTAAAGTTAAAGCTGAAAATATTGATACGTATTTAATGGATGCACTAATTTTTTTAAAATCAAAAAAAGGTATGCAAGTTGATGTAATTTATCTAGATCCTCCATTTAAAGATGTAATGTTATTAAATCAATGTTTAAAATTAATTTCAGAAAATAATTTTTTAAATAAAACTGGAAAAATATTAATTGAAACTCATAAAGATGCCACAGTTGAAATTCCTGAGAAAATGATTATTGTAAAAGATAAATCATACGGTAAAAAAATTATGCTTTTTGTTCAACATGTAATTTAAATTACTTCATAATTTTTTTATGAACAATTTATCGCAAAATATTTGACTTATTAATTAATTTTGTGATAAAAGGAAAATCTAATTTATAATGTTCTTTACAATGAAAAACAAAAAAATAGTTATATTTGTAGGACCTAGCGGAGTGGGCAAAGGGACAATTGAAGAAATTCTTTTTGAAGATCAAAGTCTAAATTTGGAATTTTCAATATCTGCAACAACTAGAAAAAAAAGAGATAACGAAAAAAATGGTGTTCACTATTACTTTATTACCAAAGAAGAATTTGAATCTGGTATAAAAGAACAAAAGTTTATGGAATATGACAATCACTTTAATAACTATTATGGGACTTTATGAGAAGAAATTCATAGAATTCATGATGCCGGTAAAATTCCGTTTCTTGAAATCGATTGTGAAGGTGTTAAATTTATTGACAATAAAATTTTAACTGATCCAAAATGAGATTATCACTATATTAAATTTTTCATTGAACCTCCATCAATGGATGAATTAAGAAAAAGAATTTACGAACGAAATACAGAATCAGAAAATTCAATTGAAACTAGAATGCAAAAAGCTGAAATTGAAATGCAAGAAAGATTTAATTATAAAAATAGAATTGTAAATCTTGACGCACACAAAGCAGCATTAGAAGTAGCAAAAATTATAAAAGAAGAAATAGGTAAATAATGATGAAACATATTATTAAAACAGATACAGGAGTTTTTAGAAATGAAAACCAAGACAGAGCAGCATTTTTTGAAAAAGATGATATTGCATTAGCAATTTTATGTGATGGAATGGGTGGTCATTTTGGAGGTTCTTTAGCTTCATCAATTACAATTGATTCATTTAAAAAACATTTCAATAATTCGCAATTGAAAATTAGCGATAATTTATATGAGTGATTTGAAAAAGGCTTAAGAATTTCTCGTGAAGCAATGATTACTGAAGCAGGTAATTCTGTTGAAAAAATCGATATGGGAACAACTGTAGTAGCTGCTTTATTTTTTAGAAAAGCTAATAAAATATTTGTTTTTAATGTAGGTGATTCTAGAGCGTATGTTTACAATGGATTGCTACATCAAGTTTCGATTGATCATAACTTAATGAATTATTACATTCGAAACGAAAAAATGGATCCAAAAGATGCACGTATTATTAATTCAGCTACAGCTTTAACATCTGCTTTAGGGCCAAGAAAAAAAACTAATTTAGAAGTTTTTGAAATAAGTGAAGATAGTAAAGCAAAATACCTAATTTTGACAAGTGATGGTGTTCACGATTATATTACAAAACAACATTTTGAAGCGGTTATTGCAGCTAAAACTGATTTAGAATATAAAGCTACAACTTTAATAAAAGATGCAATTGATGGTAAATCAACTGACAACTTAACAATTTTAATTACGGAGGTTTATTAATGCAACAATGAGGTAACTTTCGTGCGATAAAAAAAATTGGTCATGGTGGAATGGCTAATGTGTATTTAGTCGAAGATATGAAAACAGGTTTACACTATGCACTTAAAGAATTAATTCCTCAATCGAATGAACCACAAAGATTAAAAAGATTTGAACAAGAAGTAAAAATTTATTCAAAAATTAGTAATCCTGCAGTAGCAGTTTTTAAAGGTGCAAAATTTATCAACGTGCCAAAACCATATATGGTAATGGAATATGTTGATGGAACTATGTTAAAAGATTACATAAGCATGAATGGTGGATCACTTTCTCCTTCACATGCTGCTAATTTAGCAAGTAGATTAGCTCGTGGTTTTTCAGCTATTCATGCTGTTCACGTAATTCACCGTGATATTAAAAGCTCAAATATTATGATTAACAAAGAAGGTGATATCAAAATCATTGATTTTGGGATTGCTTTAGATCCACAAGCCGAAAGATTAACTACCGAAGGTAAAATTATCGGTTCAGCTCACTATTTAGCTCCTGAGTTATTAAGAAAAGAACCGCCTACAGTTAAAAGCGATATATATGCTTTAGGTGTAATTTTATTTGAAATGCTTGCTGGTAAACCACCATTTAATGGTGCTAATGCATTAGAAATTGTTAATGAACATCAAAATAAAAGAATACCTTCTTTAATAGCAATAAATAACCAAATAACACAATCCTTACAGAATATTGTTGTCAAAGCTATGGCAAAAGATCCTAAAGATAGATTTTCATCTATGGAAGAATTTGCACGTAGTCTAGACAACTATCTTCGATCCGAAAGTTCTAGCGGAGCCCGAGTTGAGTCGCTTGACGGCAAAAAGAAAGCGTCATTTTTTGGCAGACTTTTTAAAAAGTAAATGATTTTGACCATTTTTATTATTAGTTATAGTTATAGTAATTGGTCTTGGAGCAATCTTAGGAGTGTTTCTTAACTAGTGGAAGGTAGAATTTACAAAATCATTGCAGGCTTTTATGATGTAAAAAGCCAAAATGAATTTATTAGAATTCGCGGAAGCGGTAAACTTAGATTTAGTGAACAAACACCGGTAGTTGGTGATTTTGTTACTTTTTCCAATTCCTTGGAAAATATTAAAGACAGAAAAAATATTTTGGTAAGACCTAAAGTTGCTAATGTAGATCAATTAATAATTGTTGTTTCTTTATCTGAACCCAGTTTTAGTTCTTTACTTTTAGATAAATTTTTATCAATTGCAAATTACGAAAATATTGAACCGATTATTATTTTTACTAAACAAGATTTAGTTGAAAAGATAGATGAAAAAGTTAGCTTTTATGAGGCTAATTTTACAATTTTCAAAACTAAATTTAATGACATGAACACAATCAATCCGGTTAAATTGATATTTAAAAATAAAACGAGCGTTTTAATGGGTCAAACAGGTGTAGGTAAAACTACTTTATTTAATAATTTAACTGATTCTGATGAAGAAACTCAAGCAATTTCAAAAGCATTAGGAAGAGGAAAACACACCACCAGAGTTGTATCAATGCATGATTTTTTAGGGGGGCAAATTATTGATTCTCCTGGTTTTAGTTTGATTGATTTAGGTTTAAATGAACTTGATTTAGCAAAGAGTTTTTTATTCCATAAAAACCAAAATTTGAATTGTAAATATCGTTCTTGTTTGCATAAAAATGAATCACTAAATGACTGCAGTATTAAGCAAGATATTGAAAAACAATTAATACCAATATGAAGATATGAAAACTATTTAAAAATAAATAAAGATATTTCATCTAAAAAACAATAAAATACTTTTATGTAAGGAAGATAAAATGTCAGTATTAGATGTAATTAAAAACCGTCATTCGCAAAGGCAAATGCAATATACAGAGCTTCCAAAGGAAGATCTAAATAAAATTGTTGAAGCCTTAAATGCAAGCCCAACTAATGGCAACAAGTTTGACGCAACTGCAATAATAATTACCAATCAGGAAGTCAAAAAAAGAATGTATAACCTGACTAATAATACTGGACAAGCACAATATGCTAATTGTGGTTTATTAATAGTCTGTTTTGCTGATATGAATCGCGGAAAAATTGCTGCTACAATGACACAAAGTGAAATTAATTTGCACTCTTTTGACAATTTATTAAGTGCTTGAGGTGATGCATTTCTAATGGCACAAAGTGCAGTATTAGTTGCTGAAGATTTAGGTTATGCAACTGCTTTTTTAAGTGGAGTAAGACATTACAATATACCTTTATATTTAAGAGAACATTACAAATTACCAAATAATTTATTTCCCGTTTTAGCAGTAGCAATTGGTAAAGTAGGAACCGAAACTGTGTCTAGACCTCAAGTAAATAGAGTTTATTTTGAAGGCTATGATTTTTATCAAGTAAAAGAAGAAGTTTTAAAATTTAATGAAGTAGAAAAAGAATTTTGAAAACAGCGTGGTAAAGATAAAGATTGAATTTCAGTAGCTGCTAAATTTTATTTAAATGATTCAACTACTACTTATTTAGATTTACTTAAAGGTATTTACGATCCTGAAATTACTAATAATATAGACATATCAAAATGTGAACAAGAACTTCAAAAACTAGAAGAAAATAAGGGAGATAAATAAAAATAGGTATTGCCTATTTTTTTATAAAAAATGAATAAAACTAAAAAATACGTAACACCATCAATATTAAATGTGCCAGTTTTAGATAGAAGAAATTACATAAATAAATTAGTTGCAATGGGTATTGAATGAATTCATTATGATTTTATGGATGGAATTTTTGTACCTAATAAAGCTATTGAAATTGATGAATTTATTAAGCTTAGAAAGCATAGTGCAAAACATATTGCAGATGCTCATTTAATGGTGCAAGATGTTGAAACGTGAATTGAAGAATTAATTAACTGATCAGATTACATCACAATTCATTATGAAGCTTCTTCACATGATGATATTTTAAAAATTTTACAAAAATATCGTCACAGAACAAAAATGGGAATTGCAATAAAACCTGATACAGATGTTGAAAAAATTAAGGGTTTAATTCCGCTGACTAAATTGGTTCTTGTTATGTCAGTTGAACCTGGAAAAGGCGGACAAAAATTTATTCCAACATCTTTAGTAAAAGTAGAAAAAATTAGATCATTAGTTGATGAAATAAATATGAAGTTTGCCAATGAGGAAAAATACATTCCAATAGTGATTCAAATCGATGGCGGAATAGACATCACAACTGGACCACATGCATTTAAAGCAGGAGTTGATGCAGCTGTTAGTGGAACTTTTTTAATGAATAATCTTTCGGTAGAAACAATTGAAAATATAAAAGGATAGTTGCATTTTTAAACAACGAAATCAAAAAACCACCTTGTTTTAATGAAGGTGGTTTTTTGATTTTAAATTACACAGGTTTCACATTGGAAATCGTCGTAATTTTCAGATCCTTCAATTACTTCTTGACGAATTCTTACATAATAAATTGATGAAACATCTTTTTTATATGCATATATTTGGGCTTTATTTAAATCTCTAGTTGTAGCGCTATCTTTCATAAAAAATGTTAATGAGATTGCTTGGTCAACGTGTTGCTGAGCTGCGGCCACAATGTCAATAATTGGGTAAGGTCCCATTTCGTATGCATCAGTTTTATAATACTCTTGATTTTCTAATGAATATTTAAATGGCGGTACATAAACTCTACCTAATTTACCTTCTTTTCTAGTTTCAATTAAATCAACAACAGGTTGTAACGAAGGTGTACAACTTGATAAATAAGATATTGATCCAGTTGGTGCAACTGCCATTAAATGAGCATTTGCTAAACCATGTTTTTTAATACTTTCTACCAAATTAATTCAATCCTTTTTAGTAGGAATAGTCATTTTATATTTTTTAAATAATTGAATTATTTTATCTGTTTTAGGAGTTCAATAATTTTCATCTGCTTTTGTATATTTTTCAAAATATGAGCCATCAGCATATTTAGAAGTTTTGAAGTTTGCATAAGTTTTTTTTCTTTCAATTGCTAATTTATTTGATGCTTTAAAAGCATAATAAGCAACTGTGTAAAAAAACATATTAGTAAAATCAACCGCTTCTTCAGAAGCATAATAAATTTGATTTGTTGCTAAAAATCCATGCAAATTCATAGCTCCTAAACCAAGAGCATGATTTTGATTATTTCCTTCTTCAATAGAAGGAGCACTTGATATGTCAGCTAGGTGACTAACAGTGTCTAATGATCTAATTGAATACTCAACAGTTGTTTCAATATTTTCGGCTCCATACATTGTTTCAGCAATATTTAATGAACCTAGATTACAACTAACATCATTTCCTTTTTGTGCATATGACAAATCACTATTGTATGTAGAAGGAGTATTTACTTGAGCAATTTCAGTACATAAATTTGACATAACTATTCTTCCTTGATTAGGATTACGTCTATTAACTGTATCATCAAAAAGTAAATATGGATAACCTGATTCAAATTGTACTTCTGCTATTGTTTGAAATACTTTACGAGCTGAAATCATTGTTTTTTTAATTTTTGGATTCTTAAGTAAATTTTGATACTCATCTGTAATTGATATATCACTCATTGGTTTACCATAAACTTTTTCAACATCGTACGGAGAAAATAAAGCCATGTCTTCATTTTTCTTAGCTAATTCAAAAGTTACATCAGGAACAACAACACCTAGTGATAGTGATTTAATTCTAATTTTTTCATCAGCGTTTTCTCTTTTAGAATCTAAGAAAGTCATAATATCAGGGTGATGAATATTTAAATAAACAGCACCAGCACCTTGTCTTTGTCCTAATTGATTAGCATAACTAAAACTATCTTCTAACAATTTCATAACTGGAATAACACCAGATGATTGATTAGCTACTTGTTTAATTGGAGCACCAGATTCACGTAAGTTAGTTAATGATATAGCTACTCCACCACCACGTTTAGATAATTGTAATGAAGTTCCAACACCACGGATGATGCTTTCCATATTATCTTCAGTTCTAATTAAATAACAAGAAACAAATTCACCACGTTGTTTTTTACCAGCATTTAAAAAAGTTGGAGTTGCTGGCTGAAATTTACCACTGATAATAATGTCAAGTGTTTTTCTAGCTTGTTCTTCATTACCATTAGCTAAAAATAAAGCATTCATTATTACACGCTGAGTAAAGTTTTCTAAATATTGTTTTCCATCAAATGATTTTAAAGCATATGCATTATAAAACTTTAATACTCCCATAAATGTTGGAAATTTGTGGTTATATGATTTTGCTCTTTCGAATAATTCAATTAAAAATTTATCACTATATTTTTTAATTAATTCAGCTTCATAATAATCATTATCTACAAGATATTTTAATCTATCCATTTCATCTTTAAAAACTTTAGTTTTAGGGTTGATTTCCAATTCGAAATATTTATCTATCGCTTGTTGTTCATAAGAATATTCTGGGATATCTTTTAAGGGCGTTAATTTAGTAAGCGCATTCAGATAGATATATTCATCGTTTAAAATTTTTGACATGTTAATTCCTAATTTAATTTGTGTTTTATTTTTTTGGTTTGGTTTTATGAAAAGTTATTATTCTGATTTATTTCAAAACGAAAATAATATTTGCCTCAAATTTGTGACATCTTCTTGAGTCCCAAGTAATTCAAGTTGATATAGTAATGGTACTTTCAATCTTTTACTTAAAATTGGACCAGCTAGTGCAAAAGAAGAACCAAAATTTGTATTTCCAGTTGCTACAACTCCTCGGCAATATTTGCGTCTTTGTTCGTCATTTAAAAATTTAATAACTTGTGAAGGAACTGCGCCTTTTGTTGAGTCATCTCCGCCAGAGTATGTTGGACAAATGAGTACAAAATCTTTGTCAATTACTGGTTCGGCCATTGATTCATCAACCGGAATTCTCTTATTTTCGATTTCCAATTTTTGAATAAATCGATGAGTGTTATTAGATTTAGAAGAAAAATAAACTATTTCAGGTTCTCCTGTTGGACGTAAAACATCACTCATTTCGATAATATCTTTATGCATATTTATTCCTTAATATTAAAATTCTCAATCATCATCTTCTGTTTCTTCGGTTTGTCCCATTACATAGGAACTACCACTTCCAGAAAAGAAGTCATGATTTTCATCAGCACGAGCAGAAAGTTGAGCAAACACTTCTGGTTTTACTCTTGTTTCTTCAGCTGTAAATGGTGAATCGTAACCTAAGTTTTGCAAGAATTTTCCTGCATTATATAATGAAAATTTAATTGCATCTTCAGCTAAATCAAATCCTTCATATAGTTCGATTAAAAATTTCTTTTCTAATTCAATAACTTCATACATTAAATCAAAAACAAGTTTTTTATATCTTTCTTGTTCTGATTTAGGAAGCTTTTCAATTTTTCTTTGATATTTGTACCCGCTGTAATAATTGTGAATAACTTTATCTCTAAGAATTAGTCTTATGATATCACTTGTGTTAGGTAATTTTTGTCTTGCAGATAAATAAAACGGTAAGTAGAATCCACCATACAATAAAAAACCTGGCATCATTGCAGCTGCAATTTTAGACATCAAAGGGTCTTGTGATGTGTAATATGGAATTAAAATTTTAGCTCTTGCTTGTAAAGCATCATTATTTACAACTCACTCGTGAGCTTCTTCAATTTCTTCACTAGAACAAAATGTAGAAAATATTGTCCCATAACTTCTTGCATGAACACCAACCATAAATGCAAAATTTGCATATATAACTTGCTCATGATCAGTTAATGCCCAATTAACTTGTGCTACATCGCCTAAAGTTGCTTGAATTGTGTCTAAAAGGGTTAGACCAGTAAAAGTTCTGATAATTAAACGTTGTCAGTTTGGATCAGTACTTTTTTCAGGAGCCAATGACTTTCAAGATGGAATATCGTTAGAAACTGGTACTTTTTCTGGTAGTCAAAAGTTTTGGGTAGCTCTGTTTCAAACTTCTAAATCTTTTTCATCATTTAGTACGTTTCAATTTACCGATCTAAGGTTACCTTTCATCTTATTTTTTGCATATTCAATAGGAGACACCGAACGGTGGTAATATTCATTCTTCATTTTATTCCTCGCAATCAATTTTTATCGAACCAGAATGCGCTACAAATGCCAGAATAAAAACATTTTCGGCACAAGAAAATATAAAAAAGTGGTTAATAAAATGCGTCAGTAATATCTAAACGCTTATATTTTGCTTTTTTATTGACAAAAATCAATGTTTTTGCTTTCTTGAACCATTTCAGTAGCCAGCATTATTAAGGTAGTCAGACTTGTCGCAAATGCGCATCACTGATGCCGGTGTAGTCGCGGGTTCACACCGCATTTCCCTGTTTAGTTCTCTTTCATTATAGGGGTAGTATTAGTAAAGGGTATAAAAAAAATAGTTTTTTTCTATTTGATTTTATAAATTAAAAAATATTGGTAAATTAGGTAATAAATATGAGTCAAAAGTTATTTTTAATGATATAAATAGCACCTAAAAATGCTAAAAAATACAAAAAATCTTAAATGTAAATGGGTTAATGGTAATTAACTAAACAAATTTGCTTTTAAAAAATAAATAAATCAAAAAATTGCACTAAATTAGCTAATAATGGATTTATTTGATCTAATTATTAGTCTTACTCTAACTTGAAGCCAGATTGGGAAAATAACTATTAAACTGCAAACTAATGAAATCACTAATAAGACAAATATTGATTGTCCAAGTTTTGAATTTTTTTCTTTGATAATAACAGCTAAATATATATATTGTGCAATTGCTGCTATTCAAAATAGTATTCCAAATCCCAATGTTGCTGTTGCGGGCACTCATAAGTAAAAACCTGTAATATTAAAACTGGCCATTTCCTTGGCAGCTACGATAAATAAAGTAACCGAAGTCCAAATAAAAATTATGAAAAGAATATGAACTATAAATGACATTAAAAATCAAATGTGATTTTCACTGATTATTCTTTTTGTTCACTTATCTGGAGTTATATCAGCTTCATTTTGCATGGCAGTATTATACAAGTAAAGTAGCCGTGAGTTTTTTTAAAAAAAAATTAACACATTTTGAAAAATTAAAGCAATATTTTATAAAATTTAAACTCATAAAAATTAAAAATTCAAGGGGTGTACATGGAACATGAAACAGCTATTCTAGAGATTAAAAAGAAAATCCAAGATAAGATGTCAAAAAAAGAAATAGACTTCAATAAAAGGTTAAAAACTAAACCTATTATTGAGTTAAAAGAATTAGAAAAAAATTTCGGTTCTAAGGATGTTTTAAAGTCAATCGATTTAAAAATTTATGAAGGTGAATTTATAACGATATTAGGACCGTCCGGAAGTGGTAAAAGTACAATATTGTCATTGCTAGGTGGATTTGAATATCCGACTAGAGGTGAAATTGTTATTCAAGGAAAAGATGTTAAAGATCTAAGCCCAAATAAAAGACCAACTTCGACAATATTTCAAGATTACGCTTTGTTTCCGCATTTAGATGTAGCTGGTAATGTTAGTTACGGATTAAAATTAATTCGTAAACCTGTAGATTCATTAGTTGAAAAAATGCAACCCAAATTAGTGAAACTAAAAGAGCAATGAAAAGCAAAAGCAAAACTTGAAATGAATAAGTTGGATAAAATCCAAGCTGAATATATTGCCAAATTAGAAAAATTTGAAAAGAGCGATAAAAACTCAAAATTATTGAACAAAAAAGAGCATGCTAAAATTCAAAAATGACTTGATGATAGTGATTTTAAATATTCACATTGAGAAAACTATGTTTCTTTAAAAACTGAATCATTTACTCATCGACACATGTCCAGAGCTTTAACTAAAAAAGAAATTGACAAAAGAGTAGAATTAATGTTACAGCTTGTAGGTTTAGAAGGAAATGGAAAAGAAAATATTAATAATCTTTCCGGAGGAATGAAGCAAAGAGTTGCTTTAGCTCGCTCACTTGCGATTAGACCCAAAATTTTATTATTAGATGAACCACTTTCTGCTCTAGATGCAAAAATTAGAACTCAAATGCAAAAACTGTTAGTTAGTCTTCAAGAAGAATTGAATTTAACATTCGTTTTTGTTACTCACGATCAAAAAGAAGCATTAGAACTTTCAAGCAGAATTATTGTTGTTCGAAATGGGAAAATTGAACAATTTGATTTACCTGAAAAAATATATGATTATCCAAAAAATAAATGAGTTGCTAATTTTATTGGTGAATCTAATTTTTTTGAAGGAATTTTTAGAGGTGATTATCAAATTGAATTTTTAGGTAAAACATTTAGAACAATTCAAAATGAGTTTGAAATTGGTCAAAAATTGGATGTTCTAATTAGACCAGAAGATATTTCTATTTCACTTTCAAGAGGTGCTTTTTCAGGTACTGTTCAAGATTGAACATATAAAGGTTCTTACTACATCACAGAAGTAAAAATCACTGAAGAAAAAACTCTGCTTGTTGAATCAACAGAATTTTATGATATTAATACAAAGGTATATTTAAATTGAGATATTGATGATATTCATTTAATGCAACAAGAAAACTTAGTTGGTAATCAAAATGGTTAGTGCAATTAAAAAATTTATGGTAGACAAATTAGGTTTTAATCCCCGTTTAAGTTTGATTATTCCTTTTTTAGTTTTTGCTGCTTTTTTTATAATCACTCCCTTAATTTTTATTGCTATAAAAGCTTTTAGCCCAATTAGTCAAGTTGAAAATGGCGATGTGATTGTTTATGATAATTACAATTTAATTACTTCACCTGAATTATGATTAATAATTTTAAGGTCAATTTGAACAGGCTTAGTTGCTGCTATATTTGCATTAATTGTAGCCATACCTTATTCATATGTTGTGGCTAGATCTACAAGTTCAATATTTAGATTTAGTTCTATTAGTTTAATTATTTCTCCACTTTTCATTTTGACATTAGTTAGAATTTTAGCGTTACGTGGTGTTTCAACTGCTATTTCAGGAAATGAAATTTTGTTAAATAATGAATTCTTTTTAATCATAGGTATGGTTTATTTATATTTACCATTTGCAATTATCCCACTATATTCTGTATTTATTGATATGCCTAAAAACATTGTAAATTCAAGTACAGATTTAGGGAACAATTATTTTCAAACATTTATAAAAGTTATTATTCCTTATGCTATTAAAGCTATACTATCAGGATTTGTTTTAATATTTTTATTAAGTGCAACTTCAGTTGGGATAAGTCAAAAACTTTTACCAAATGTTGCACAAACACAATTAGTTGGAAATACTATTGACGTATTAGCAAAACCATCAAATATATTCAAAGTAGCTTCAGCATCAAACATTGTTGTGATAGTCTTAATTTTAATGACCACAGCATATATTTGTATCTACTTTATTCCTAGATTAATAATGAAAAGAAGGGGGTTTAAAAATGTTTAATTTAAAATCATTTGCCAAAATGTCCTTCATTTCAATAATTGTATTATTAACATATATTCCTATTATTTTTATGGTTATATTTTCATTTAATAAACCTTCAGATAAAGGAGAATTAAGTTTCATTACTTGAAACGGTACAACAAACGGTGCTTATGTAGAATTATTTTCTCACAACGTTGTAAATGCAATTGCTAATTCAACATTAATAGCATTTTTTACAGTTTTAATTGTTGTTCCACTTGCAACATTAATAGTTTATGGTCTTTGAAGACAAAAACAAAAAGCACATCGTGTTGTTGTAGAAGGACTAGCTAACGTTGCTTTAATTAATCCTGATATTATTACAGCTTTAGGTTTAGGTGTAGTATTTACAAGTTTATTTGGAGCATTTTCCGAAAATGATGAAGGCTTATTTAGAGCAGTTATTTCACATGTTGTTGTTATATTGCCTTTTGTAACATTATTACTATTTCCACGTAGTGAAAAATTTAATTCAAGTCAATTTAAAGCAAGTCAAGATTTAGGTTATGGGAAAATAAGAACATGATTTAAAACTTATTTACGCTACATGCTAATGCCACTTATTTTTGCAACAATTGTTACTGTTGTTTTAAGTTTTGATGATTTTATTTTAACTAGAATTGTTTCAAATGTTGACACTGTTGGTGTGCAGCTTTATTCAGCTAATTTTAGACCATGAGCACTGGCATTAGGTTCGTTGCTTTTTATAGTTACAATTTTTGGTAATTTAGTTTATATTGCATTTAAATGAAGACAAAATAAAAATATGATTGCGGCAAAAAATTCTTTATTATCAATTAATAGAAAATTTTTAAATGAAAGAAAAATAAGTGTGAAAAATTTCTTTAAACGCAATCAAAAGGAAATTCAAAATGTCTAAATTTTTAAGTAAAAAAGTTTTGAAAATCGTAGGAATTAGTGCTGCTACTTTAGGAATTGCTGGTGGAATAGTTGGTGCAGGAGTTTATAAAACAATTACTCCATCAAGACCTGTTTTTTTTAATTTTGCAGCATATGCAAGTGAAGGTAATATTGAAGAACTAAGTCAAAATTTTTCATATCGTACTTATACTGATGTTAATGATTTTAAAGATCAAATATTAGCACAAAGAGTTTCAGCAGGAATTACAAGTGGATATCAAATTGCTTCAATGATTAAAGAAGGCTTGCTAAGACAAATTGATTATGATGCATTTTTTAACATAAAAGGAACATCAAGAGAACGAGGAATTAATAATTATGATTCTGCATGGGCGCAGGCAACATTTACTGATTCTGTATACGAGCAATTTTCATTTTTTGATAGTTATATAAATCAAGTTTTCCCAAATCAAAATTTACATTTGTGAAATTTTATGGTCCCTTACTATACTCAATATAAAGAAATCTTTTACGACTGAAACGACATTATTAAAACTAATTTAACTCAATCCGAAATTTCAAATGAAGAAATTGATTTCGAAACTAGAATTAAATCTTTAGATTCAGCTAGTGATGGACAGAGCATTGAAAATTTATTAAAAGTTTTAAATTCATTAGTTAGTTCGGACAAAATATTTTCATTCCACGATGAAATGAGAGACAACATTGCATATGGGTCAATGAATTTAGTTAATCAAGACGTGGAAAATTTTGATGGAGCTTTAGATATAGAAACTAATTCAAAATATGTCGATAATTTTGTTGCACAAATAGAAAAAGGACTAAATACCGGTATTGAAAATACATCAAAAATTTTATTTTCCACTGATAGTCAGCCTATGTTAAACGGTTTAATAAATCCACAATTAAATATTGCTGCAGCTTTAATTTATAACGGAGATGCTCTTGATTCATTTTTTGCTTCAGATAATTTTGTTAATTATGCAGATGAAAATTTTCAAGGCTCAAGAAATCCAACTAGAAGCGCAAAAATTAAATCAAAAATTAGTTTAACTGATGGATTAATAATTCCTAAATATGTCTCAGAAGAACGAGCTAATTCAAACTTAAAATTAATTCATGATAGTTTTTACGATGGTTGATTTAACGAAGATTTTCAAACTTTACCTGATTCATTATATGGGTCTTTTGTTGATCATGAAAACAATACAGTTAACATGTATAACAAAGATGCTGAAGAATTCACAAAAAGTGGTTTTCAAAACTTTGATTTTGTGAACTATACTCCGCCTACCAAAATTATAAATAATTTAGTTTTTTTTAAATCTATAACAAAACCTATTGATACAACTAATACTGATTTATACAAAAACAATTATATCTACACAACTTTATTAGGATATGGGTATGAAGAAGCGGAAGTCTACAAAGGTTCTGATTTAGAAAGACTAACAACAATCGGAACAAGATTAGGAATATTAGATTTTGAAGGCATTAAAGTACCTTCATTTATTTCTCCAGCTGGAGATGCAATAGTTGCTTCTGCTCAAATTTATTATCTAAAAAGACTTAAAGGTTAGATAATAAGTAAGCATGTTTGAGTAAGATAAATTACATTGAAAACTAGTGAATTAAAATCAAATAATTCTTTTAAATATTTTTAAATTTCCTGAAAATAGAATTATTTTTGGGGAATTTTTTATAATTTTGTTATCTTAAAAAATTATTCTTGTAATCAAGAACGAAAAGAGGACTATTGCTTAAAAAAAATATATTTATTTTAATACTAATTTTAAACGTTTTTATATTCGCGTTATTGCTGGCTTTTGAAGTTCCTTTAATTATATTATTGACAAATGAAGGCAGGTTAGCCGCTACTTTAATATTCTTGTCAACAATATTTCAAACCATATTTATCTTCTTATTTGTATTTCAAAATTTCACAAATAAATACAAATATGTGTTTGTGATTTATGTTTCAAGATTTAGTATTTATCTTCTAAATTGGGCATTATATTTTTCAGTTTTAATGACACAAGGTCAGTACTTGCGTAATGAATTCACATGATTTTTAGTAGGATTGATAATAATAATTTTTGCTCATCTTGTGAGTTTAGGACAATTATTGATATTTGATGGTCCAAAATTATTAAAATTCAAATTTGCTAAATTGGATTCTGCAAAATTTAAAAAACATATCGATAGAAATAATAAATTTTATAATAAATATTTTAGTAACTAAAAACAATTTGAAATTTATCTTATTCAAGTTCAAAATATTATTTTAATGAACCAATTTGATTTGAATTGTAGAAGATGTTTAACTGGGCTAAAATGGATAAGGTTTTTTAAATAAAAAAATCGGACATAGTCCGAATTAATTTCTTATTTTACTTGTCCGGTCTTCTTTTTTTAATAGCTCTACGACGGTTCATCATACCAACTATTTGTGTGCTTTCAACATTATTTTCAACTGTTGTTTCAAATGTAACACTTTTAATTTTTGGACTAGGTAATAATTTTTCTAATCAAGCATAAGGTTTGCGATCTATTATTACGTAATCAAAATAATATTTCCGCTTTATTTTGGCATAGCGCTGTCTAAATGGAATTTCAAAGTATAAAATCATTAACACTCCAGCAGCAAGCATTAAGTAACCTAGTACTGAATAAAATGCATAGCCTTCTTCTCGGAGTGGTTCCATTATGACCCTGACCAATCCGTAATAAAACATATATATTCCGCCGGTTGTACCTGGTTTTAATAAACCAAATAAGTTGATTATTCATACCATTACAAAGTAACCGACTAACGACAAGATTGATTCATATAAAAATAAAGGAATTCTTAACGCAGCAGTTGAAGCAAGATCAGCAGCATTGTAAATATACATTTGCCTTGCTAAAGCTTCACCTCAGATTAAGGTATATTCACCAGTTGTGTCTATTCTTCCATAAACTTCGTGATTAGCATAATTACCTCATCTACCGATTGCTTGTCCTAAAAGAACAGCAGGTAAAATAAAACTTATTGCATAACGATAATCTACTAATTCACGCTTGAAATATAAGTAAACTAAATTCAATATCGTAGGAACAATTACACCACCTTGGATTGCTAATCCACCGTTTCAGACTTCATACCAGGCCGAATTAGGGAACGGATCAGCCGGGTTATAAATGAGCCTTTCAAATATAAACCATAATCTAGCTCCAATAATTGAAGAAGGAATGGTAATTAAAATTAATGTAAAAAGTATTTCAAGTGAATATTTTTTTCTCATTCAAAAAAATACAATTGTTAATATCGCACTTAGCATTCCTATTAACATTGTGAAAGTATAAATTGGGACTTGATAAGTTCCGATGGTAAAAAGATAAGTTGCTTCACCTTCTCTAAAAGGATACCAATTACTAAAATCAATATTACTCGTCATTTTTCTCCTTTATTCTTTCACCTATTATATCTAATGTATTAAAACCTTGGTCTCTTAAAATTTGGACATTTACAGCTGCTTCAATTAAACTAGAAGTATTTCTACCGATACGCATTGGAATCTCAATTAATGGAATATCAATGTTGTAAATAGTATATTTCAAATTTGAATCACCTAATCTATCAAAATCATGATTTTCAGTTTCTGGGATTAATTTTACAACTAAATTAATAACATGTTCATCAATCATCGCTTGATATCCATAGATTTTTTCAACATCAAGAATGCTTAGACCTCTAACTTCTAAAAGATTTCTTGTAATTTCAGGACTTGTGCCATAAATTTCGTTTCCAATTTGACAAACCAAAACAGCATCATCACTAATTAATTGGTGCCTTTTTTGCAATAGTTCCAAAGCTGCTTCACTTTTACCACGCCCTGAATCCCCCATAATTAAAACACCATATCCACTTACTCTCATTAAGGTTCCATGGATTTGATAGTTTGGAGCAAATTCTCTAAGTAAATATGAACCAAGTGTACCGTGGATTTGTGACATGTCCATTCAAGTGATTACACAAGGAATATCAGCTTCAGTTGCTAAATCAATAATTAATTTATGGTATTTTTTATCCATATTTTTGCCTAGTAAAACTAAAGCAGGTTTACGGTCAAAAATATCTTTGATTCTTTTTTTCAATAAATTTTTATCTAAAGAATCAAAAAATTTGCTTTCTTTACTAGATCAAGCGATGATAACTTTTTCTAAATTATCATATTCTGGATAACCAGCTAAACCTAAACCAGCACTTATAACTGAAGGGTTATCCATTTTATCTAATGTCGTTTTATTAACTAGTTCTAAATTAAATTTATCAACTAATGATTTAACTTTAATTGTGATATTTTGTTTATTCTTTTGCATTCAACATTCCTTTTAAGAACTGACCTGTGTAAGATTTATCAACTTTGGCTACTTCTTCTGGAGTTCCTTGAGCAATAATATTACCACCGTGAACTCCACCACCTGGACCTAAATCGATAATATGATCTGCTGATTTAATCATATCCAAATTATGTTCAATTACTACAACAGTATCGCCGCCATCAACTATTCTATTAATTATTGTCAATAACTTTTGAACATCATAAGAATGTAAACCTGTTGTTGGTTCATCAAGAACATATATTGTTTTACCAGTAGCTTTTTTAAGTAAGTGACTTGCTAATTTAATTCTTTGCGCTTCACCACCAGAAAGAGTTGTTGATGATTGACCTAATTTAACATAGCCCATTCCAACATCATACAAAGTTTGCAATTTAAATAATGTTTTAGGACGGTTTACAAAAAATTCTAAAGCTTCTTCAACAGTCATGTCTAAAACATCACTAATGTTTTTATGGCGATATTTTATTTCTAATGTTTCGTAATTATAACGCTGTCCTTCACAATGATCACATGTAACATAAACATCAGGTAAAAAGTGCATTTCAATTTTTAATTGACCATCACCATTACATTTATCACACCTTCCGCCATCGACGTTAAAACTAAATCTACCTTTAGCATAACCTCTTGCTCTAGCTTCTTCTACATTTGCAAAAATATCTCTGATATCATCAAAAACACCAGTATATGTAGCAGGATTACTTCTAGGCGTTCTACCAATTGGAGATTGAGATACATCAACAATTTTATCAATATAAATTAAGCCTGTCATTTCGGTATGTAAGCCACTTTTAACTGTACTTCTTGAAATTATTTCTTGAATTCCTTTAACTAAAATATCATTAACTAAAGTTGATTTACCACTTCCAGATACACCTGTTACTGCTACAAATTTGTTTAAAGGAATTTTAACTGTAAGATTTTTTAAATTGTTTTCTCTAGCACCTTTAATAGTTACATAATTACCACTGCCTTTGCGGCGTTTTTTTGGAACTTCAATTTTAAGTTTTTGGCTTAAATATTGACCAGTAATTGATTCAGGCACATTCATAATTTCTTCAATAGTTCCTTGAGCAACTACTTCGCCACCATGTTTACCTGCTAGAGGTCCAATATCAACAATGTAATCTGCAACACGCATTGTATCTTCATCATGTTCTACAACAATTAATGTATTACCTAAATCCACCATGTCTTTTAATGTTTTAATTAATTTTAAATTATCTTTTTGGTGTAATCCAATTGATGGTTCATCAAGAACATATAAAACACCAGTTAAGTGAGAACCTATTTGAGTTGCCAATCTAATTCTTTGTGCTTCTCCACCAGAAAGAGTTTCGGCTTTTCTTATTAAACTTAAATAATCTAAACCTACATCAACTAAAAACCCTAATCTGTTAGTTAATTCAGAAATTATAAGTTTTGATATTTCAGTTTGTGTATTATCTAAGTTTAAATTGATTATTGTATCTAATGCATCTTCAATTGACATTTTTGAATAATCATCTATATTTTTATTGTCAATTTTTACTGCTAAAGCATGTGTATTTAAACGAGCACCTTTACAATGTTGACATTCAGCTTCTGACATATATTTTCCAAGATATGTTCGAATTGCATCACTTGTAGTTTCATAATAACGGCGGTCTATTTTAGTTAGAATACCTTCAATAGTTTTAGTTCTTCTATAAGTTTGTCCTGCATCACTTTGTAATGAATAATATATTTCTTCGTTAGAACCATATTTAATTATGTCTAATGATTTTTTTGTATATTCTCTAATTGGAACATTAGTTCTAATTTTATAATGATTTAACATCGCTGCGAATTCTTGTCATTCTAAATTAGATGAGTTAACTGTATTTTGAAAATATTTAATAGCTCCAGCATCAATTGAAATATCCTTATTTGGAACTAATAATTCTCAGTCTGTTTTTAATTCAGAACCTAGACCTTTACAAAAATCACACATACCGTATGGACTATTAAAACTAAAAAGTTTAGTCTCAATTTTAGGCATTTCAAAATCGCCATAAGGACAGCTATGTAATTTTGAAAATGTTTTAATTTCTTTGGTATCACTATTTTCAATTTTGATAATACCCTTTCCATGTTCTAAAGCCACTTCAATTGCTTCAACAATTCTGCTTCTAGATTCTTCATTTAAAACAATTCTATCGATAACAATATCGATAACATGCTTTTTATTTTTTTCTAATTCGATATTATCATCAAGTGAAAGAATAGTGCCATTAACTTTAACTCTTAAAAAAGATTCTTTTCTTAGTTTTTCAAACAATTGTTGATGAGTACCTTTTTCACCATCAACTAATGGAGCAAGGATAATTATTCTTGAATCATTTTTTAATTCAAAAATAGCATCAATAATATCTTTTGTCTTTTTACCTTGAATTTCAATTTTATGTACTGGACAATGCGGAATTCCAATTCTTGCAAAAAACAATCTTAAATAGTCATGAATTTCAGTTACAGTTCCAACAGTAGAACGAGGATTATTGTGCGTTGTTTTTTGTTCGATACTTATAGCTGGTGATAAACCATCAATTGAATCAACATCTGGCTTTTTTGTGTTACCCAAAAACTGACGTGCATATGAAGATAATGAATCGACATATCTTCTTCTTCCTTCTTCATAAATTGTATTAAATGCCAATGAAGACTTACCACTTCCAGATAAACCCGTAAAAATAATTAATTTATTTTTTGGTATAGTAAGATTAACATTTTTTAAATTATTTTCTCTTGCACCTTTGATGCGTAATTCATTGTTAAATTTCATAGTAATTAATTATATTATCTTATTAGTAATATTTTTCAATACAGCGATTATTTTATAAAATTATTTATTTATAAAAAACTGTAAAAGTTATGCTGAAACGGTCACAAACATAAAATTTATCTCCATATTTTGATATTAGTTTTTTAAACTTTTTATTTGAGTAATTCAAGATATTGTTTTTACGCAAATAAATTAAAAGATTCGGATAAAGATTATTTTCAACAATTCGTCTATTTAATTCATACTTTTCAAATTTGTCAAATTTGTCATAATGAGTTATTGTTATTTTGTCATAAAAGATTTCGATAGTTGGACTATTATTTGCAAAGTCGTAATAATCATTATTTAAAATTGAATTTTCAATTAATTCATTTAATAAATTTGGCTCATTAACTTGATCTCACAAGTTTGACAAAATACTTTTAACTTCAAATAACAATAGTGGAAGCGATAAATTTTCGACTATTGTTTTATTGTGGTTATATTTATCATTTAATTTATTTGTAAAATTGTTTATTACAACTTTGGCGCTTGATTTATCACTAAGTAAATATGATTCATAATTTCAATAATTCAAACCAGGCACAACAAATCCTTCTTCATATAATGATTTTTTTATAAATTCTTTATATTTCATTTGAGGGCTAATCAAATTATAAAGTTGTTGAAATGCAAGGTACGGAATAGGGCTATTTAAATATTGAAAATTGATTTCTTTTTGTCTAATTTGTCTAAGCTGTTCAATTTCTTGAAAATTTAATGATCTTGTTTGACTTCCACCACGCAAATAATACTTGATTTCTTCACCAGCCTGTGGTTTTATCCCGTATACTAATTCGGTAACTCTTCGACTTTTAAGTTCTATTACAAAGGGATTTTTTGAAATAACATTAATCGAATAGTAATAAGGCAATAATTCTGGTGTAATTCTTTTTTGTATCTCCTCAGCGATAAATATTACCGTTCTATCAACGCATTTTTCAATTGAATTTAAGCAAATATGAATTTCATTCACATTTGTAGTTAGTGAACTTTGACTATTAAAATATTGCAATCCTACGGCAACACCATTATCATTGACACCAAAATAAATAGATCCTTCTTTTCCACTATTTAAATAGCCTACAAGTGTTTTAAGTCATTTTCGTGACGATACTGGTAGTAACATTTTGAATTCTGAATCTTGGTCTTCTGATTTATTAAATTGAAACATATTTAAATTTTACTCTACATAAATTTGTGAACTCAATTATTTTTTATTATACGTATAATTAAAATATGCTATCTAACAATTTGATGTCAATTGAAAATTTAAAATTTTCTTACAAAAAAGATTCAATTTTAAATATCGAAAATATAGAAATACCTAAATCAAAAATAATTACAATTGTAGGTCCATCAGGAAGCGGTAAAACTACATTACTAAAAATAATAGCCGGTCTACTAAATTCAGATACTGCTTCGTTTAATTATTCGGATTACTTTTCAAAATCCAATATTGGTTTTGTTTTTCAGGATTCTCAACTTTACGAACAAATTAGTGTTAAAAAAAATATATTTCTTTCTGCTTATAATTCAATTGAATTTCAATTATCTTTTTTAGAAGATAGATACCTTAATTTTCTAAACAAAAACAAATTAAAGTCGATAAATGAAATTGAAAAAATGTTTGAAAATAAATTTAGTGTTATTTCTAAAAATAGTAATAATCTTCTTTTAATCTTTAAAATAAAACTATTATTTTTACTTTCGAAAAAACTAGCAAAAAAACCTAAGTTAATTTTTAAATTTATTGCAGAAATAAAAATTAAAAAAAATATCAATGAAAGAATTGAAGAAATTTTGAAAATTTTAGGAATTCATAATATCAAAAACAAAAAAGCAAATGAACTTTCAGGCGGACAAAAACAGCGAGTTGCTATTGCAAAATCCTTAATCAAAAATGCAAAGCTATTAATTATGGATGAACCATTTGCTTCATTAGATGAAAACATTAAAGAAGAAGCTAAAAAATTTATTTCTAGTATCCAAAAACAATTTGGTTTCACTCTTTTACTAGTTACACATGATCAAAATGATGCAATAGAATTAAGCGATAAAATTTTAGTTATGAATCAAGGAAAAATATTACAACAAGATTCTCCGGAAATAATATATGAAAAACCAATAACTGAATTTGTAGCTAAATTTATTGGTAAGCCCGAAATCGTTCAATTGAAAAAAAATGAAAATGGTAGCGAATATATAAGAAGCAATCATATAAATATAGAACCAAATATTACGGGTAAATATTCAGTTATTCAAACCAAAAATTTAGGGCCAATAAAGAGATTTAAAATTTCAAATGATGAATTTGAATTTTTCTATATTTCAAGCAATTTAAATCTTAAAGAAGGCGACAATGTTGATGTTTTTTTTGATAATAGCAAAATTTTAAAATACGATAAATTAGGAAATCTTATAAATGCTTAAATCTAAAAAAATTTTTTTTGATATTAAAAAATACTTTTTAGTTAATTGAAAATCCGTTGCTTATTTAGCACCAATTTTAATATTTTTAATAATATTTATTTTGTTAACCATAATCAAATCATATGTAGAATCGTTTAGAGTTTTTTCAGAATTTGACAAAACCCGCTTTAATATCGGAATTGACAATTATAAAAATGTTATAGCTGATCCTCAATTTAAATCGGCTATAAGTAATTCGACTTTTTTAATTTTTTTAGTTACACCAATTTCTCTTTTTTTAGGTTTTTCACTTGCATTATTGTTAAATAGTCTAATTTTTAGATGATCTAAAAATATTTTAATAACTGCTTTTTATTCACAATTTTTTATTTCTTCATTTGCAATAGGAGTGTCATTTATTTTTTTATTTGGTGAGCAAAATGCTTTTTCGAAAATATTTAACCTCAATATTAGTTTTGGAGTAGGGGAAAATAGTATAGGATTTTTATGAGTTTATTTTTTATTTCAATTATGAAGATCACTACCTTTTAATTTAGTAATTTTTAGTTTTGCAATTTCCAAAATGAATTTAAAATACAAAACAATTTTTATTTTAGATAACATAAGTTTGTGACAAAAAATAAAATATGTTTATTATCACGAAATAAATAAAACATTTTTAAATGTTGCTTATACAAATATTGCTTTTAGTGCTTTTCTTGTGCCATATGGAATAATTGATTTAGACTTAGATTCACTAAGAGGTCACACTTTGTCTAGTTATATTTTTTCCTATTTAAATCCTCAAAATTTAAATATTAATTTAGATTTTCAATTAGCATATGCAGCAAGCATAATATCACTTGGTTATATTTTATTTCTTGTGATATTGTTAAATTTCACAAGACCTTCTACAATATTATTTTTTATAAATGTAACTAAAAAAATAACCTCAAAATTTAAACATCAGGAGCAACGTGTTTAAATATAGTAAGTGAACGAAGGAATTTTCTAAAATCCTTATTTTGGTTTTTGTTTTAGTGATTGTTTTATTTCCACTTTATTTTTTACTTGTAACAAGTTTAATGAGTACTGATTTTTTAACAAGAGGGAAGATTTCATTAATACCAGATGCAGCAAATTTTGAAAATTATTCTAGTATTGTAAATCAAGATTTTTGAGAAGCAACTTCATATTCGATTGCAACTTTAGTAACTGTTTTATCTATTAGAATTGTTACGTATATATTAGCTGGTTATGCAATGTCCAAAGCATCTAAATCATTGCGTACTACAGTTTTTATCTTTTTTATCATAATAAGTTTGGTACCAGAATTTACAATATATTTACCACTCAAACAATTATTAAATTCTTACAATCTCTTAGAAACATCTATTGTTTTTTCTCTTACAACAACTTCATTTTTTTCATTTTTTTTACTTTTATATGTTTATAAAGCATTCAAAAATATAGATAAAAATAAACTTGATCAATCAAAAATTGACAATCTAAGACTTAGACATAAAATTTGATATGTATTTTTACCAAATCTAAAAGTTCCAATATTTTTGATAATACTTTTTACTACCGTCCAATCATGAAATGAATACTTATGACCTTTGTATGTATTAAACGGGATAGATAAACAGACAATTAGCTTGTGATTTAAAAATTTAGGACAAACTGGGTTTTCATCATTAATTAACATTCAGGCCGCAGGATCTGTAATATCTTTATCAATCACATTAGTTGCTTATTTAGTATTTTCGCCTTGAATAAACAGAAGAATTTCGCAAATCGTATAATTGTCTAATTATTTTGCTCTTACAAATAAAACATTTACTATTATGTTCTTTAATGGCTAAAAAACATTTTTTTGTTATAATGATTAAAAATTCATGTAGAAAGATTTAATATTATGAATGAAAATAAAAAATTGCCACAAGCAATTAAAATTCAAAATCTTAAATTTCAATATTCAAAAGATAGTGATCTTATTTTAAACAACCTAAATTTGGAAATAGAGCAAGGTACTTACAATGTTTTTGTAGGTCAAAATGGTAGTGGAAAATCTACAACAACTAAACTTATAGCAAACGTGCTTAAACAATATGATGGGGAAATTGAAATTTTAGGACAATTAAAATCAAAATCCAACGGCAGAAAATTACAAAAAAAAGTTGGAATAGTTTTTGATAATCCTGATTTTCAACTTATAGGATCAACAGTTGAAGAAGACATAATTTTTTGTTTAGAAAACTATAATTTCAAGTCTGAATTGATGCCTGACATTGTCCACAATGTATTAACCGATGTAAATATGCTTGATTACCGAAAAACTGCACCAGATCAATTAAGTGGAGGCCAAAAGCAAAAAGTTGCATTAGCTACGGTTTTAGCATTTAGCCCAGAAATAATAATTTTAGATGAAGCATTTTCGATGTTAGATTACAAAAGCAAAAAACAAATTCAAAATATAATTTCCCAACTTCATAAACAAAAAAACAGAACAATAATATCTGTGAGTCACGATATGGAAGAATTGGTAAAAGCAGACAACATTTTTATATTCAAAAACGGAAATATTATTGCTAAATTGACATACAAGGAATTAATAAATAATAAAGATTTACTTTTAGAAAATGGATTAGAATTGCCTTTTTTACCAAACCTGATTAGTGAATTAAAAAATCTAAACATAAATGTTAAGTCAGATGATTTAAATGTAGAAAGCCTAGCTACACAATTATGTTTAATGCAAAAATAAATATTGAAAAATATAGTCAGGAATTAACAAGTGTAATTGAAAAATTCAATAAATATTTACAAAAAATAAATTCCAAACATTATAAGATTCACCAAAAAATAAAAAAAGTTGCTCAATCAGAACATGACCATCACCATTTAGATGTATTTCAAAGTCAGATGCTTTTGAATAAATATAAATATTTAAAAAAATGCGAGAAATTAATTAGTTTTGTAGAAAGAAATAATATTCTTTTAGCAAATAATCAGATGATGAATTTAAATAGTTTATGAGAACATGAATCATTACATTTGCATAGAATTAATTTTTTTTATTTTGATGAACCTAAGAAACCAAATCACGTACTTAAAAATATTGAAACAGTAATTAAGCACGAAAAGACAACCGTAATAATGGGTAAAACAGGAAGCGGTAAAAGCACATTAACTCAAATTATGAATGGGCTTATAAAACCACAAACAGGTTATTTAGAAAATGGTAATTTCTTTTTATTTGCAAATAAAGATAATTATTATCTTTCTGAATTAAAAAGCAAATTTGGATTAGTATTTCAATTTCCTGATTATCAGTTATTTTCAAATAATATAGCTGAAGAAATTTTAGCCGGGCCAGTTAATTTAAAATTGGTTCAAAAAAATAATTATGCTTATGCGCTTCAATATTTGAAAATGGTTCATTTACCTGAAGATTTATTAAATAGAAGTCCGTTTCAATTATCTGCAGGACAAAAAAGAAGATTAGCTTTGGCGAGTATATTGGCAAATCAAGTTGAAACATTAATTTTAGATGAACCCAATGTAGGTTTAGATCCTGAAGGTGTAACATGATTAAAACAGATGATTGAGCAGTTGAAAACTATGGAAAAAAGAAGAGTTATTATTGTTAGTCATGATATTGATTTTGTTTTAGAAGTTGCAGACGAAATTAAATATTTGGACAACGGGCGAATTGTTTATGAAGGAAATCCTTTTGATTTGTTCAATAATAAAGAATTAGTAAGTAAACTTGGAATTGAAATTCCTTCGGTAATAAAAATGCAAAATGCATTAGCTGAAAAAGGTATGAAACTAGATAATTTACACAATAGGTCAATAAAAGAATTAGCAATGTCAATAAGTCGTAGTATAGGACAAAAATAATGCACAGTACTCACGGAAAATATTTATCAACAAATAATTGAGCAGTTAAATTAGATCCAAGACTAAAACTTATTGCAATCATTTTATCAATTGTGTCTGTGTTTTTAGCTTCAGGTTTATATGCTTTAATTGGTATGCTTATTTTGTTTTTTATAATTATGATTTTAAGTAAAATACCTTGAAAAATTTATCTAACTATTATTAAATTTGCAATATTCTTTTTTATCTTTTTAACGCTCATTAATGGTTTTATTTATTTGCCTAATTTGACAGTTGGAAATAGTGTAAATAATGAATCTCTTGGATCATTTATTTATTCTGGAGGCGGTTCTTATGGCGGTGTTACTTGATACTCATTTAATACTAAAGTTGTAACTAGAGCCACATTTATCACTCTAAGAATTGTAGTAATTTTAACAATGATGTTGTGATTAACTACAACAACTCAAGCACTAAAATTAACATTAGCTTTTCAGGGAATTTTATCTCCTTTAAAATTTATAAAATTCCCGGTTGAAAAGATAAGCTTAATTCTTTCTTTAGCAATTCAAAGCATACCTTTACTAGCAAATGAATTTCATCAAGTAATAAAAGCACAATCTGCTAGAGGAATTGATGTTGAATCAAAAAACATTTTTAGAAAAGCAAAAGCACACATTTCTGTAGTTATACCTATGTTTGTAAATGCTTTAAAAAGAGCTGAAAATTTATCTCAAGCTTTAGAAGCAAAAGGTTATGATTCAACTAGTCCTAGAAGCCATTATCCACGTCAAAAAAACAACTATTATCAGTGACTGGGTTTAGGCCTCTATATAGCTTTACTAGTATTTGCAATTCTTGCATATTGAAACTTACAATTTGTAAGACCAATACCGGCACAAGCTAATTATTTGTTTATTATTGAAAACAATGAATTCTTCAACACAATATGAAAGTGAGATGTACTATTTACTACTTAATATGAATAAATTTATAAAAATTTGATACAAGTTAAAAATTTCAAAATTAAGTCCATATGTTTATATTTTTGCATTATTTACATTTATTGCATTAGGTGTATTAATTTATGGTTTAGTATATTTTTCTACTTCAGGAACCATTAACCATGGTGACCACGTTGATATTAGAGTTGCCTTTATTTGAGATCATAATTCAGTTTTATTTATTTCTCTTGGTATTTCATTAACTATCTCAATGCTTATAGCAGATGCAATAGTTTGAATACTAATTTATAAAAATGAAATTTGATGAATTCATGCAATTGTGAATAGTAAATGATATTTGCGTTTAGTAAAAAAACGCAAAATTGTTGATACTACTCATCCTCAGTCACAAAATTATCAATTTAAAAAAATTGACATATCAAAACTGGTTTTCGAAAAAATTGAAAAGATTACTTTTTCAAAAATAATATTTCAGGACTTTTTGGCAACTAGTAAAATGAATAGCAAAGGCGAGACATATAAAATTGCTCTAACAGCAATATTGTTAGGTTTATCAGTAATTTTATCAATGTTAGAAATACCTGGAATTCCATTGCCGTGAGGTAGTGCATTTATGCTAAGAATATTTGAAACTATGGTTTTAATTTTAGCAATAAAAATGATAGGTGTTTTATATACATTAATAATTGCAACTAGTTCCCCTTGATTGCACTTTGCTATTCACGCAGTTCATTCACCAATCGATGTAGTTTTTTACATGGTGAATAACGTATTAGTGGTTTTTATTTTTTATGCTCTTTACTATTTATTGTTTAGAGCTTCCACTAGATGAGCTTATGAAAAAGATGACAAAAATAAAAAGTATTTAGTTAATACTAAAAGTATTATTGTTAGAAAAGTAATTTCACTAACGCTGTTTTCGTTCTTAGCAGCATTAAGTGAAGCATTTGGTTTTTTGGCAACTTACTTTTTAGTCACCGGTGAATACACTTCAATAGTTCACAAGATTTATTATGATTCACTTGATAATAGAGGTTTAAATAACATAAATAATGCTGTTGCTTTTATTTCTACATTAAGTGCAATATTTTTAGTTAAATATTTGCTTGAATCATTAATATTTGTTGCTACAGAAAAAAAAATAATATATATCAACCGACAATTCGGTTTAGTTTAAGGAAAAAATGAAATTATATAAAAAATTATTACTAGGATCTGTAATACCGATAGCTTCAATTGGTTTTGTAGCTTGTTCAACAGTTACTCCATCTGTTACTTCAGAGGTTGTTAAAAATTTAAGAACTTTAGTATTTGAAGGTGGTTTGAATGAATTAACTCAATCTTTAGATACTAATATAACTAAATCTTCTGCAGATGTAAAAGCAGCTTACGACAAAATCGGAGCAACAACAAATATCAAAGATGATAAATTAGATCCTGCAGTATCGAAAAATTTAAAAATATTTTTAAGAGATTACTCAACATGAATAATTTCTAATCCAAATAAGTTACAAATAGTTGATACTGAAAATAATCCAATTTCTGCTCAAGATTTGTTTAAAAATCCAATTGCAATTGATTTTAAAAATGTAACAAGTCATAGTAAAATAAATTATTATCACCCATATACACTTATAAATATTTTCAATAAAGAGGAAATAAATTCACCTGCGTATTATGACACAAGCATAGATGAACACCGTGACGGTCAGAGCTATACTCATAACCATAATCACTCACACGATCACGGAGATGGACATTCACATGACCACGGAGATGGACACGGGCACTCACATGATCATACTGGAGAAGATGATATAAATTCACCACAAGATAATGTTATGTCAACTTACGTTAGTTATGAAGGTGGAGTTTTTATGAGAGTTGATAGAACATATAAAAGTGAGTTATTTTCAGGAATCAGAGCTAGCAGAACAATTGTTAAATTTGACAGAACATTCCCGATTCAAGAATTTACAAACTGAGTTCATGCAGCACAAGAAAAAGAATCTAATGCCGATACACTTTTAGAAAATCTAAAACAAAAATACGGAACTCCGAAAATTTACATAATTTCCGGAATTAATGAATAATTACATCTTTTAAAGATGGTGCATAATCATTTAATTAAAATTTGATTATGGGCGCACTCAAGCTATAAGCACGAGTGCTTTTTTTTATTTAAAAATTGACACCTAAATAAATTAAGCGTCAATTTGAATTTTTTAAATTAATTATTTTGATTTAGAATTTGCTTTAAGTTTATTAATCATGTTTGCCTTATAAACTTCTACTCCAGGATTATCAAAAGGATTAACTTTTAATAAATATCCAGACATAGCAACTGCTCTTTCAAAAAACATGAATAATGCACCTAATGATTCAGGAGAATTATCTTCAATTATCAATTGAATATTAGGAACTTTACCAACATTAACGTGAGCAGCTAAAGTACCTTCATATGCAGCTCTATTTATATTGTGCACACTTGTATCAATTAAATAATTTAATCCATCAATGTTTTCAATTGAATCTTCAATTTTTAAATCAAATTGAGGCTTTTCAACTCACATGATTGTTTCGAAAAGCATTTTTGAACCTTCTTGAATAAACTGTCCAACTGAGTGTAAATCTTGAGAATTAAGTGCAACAGTTGGGTAAAGTCCTTTTTCAAGTTTTCCTTCTGATTCTGCAAATAATTGTTTTCATCATAAAGTTAAGTGTTTTAAAAATGGTTCATAAGCAACTAATAATTCTGCTGGGTATTTAGTATGTAATAAATATCTTGCAACAGCGTATTGATAAGCTATATTATTTTCTAAATCACTTGATTTATATAGTTCATTTTCTTTTGCAGCACCTTTTAAAACTGCTTCTGCATCAATTCCAACACATAACATTGGGAAAATTCCTACTGGTGTTAAAACACTGAATCTTCCGCCAACATTTTCAGGTAAAACAAATTTTGTATATCCTTTAATTTTTGTTAATTCAGCTAATGTACCAGTATTTGCATCAGTAACAACTGAAATGTAATCTTTTGCATTATGAGGTCCAACTTTTTTTTCTAATAAAGCACTAAATTCTCTAAAAGCAATAGCTGGTTCAAGTGTTGTACCTGATTTTGAAATTACACAAATTGCAAACTTTTTCTTTTCAACATATCTAAGTTTTTGATACAAATCTGTTGAAGATAAATTTGTTCCAGCAAAAAGAATTTCCATTGCTCTATTAGTTGGATATTCTCCTTGCAAAAATTCAATAGCAGCTTTAGCGCCCATGTATGAACCACCGATACCAATAACTACTAAAATTTCTACATTATCTTTTTGCCATTCTAAAGCCTTAGTTTTCATTAGCTTGAATTCTTCTTTATTATAAGTTTCTGGTAAATCTTTTCAACCTAATTTTTCAAAACCTGGAGTGTTGAATTTATTCATTTCCTCATTTATAGTTTTTACTTTATCTTTGTATTTCAAAATGTTATCCATTGAAACTGCATGATCTAAAATTAATTTGATTTTGCTCATTTTTTTATATCCTTATCTGCTTGTTCTTTTAATTTTCAGAAACCGCCACTTGTTGGTTTTAATTCGTATTTACTACGCGGACTCATTAAGTTTGGTCTAATAGCTTTAAAACTTGCTAAAAACCTATTATTATTTAAAATTTTTGTGATTTTAACATCAATAAATTCGCCTATTCTTAAATACCTTAGTATATTTGCACTTAATGCTTCAATTTTAATTGAATTTGACACAATCCCGCTTCAGCCATTAGTTAGTTCAAGTAAAATACCTTTTTCATTAATTGTTACTATTCTGGCTTTATGTATGCTTCCGATTTCCATATTTTTAATTTTAAACCATTGTAATTGAAAGGGTATAAAAATAATAATTTTCAAAAACGTAAAATTTTTTAAAAAATGTGGAAAAAAACCGTATTAAAAAGTTCTTATCTAAAAATTTGCAATATTAAAAATATAATAATAGAGAGGTAAATATGAAGAAAATAATAAATAAAATTGAAGACATTCTAAAAGAAATGCTAATTGGTGCTAAATATCTTGATAGTAATATTGAAGTTGATTTAGAATCACAAGTTATATATAAAAAGAAAATTGATAAAAGTAAAGTCTCTTTAATTTCAGGTGGTGGTTCAGGTCATGAACCAGCACACGGCGGTTATGTTAAAGCAGATTATCTTGATGCTGCAGTTGCAGGTAATATTTTTACTAGTCCAACTCCGGATATGATTTTAAAAGCAATGCAATATACTAAAAGCGATAAAGGTGCTCTTTTAATTGTTAAAAACTATTCTGGTGATTTAATGAATTTTTAAATTGCAAAAGAATTAGCTGAAGCAGAAGGTATTAAATCTAATTTGGTTGTTGTTAATGATGATGTTGCAGTTGAAAACTCAACCTATACACAAGGCAGAAGAGGAATAGCAGGAACAGTTCTAGTTCATAAATTTGCTGGTAAAGCAGCTAGTTTAAAAATGGATTTAGATCAAGTTACCGAGATAGCTCAAGAAGTTATTGATAATGTTAGAACAATGGGAATTTCATTAGGTAGTGTTACGGTTCCTGCTGTAGGAAAAGCAAGTTTTAAAATTGATGAAGATGAAATGGAAATAGGTTTAGGAATTCACGGAGAACCAGGAATTAAAAAATCTAAAATGCTGTCTTCAAAAGAAATTGTTAAATTAATTTTAGATAGAATCTTAGCAGATTTAGATTACAAAAATTCAGAAGTATTAGTTTTAATAAATAATCTAGGTGCAACAACTGACATGGAATTAAGTATTGTTGCTAAAGATACATTTGAATATTTAGAAAGTAAAAATATAAAAATAGTTAGAGCTAAAAAGGGAACTTTTATGACTTCTTTAGATATGCCAGGAATATCAATTTCAGTACTTAAAATTACAAAAAAACTTAAACCGATTCTTGAAAAGTTTGATAGAGATTAATTTATGAATTGAAAAAAAGTTTTTATTGAAATTGCTGATGAAATAATTTCTCAAAAAGACTATTTAACAGATCTAGATATTGCAATTGGTGATTCAGACCATGGAATTAACATGGAACGTGGTTTTAGTAATGTTAAAGTAGCTATTGAAAATATAGATGAAACTAATGTCCAAGAAATTCTAAAATCTGTAGGTATGATCTTACTTTCAAAAGTAGGAGGTGCTAGCGGACCTTTATATGGGATGTCTTTTAGAGAAGCTTCAGTAAAAGTTGATAATTCAATGTCAAAAGAAGAAATAATTGAAACAATTGCTGCTTCATTTGTCTATACAATTAAACGACTAGGTAAATCACAATTAGGTGATAAAACGATGATGGATGTTTGAGAAAATTTTGCTAATTTTTATGCTACAGAAAAAGATAAAGCTAAAAATATTAAGAAATTAAATGGATTTGTTGATTCTACAAAAGATATGGAAGCTAAAAAGGGAAGAGCTTCATTTCTTGGAAAGCGTTCAATTGGAACAATAGATCCAGGCAGCGCTTCAAGCAAAATAATAATTATGGGTTTACTTAATATTTAAAATGAAACTAATTCTAATCTCACACCATTACAATTTAGTTGAATCAATTAAAGAATATATTATTAATATGCTGCCTGGAATAAAAGCTGATGACATTATTAATGCAAGCGGACTTGAAGATAATTCACTAGGAACTGATTTAGAAAAAATATCAGGTTTCATTCAAGAAATTGATTCAAAAATAGTTTTATTACCCGATATCGGAAGTTCTGTGATGCAAGCAGAAATTGCTAAAGAAATGTTTCGCGATAAAGAAATTTTAGTAGTTAAAAATGCTTTTCTAGAAAGTGCATTTGCTATTAGTGCAATTATGGATGATGACATCACTTTTGAAGAAATTCTAAGCAAACTTCAAAATGTAATTAGTAAGTAATAATTAATGGGTCTAACCCATTTTTTTATAAAAAAAATGATACCGCTAAGTATCATGAAGTAATGCAGAGTAATCTTAAATAAGACCTTTTTTTCGTAATGTTCTTGCTGTTTTGGCAGTAACACGTAGTCTTATTTTTTGACCATTTTGTACCAATGTAATGTATCTTAAATTCAAGTTAAATCTTCTTCTTGTTGAGTTAAGAGCGTGAGATCGGTTATTACCAAACATTGGTGCTTTACCTGTTAATTTATCTTTTCCGGCCATAAGTTCCTTTCATTAGAATGGGTCATAATGTTTTTTAATAATACCACAATACATTTAGAAAATGCATTTTTAAGTATAACTATAAAATGCTACACTATTTTTAACATTTTCTTATTGAATTGTTTCCTATGTCGCTATGCTTAACTAAAAACCAATTTAAAAAATAATCTACAATAATTTTGTATGCAACAATAACGTTTAATTTTCTATAATAATTGTATGAGCAAAATAGATAAAAAAGAATTAAAAAAGAAATTAACTGATATCCAATATCGTGTAACACAGGAAAACGGTACAGAAGCACCTTATACTAATGAATATGATGAACACTTTGAAAAAGGTATTTATGTAGATATAGTAGATGGTAAAGTTTTATTTTCTTCAATTGATAAATATAATTCAGGTTGCGGTTGACCAGCTTTTACAAAACCAGTTGAAAACCTAACAGAAATAGTTGATAAAAGTCACGGAATGACAAGAATAGAAGTTCGTTCCCAATCTGCCGATAGCCACCTAGGACATGTTTTTAACGATGGTCCAAGAGATAAAGGCGGATTAAGATATTGTATTAATAGTGCTGCCTTAAAATTTATTCCATATGAAGAAATGGAAAAATCAGGATACGGAGAATATTTAAAGTTATTTAAATAGAAAAATAAACCAATATCCACAGGTTTTGGGTTTTTAATTTTAAGAGTTATTAGATGTTATGTGATTTACTATGTATGAAAAAATCTGCAAAATTACTAAATTGTCTTTAGTTTGAAAATACGAATAAATATTTTTTGACAATTGATTTTCAAATTTTGGTAATGTTAATTTATGACAGAATGAAAGATACGAGTTAACAGATGCGTTTTTTTTAAAAATAATAGTTCTTCTTCATTACCAAAAAAAATTACATTTTCTGGATTTTTTTTACAATACAAAATTTCATCTAATGTCAAAATTTGTTGGCATTGAAAGCTAAATTTGATAGTATTTTTTAATCACTCAAGAGACTTTCCTATTACAATTTTGGGGATTTCATATTTTAAATTATTTATGAAAATTGAAATTTTGTTATTCAAGATTCTATCAATTTCTAAATTAATTTGATGCATAAATGAAAAATTAAAATTGTGTTCGTATTTTTTTGTGTGTAAAAAAAGTGATTTTTTTTCGTAAAACATATTTAAGAAAATTCTCATATCTTTAAAATTTTGAAATCCTAATTTTTTCGACAAATTTGTCAAATAGTTTTTTGAAATATGATGGGTTATCAATATTTTTTTGATTGGTGAGTTTATGTAAAATTGACAATTTGTAACTATATCTCGAAATATATTTTGTTCACTACTGTTCAATTTTTTTATTTTTCTGTAACCAATTTTGATATTTAGCATATATAAACTTTACAATAAAAATCACGTAATAACTTTTTAAATCATGTGATTTTATCAATTTTCACTCTTTCAAGGTCATCAAAATTAATGTAACTTATAATACTTATGTATAAATAAAAAAAATGGAG
Organism: Mycoplasma testudineum; assembly: GCF_002245785.1. Lineage (GTDB taxonomy): Bacteria > Bacillota_I > Bacilli_A > Mycoplasmatales > Metamycoplasmataceae > Mycoplasmopsis_B > Mycoplasmopsis_B testudinea. The sequence goes on from NZ_NNCE01000006.1 coordinate 83,232, forward strand.
ATGTAAAATGAAATTATTTAAAAAAATTTTGAAATTGTCTTTGCCAGCAGTTCTTTCTGCTGGTGCAATAATGGCACCTACAGTGACGCTATCAGTAAATGAATATGGAAATTACCCAGTTGACTTACATGGGACTAATGCGTTTTGAGGAGTTAAGCATCGTAAATTCGAAAGTAGAATTAATGGATTTGTTTTGCCAGGTTACTACGGTAGTTCTTGATTTTCATACTATCCTGGTCAATTAGACATTGATCTTGATGGATATCAATATATTAAAAGAGATGGCTATTGAAAAGAAAATTGATTCTTGTTTTTCAAATATCATACTTTTGAAGAATATAGTAGATCAGTAGTAGCTAAAGGACAAGTTAAAGTTGATAGCCGCTATGTAATAGGACAAGGTAAAAAAAATGTAGTTAAATTTATAGATGTAGCAGTGGTTCAGGCCATAGATACTATAACTTCTAGATCGATTTCACACGGTGTAACAATCAGTACTTCCGGTGAAGTTCAAGGTAAAGTATCGAAAGATGAATTAGGATTATCGGCTTCTGCTAAAATTGATATTTCAAGAACATATCTATCTACTAAAAATTTTGAATTAGTTGCGAAAAGTCAAAATTTTAGAGCACCAAATACAGGTTTTACTGTTCAAACTTATGGCATATCACATAATATACATGTCGGTTATGTTCCTAGAACCGCATTTGTGACAGCTAAGGCAATGATACTAGATGTATATGAAAATAATGAATCAAAATATAATAATAGTCTTGTCACAGTAACAGAAATAGATGGTGTTAATTACGCTGTAGGATATGTTGATGCAGATACAGGGAAAACATTCGCTTATCAATTAGTTTAATATGACAAAAAAAGCAAAATGATGAACAATTGGAGGTTTGGCTGGGGGACTAATTATTGTAACTCCAATTGTGGGAATTGGAATTGCTTATGCACAACATATAAATAATTTAAATAAGTTAGTTACAATAGAAAATTTTAATTTTATTGACGAGCAAGATACTTTAGAAATAAATAATGAATCTTCAGCCGTTATCAATAAGAAAATCAAAGAAGTGTATGGTGACATCAATCAACAGATGAATGATAGTTTCACTCAAAATTATTTCGAAATAAAATTAGATGTTGACAATTGATATGAACAATTAATGTCCATAAGTTCATATGACTTTGAAAATAAAAATTTGCCATTAATAAATTTAATAAAAAATAATTTTGAATTAGGAAATGTTAATTATGATTCGGCAACTTTATCAATAGATACATTTTCATCATTAAATTATTTATTTTTGAAATTATCACTTGGAATTAATAAAAATAATGATGAAGTGTTTAAATACATTGAAGAAGTGCTAGCTCCTTGATTTGAAAATGTAATTCTTTCTAAAACTTCATTTAATACATATAGCAAACTAATTTTGCAACAATTTGCAATTGTATTTAAAATACTTAAATTATCAAATCGTCACAACAATTTGATCGAACGAGTAACTCAAAAATATGTTCATTATCAGGAAACACTCCAATCTATTAGTAATCTTTCAGATGTAAAAAAACAATTTGAGTTAGAATTTTTAACGCCTTTAATTCTCCAGGACGGCAATATTGACTTGAGCATTTCATTAGTTGATGAATTTAATAATCTTTTTGATGGATATGATAATAAAAAAAATGAAATGTCAGAAGAAGATGCAAGAGAATCAATTAGAAAATTAAAATTATACTTTAGTTTAAATAACAACATTATTAGAAGTAAAATTGCAAAATATTATTATTATATTCAAAATAAATTTCCGAATTTTGAGTGAAACTATACTACATATTTAATTTCTAAAAGTGTGGGTTTTAATTTAAAATTACAGTACACTGTTTTGGATTCTATTTCCAAAATGAGTATTGAAAACTTTAAATACATTGAAAAAATAAATCTTCAAAAATATATTTCAATTTTAACGTGAAATTTTAGAACCAATTTGATTAATAAATCTAACTTACCAGAGTGATTTGCTAAAACAGAAAATATTTTAAATAACTATATTGAATCGTCTGATTTTTTAGAAACGTATAATGGAAATGATAAAATTCAAAATGAAATAAAGTTAATATCCAGAAGTACTAATTTAAACATTGTTAAAACTGAATTTGAGTTTTGAAAATTATTGGGCTACGATTTAACGTTTGTAATTTTCTTCTTTTCGAAATTTGATAGTCCTATTTTTGTAAAAGCTAATCCATATTTTAGTAGGGAAGACAAAGGCGTAGAAGCAGCAATATCTTTTTGAAGCGTTAACCACAGTTTAATCTATTACGCAACAGGCAAAACTAATTTTAAAATTAAAAACGGAATATTGGAAAATTGAAGAAACGAAGAATCATTTAATTATAATTATCATTTAGTGACCGAAAAATATCTAAGTTATTTTCCAGAGTATATTTGAGTTTCAAAACAATTATATAAAGACCCGGGATTTTCCACACAGGTTCAAATAGATGTATTTAAAAAATTTGTTGAAGCAATTAAAGTAGAAAATAGTCTTATTAGCTATGAACAAATATTCGTTTGAGTTAAAGGTTTGGCAGCTAATAAAGTTCTTTGGAAAGAGCATAAACAATATTTAACTGAAGAGGTTTTTGGAAAAATTACTTTAGCGCCTTCAGTGGATAATATTGTGTACCGTGATAATGTTATTGATTTAAATTCAACTTATTATTATCAATTGATACTTAAATATTTTGAATAAAATAAAATATTCTTTTAAAAGGCGCCAAATATACTGGTGCTTTTTAAAATCTTTAAACAATTAACATCCTTATTTGTTTCTTGTATTAAAATTAAACACATAGTTAAATTATAAAAAGGGTATTATGAAAAATAGATTATTATATAGATGAGACAACTTTAAACACCAGCTACATCCACCTTCTTATTCATCTTGAAAAGGAATTGTATTTGAGTCAATTAATAGAATCTATAAATCTGTAGGTTATTATGTAACCTTAATAATAGCATTTTTAGCATTATTTGCATTAACTTTTTTCCTTTACTGTTGAATCAATCACAAATAAATGTTCTTGATGATGCAGTATACAATATTTCAAATTTTAGCCCTTTTTCACTAATATTCATTTTAATTCACACAATTTTTGTTGCTTATCCTCTACTAGGAAGTAATAAGAAATCTGGTTACGAGTTATTAGTTGCTGTAAAACCAATTTCGAGATTGTACGTATTTTTAACTAGGTGTTTAATAATATTTGCTTTTGTATTCTTGTATTCTTTAATTTATGGGACGTTAATAGGCATAATACTATTAAGCTATATGGCTAAATCAGATTATGTATTACCAATCTTTATAATTTTTATTAGAGCTGTATTTGTTATATTTGGTATAAGTGTATTATTTGTTTCGTTATTAGCTTTTTTATCACAAATAATCAATAGAGTTGGTGCACTTGTTATTGGCGTTGTCTCATCATTTATTATTGTTTTTGTTCCGATTGTTGTAATATCAGTTGGATCAATTGAAGATTCATCGTCGCGTATTAGTCCATATAATAGCGTGTTTGCGAATAGACAGCATATTGCAAATAAAAGGTCTTCATTACAAAACGAAGGAAATCTTTCTATAATAAAAAATGGAAATGATATATTAAATCAAAATAATTTTTTACAATATTTCATTACACTTGATAAAAATAATGCTGATGATATTAATGTAATAAATGAAATTCAGTCGATCCAAAACAAGGAGAGAAATTCTTTCCGTAATTTTTTTAAATATATCGATATCACTAATTTATTTAATAATGGAATTTTTAAAGTTGGCGGAATAAGCGATGAACTTGGTACAAGTAATTCAAATATTGTTCAATTTTCAAATTCTGAACTAGAAAAATTTTATGTTATTAACATAGTGCAAAATTCAGAAATAATAAAATATTTATTTGCATTGAATGCAACAAATAAAACAAATTCTGAACTTAATATTGTTCCAAAAATCGGTAGGTCTATTGGTGCAAGCGAAAATATTGAAAATGATTTTTTAAATATGTATAAATCAACTATTGAGTCGACTTTTATCGATGTTTTTAACACAAGCAATTCAACAGATATAAATGAAATCTTTCAAAATGGAATTGCTGCATCTCTAAGCAATTTAAATCGTGCGAACCCAATAAATTCTTGAAATTTCAACTTCAACTTAAGTGGTTCTAGTGGTTTTGTGATTACAAATGATAGTGGTTTGGAAGTGCAAATTTTAGATGATAATTTTGTTTTTGCGCAATTGATGTTTGCTCAAGTTTTAAATAATATTAGATTTAATAGAAATTTTACACTTAATCCACAATTTGAATCTAATCCAAGAATTGGTACATTGAACCTTATTCCTTTAAACAATCAAAATGCTGTCTTCTATGCTGAATCAGGAATTGCACATTCACCAGTGCCGCCTACAATTATTTACATAATATTAGGATTGAGTGGATTGTTAATAAGTATGTATGTTGTAACAATCAAGAAAATTGTTGCGAATTAATTAAAATATTTTCAAGCATTTATCCCCTAACTAACACACAAATAACACTGTGAATTTTTGACCATTAATTGGAACTATTAAAATATTATTAAAAATAAGTTTGTTTGTAGTGGTACCTTAAAGTTGGACTAAAAAAATTATATATATTCTAAGGAATGTTGTCTAAAGTTATAAGGCGACAT
>NZ_NNCE01000007.1 GCF_002245785.1 Mycoplasma testudineum
AGTGTTCTCTAACTGTTAATTTTTTCATTTATAAATTTTACTCACTTTCACCCTTTAAAATAAAACAGTCGCTTTCATTCGTTATTTATTTTTTAAATATAATTAATAAAAATTGAATTATTTTTTTATAATTATGTACGAGTAGCATTACAATAAGTTGCTACAAAACTTTAATAAATATTTATATATTGTTTTTGAAAGGACTATATGAAAAAACGTAAATTATTGTTTGGACTAGGGATTCCAGTTGTAACTGGCTTAGCAGCTATTGTAGCTGTTGCATGTAATCCTGGTACAGGCAACTCAGCAGATGAAGAATTTAAAAAAGTTGTTGATGCTATTAGCGGAAAATCTTTTGAAGTAAAAGATACAATGTCAGTTGCATCATTTGGTACAAAAATCACAGGTTTAACTACTAAAGATACTGCTGGTAAAACTAGTGATATTAAAGCACTTTTTGCAGCTGATTTTAGTACAGCTTTAGGATCTTCAGCGCAAGTTCAAAGCGCTACTTTTACAAGTGCAGATAGTAAATTAAAACTATCATTATCTTACCCTAATACAGATGCTAATATGGAAGCTACATTTACAGTTTCTAAATTAACAGCTACAGAAACTGTTGACTTAGAAAGTATTTTTACAAAATTAAATGACAAAACTTTTGCTCCTGAAACAGAACATGCACAAAAATCACCTCAAATGTGAGAAACATGAGCAAAAGGGTTGAATAATGGCAATTTAACAACCGGAATGAAGGCATGAATTAGTGGCAATTTTGATACAGATTTAGGTGCTGCCACCATTACAAAAGTTGCTGTAACTGCGCCCGCTAATGATGAAGTGACAACTATTATTATGACATTAACATTAAGTAACGGGACTGCAAATAAAGATGTAAAAATTACAGTTAGCCCATTACCAAGTAAAAAATCATTAGATAGTAAAACTACACCTGAAAATAAAAATCAATTAGATGTCACTGCAGTAAAAACGGCTTTAGAAAAAATAAGCACTAGAACAACTGTTAATCACAAGAATGATTTACCTGCTGCAACAAATAACTATAATGATGCAGCTAAATTTTTAGCAGATATCAATCAAAGTAATTTAGATTTGAGAAGTACTAACTTAACTTTTAGCAATTTTAAAAATGATACAAACGCTGGAACTAAATCTTTTACTATAACTATTGCTAAAACTGGTGCTACAAGCATAGCATTAAATTTCACTGTTAGTGGATTTAAAACTAATGCTCAAGGAGCCCAAGCTGATGTAAATACTGTTAAAAATTCACTAGAAGCCATAAGTAAAAAAACTACTGTTAATCATAAAAATGATTTACCAATAGCAGGAAATAACTATGCTGATGCAGCTGCATTTTTAGCAGATATCAATCAAAGTAAGTTAGATCTAAAAGAAACTACATTAACTTTAAGCAATTTTAAAGATGATCCAAATTTTGGGATTAAATCATTTACTATAACTATTTCAAAAACAGGGGCAACAAGTGCAACAGTTACATTTGCAGTAAGTGGATTCAAAACAACAGCACAAGGAGCTCAAGCAGATATAAATGCAGTTAAAGCTGCTTTAGAAGCTATTACTCCTAAAACCACAGTCGGACATAAAAACGAATTACCTACAACGGAAAACGATTATAAAACTGTTGATGAATTACTAACCGATTTAAATCAAAATACTTTTGACAGTAAACAAACAACACTAGCTCTAGGTAAAATAACAAATGATGAAGCAGCAGGAACAAAAACAGTTACAATCACTATTTCCAAAAAAGATGCAGCAACTACAACAACTACAATTACTATAATAGGATTTAATACAACCGCTAAAGTTGCACAAAATGAAGTTGATGCTGTAAAGTCAAATCTAGAAAAAATTACATCAAAAGTTACTAAAAGTCATGCATCAAAATTACCAAGCGCAGTAACTAACTATGAAAATTCGAAGGCATTTTTAGATGATATTAGTCAATCAAGTTTTAATGTTAATGGCTCAGTATTATCGTTAAGTTCATTTACAAATAATGATAAAGAAGGTTCAAAAACATTTACCGTAACAATTACAAAAAATGGAACAACTGCAACTTCGTCAGTAACTGTAACTGGTTTTAATACAACTGTAAAAGTCGCTCAAGCTGAAGTAGATCATGTTGAAAAATTTTTGAAGGCATTAGGAAATGATAAAACTACTTTAAAAATTAATTTATACCCCGATACAAACAACGATTACTCAGAATCAGGGAAATTTTTTGAAGATATCAGTGTGACCGCTTACGATTTAAAAGGTACAAAATTAAGTTTTAATAAATTTAATAATAATGTTGCAACAGGTATTAAGACATTTGAAATTGTTATTTCAAAAGAAAGTGCTACAAATAAAACTGTTCCGTTTACTGTAAAAGGATTTAAAATTGCAGATTCTAAAGCTAAGGCTTGATATGATAAATGATCTGCTGTAACTAATTTTGCTGTAAAACAATATGATGCAAATACTAGTCAACTAGCCTTTACAAGAGGAACAGCACACCAAAAATGGAACACTACAGAAGGAAGTGTTGCAGATAAATTTAATGCCATTTTAGCTACAAAATTAAATGAAGAAAGTACTCCAACTCTACTAACTGACTATTCACCTGTATTTGAAATTCAGCCAAAAATTGACACAAATGCCGAATCAACTACTTTAAAATTAGAATATTACTTAACAAAGGTTGTAAATGATATAACGACTTATTTCAATGCTGATGGAACAGAAGCAGACGCTTTAGAAAAAATTACTAAGTCAAGCTTAAATCTTTCTGGCATGGTTAGTGATATTAATCAACTAAAAGCACAGGAAAAAAATATGCTTACTGCAACCACTAATTCAGGTTTATATGGAACACCACGAGGTTTGAAATTAGCGGAGTGAAAAGCTAAATTTAAGACAATTAATCTAAACACTGATGACCCGTGACGCGTTGTACATAGAGAGTTAGCCCCTAGCTTATTTTCTGAGCAAGATGGTGTAGTAAATAATTTGGATAATCCACAAACTGGAGAAAACGCAAGAGGTATTCCGACTGCCTTAACATTATTTTCATCTAATGTAGTTGGTGATGATGACAAAATTAAAAAATTTATGGCACGTCTAGAAACAAAAACACAGCTTTTGAACAGGTACAAAAGTACACTACTACAAGTTTTTTCAATCACTTTAACATTAAATGGCACAAGTTACGATGCTGTAATTGGAGCTCTAAATGGAAGTGTTGCAGATAGTGTAACTCCATTAAATGACGAAGTTATTAAAACATGATTTTTAAATCCATCACGTGATTCATTACAAAATCGACAAGAAAACCCAATCCCATATGAAAATCAAACAGAGTAAATTTTCTTCTTCATTTCAAATTTAAGAAAATATCAAAAAAACAATTGCGGTACATCAAGAGCGTGTAGCAATTGTTTTTTAATTTGTTAGCATTAATATAAACTAATAAAATTTATTAGAAATTTAACTAGTATTTTAAAATTTTGTAATTGATTAAATTTGAATATTTATTATTCTCTTTGATCTTCATAAGGCACTGAAGGATCTGCTGCTTCTTGCGCTGTACGCGATTTAGTTAGAAGTCAGGTTCTATGTATTTCGTTATTTTCAGCATCTGCAGAAGTTGCTCTTCCATTCAATGCACCCATAATTGCATCGTAACTTGTGCCGTTTAGAGTTAGAGTAATTGCAAATACATGAACTTTTATCCTATTGTATTGATTAGTTAATCATTTCTTCGTTTCCGGATTGGCCATAAAACTTTTAATTTTTTCATAATCATCTACAGCATTTGAATCGAATAATGTAATTGCAGTTGGAACACCTCTTGCCCTAGCACCTGTTTTAGGATTATCAATTGGATTTATACCATTACTTAGACTACTAAATATACCTGTTGCTATTTGAGTATGAATATTATCTGCATTTACTTCGATGGTTTTAAATCTTTCTTTTCATTCAGCTAATTTGATGTCAGGTGTACCAGATAAACCTGCCCCAGAATTAATTGTCATTAAATTAGCAGCTTGCGCCTTTAGTTGATCAATATCACTAACCATGCCAGAAAGATTTAAGCTTGACTTAGTAATTTTTTCTAAAGCATCTGCTTCTGTTCCATCAGCATTGAAATAAGTCGTTGTATCATTTACAACCTTTGTTAAGTAATATTCAACTTTTAAAGTTGTTGCTTCTGCATTAGTTTGAATTTCTTCGATTTCAAACATAGGTGTGTATTCATCTAAAGTAGTTGGCGTTTCCGAATCATTCAATGATGTTGTTAATACAGAATTAAATTTCTCTTTAAAATTATTACCATTATCTCAATGAAATTTTGTTGTTCCCCTAGTTAATCCTAATTGGGATGGGCTAGTACTATATTGTTTTATCTCTCAATCTGTTCTTGAAGCTCATTGATCATATCAAGCCTTGGCTTTAGAGTCAGCAATTTTAAAACCTTTTACAGTAAACGAGACAGTTTTATTTGTAGCGCCAGTTTTTGAAATTGTAATATCAAATGTTTTAATACCTGTTGCTACATTGTTTATGAAATTATTAAATAATAAAGTTGTTCTTTTTAACTCAAGGTTATTTTCATTAATATCTTCGAGAAAAGCTGCGACACTAGAATAATTATTGCTTTCAGATGGATAAGACGTTGTTGCTTTAGTAGACTTATCTACAAATTTTTTCAAAGCAGCCTCGATAGCATCAACATCAGCTTGTGCATTTTTAACTTCGTAACTAATTAATGGGCTTACTGTAATAACTTTAATTTGCACTTCTGCAGTTCCCAATGATATTTTTAAAGAAAGTAAAATACTTGTTGCATCATTATCTGCCGGTGCTGTTGCTTCAATTAATTTAACGATTGCTTCATTTCCTAAATCATCTGAAAAGGTCCCACCAATTCATTCTCTAACAGAAACTGTATTATCAACATCTTTTAGTGCATCAGCTCATGTTTGTCATTCTTGAGGTGTATTATTTTTATGTACATTGGTTGCTTCATATGTATTTTTAAGTGTAGCTATTACTGCATTAAGTTTTTCTTTATCTGATTTTTGAATTTTTGAATCATGACTAGGTAAACCAGTTATTGTTATATCTTTTGTTTGGGCATCAGCTGAACCTAAACCTATTGTTAATGTTAAAACTATTTCGGTTGCTTCAGCACTTGTTGGGCTTGTAGAAGCGATAGATTTAACTTTTGCTTCATTACCTAAATCATTTGCAAATGTACCACCAATTCATAATTTAGCCGCTTGAGTTTGATCACCACTATTTAGCAATTTTATTGAACTGTCTCATTCTTGAGGACTTTTATCTTTATTTGCATCATTTGAAATGTAAGTAGATTTTAAAGCGGCAATAACGTTAGCTAATTTTTCAGCATCTTTAGCCTTAGTATTAGCATCAGTTTTTGTATATCCTGAAACAGATAATTTTAATGGACTAGATTTAGATTCATTTTTTGTAACAATGACATTATTAAATGTTTTGGTTCCAGCTAAATCATCATCTGTTGCAATACCTAAACTAACTATTGTTCCTTTAAGATCAATAATTTTATTAACGTCAGTTAAGAAATTGGTAAATTCATCATAAGTAACTTCCGAAGGAAGTTGGGTTTTATTTGAAACTGTAACTAAATCAGCTAAATCTGTCAAAGCAGCACTTACTTCATCAACAGCTTTTTTGTCTGTTGCTGCAGTTGTAGAACTATCTAATGATTTTTTACTTGGTAATGGACTAACTGTAACTTTAGCATCTTTAGTAGTAGTTCCGTTACTTAGTGTTAAAGTCATAACTATTGAAATAGCATCTTCGCTAGCAGGAGTAGTTACAACAACTTTTGTGATGGTAGCAACACCTAAATCTGTATCAAAAGTACCTGCAATTCACGCCTTCATTCCGGTTGTTAAATTGCCATTATTTTATCAGCCATAAATTTCGATACATTTAATATGTAATTTTAACTATTAATTAAATCTATTTTCCATAAATAAAAACAAAAAAAGCCTTTTGCAGGCTTTAAAAATTATCTAGTTTTTTGACTATTTAAAAGTGAATATTTTAAAGTCCTTTTCTTTAGTGCTTCTTTATTATCTGGTTTAAAAGCTAAAGCTTCTAAAATTGGAATTGCAGTAGTTTTACCATTTATTATTCCAATCGCAATCCCGCTTTGCCCTTGGGCTAAATAATTAATAGCATTAGTTGCCATTCTTGTTGCATCTATTCTTTCTCTAGCACTAGGTATGCCACCACGTTGGATATGACCTAAAACAACTGCTCTAGTATTAACTTTTGTTTTTTCTTGAATCTTTTTAGCTAAATTTTGGACACTTTCAAAAATAAATTCACTTACAACAATTATCATTGAACGATGTTTATTTACATTCATGATTTCATCAACTTTATTAATAACTTCATCTTCGGAAAGAATTAAATCATTACTTACAATTAATTCTGCTCCAGTAGCAATACCTGAATATAAAGCTAAATCACTAGCACCATGTCCCATTGTTTCAACAATAAAACATGAATTATGACTTTTAGCAGTGCTTCTAATATTATCAATTGCACTTACAATTGAATTTAAAGCCGTATCATAACCAATTGTAGTATCACTTGAAGTAATATCATTATCAATAGTTCCTGGAAGTGCTACTGTTTTTACAGCTAATTCATGTAATTTTTGTGCTCCTTGATATGAACCATCACCACCAATTACTAAAAGTGCATCAATTCCTCTTTTATCTAAATTGCTTTTAGCTATTTTTCTTACTTCAATATCTTTAAATTGCGGATACCGAGCTGAATATATAAATGTACCACTAACATTAATATAATCATTAACGTCATATTTACTAGCTAAAACAATGTTATCTTCAACTAAGCCTTTATATCCTTCAATTACTAAATATGGTTCAATATCTTTGGCTCTAGCTTGTAAAACTGCAGCACGAATAGCACTGTTCATTCCCGGCGCATCACCACCACTAGCCATAATGGCTATTTTATTGATTTTACTTTTCATATTAATCCTTTAAGTAACTTTTTAATAAATCTTTTACTTCTTTTTCAGTTTCTAAATCTAAAGCTTTTAAAGCCATTTCTTTAGCTTTTTCATAATTAAGTGATGATATTAATTTTCGTGCCGGTAAAATTGAACTTGCTGACATTGAAAATTCATATAAACCTAAACCTAATAATAAAGGAATTGCTTCATGGTCTCCAGCCATTTCCCCACACATACCTACTCAAGCATTACCTTTTTTACCGCCATCTATAACCATTTTAATTAAACGTAAAATCGAAGGATTAAGTGGTTGATATAAATATGACATAGTTTCATTCATTCTATCTGCAGCCATTGTGTATTGAATTAAATCATTAGTTCCAATTGATAGAAAATCAGCATGTTTAGCAAATTTATCTGATAATACTGCTGCAGCAGGAGTTTCAATCATTAAACCAATTTCAATATTACTACGTTTACCAATTATTACTTTTTCTTTTTCAAGTTCTTTATATGTAGTTTCAAAAATTTCTTTAGCATCTTTAAATTCATTTACATTTGTTATCATCGGAAACATGATTCCGATTTTTCCAAATTGACTTGCTCTAATTAATGCTCTAAGTTGTGTTTTAAAAATTTCAGGTTTACTTAAACTCATCCTAATTGCACGGTAGCCTAAAAATGGATTTAATTCATATGGGAATTTAAAATAATTTAATGTTTTATCTCCACCAATATCTAAAGTTCTAACAACAATTTTTTTATTTTTATCATTAAATTTTTTTATAGTATCTGAATAACTTTTAAATTGCAATTCTTCACTTGGTCAGTTATTAGAATCCATAAATAAAAATTCACTTCTAAATAAACCAACTGCTTCAGCATCATTTTCTATAACATTATCCATATCAACTACATTTCCAATGTTAGCAGCTAATTCTACTTTATGTTTATCTAAAGTTAAAGATGGTTTATTTTTAAATTCTTTAACTGAAATAAGGTATTCTTGATATTCTTTAAATTGTCTTTCAAAAGCTTTTTCTTCTTCTGAATTAGGTTTTAAAATAACGCTTCCGTTTGAACCATCTACAATAATTAAATCATCATTACTTGTATTTTCAAAAACAGATTCTAATCCTACTACTGCGGGAATATTTAAAGATCTAGCCATTATCGCACTATGACTAGTTGCACCACCTATGTTTGTAGCAAAAGCTAAAACATATTTTTTATTAATTCTAGCTGTTTGACTTGGAGTTAAATCTTTAGCAACAATTATTACTTCTTTATCAATATTTGATAAATCAAACAATTTTACTTTAGCAATTCTTGCTAATATTTTTTTACGTAAATCTTTTAAATCGCTTGATCTTTCTTTCATGTATTCATCATCCATGTTTGAGAACATGTTAATGTATTTTTGATAAGAATCATCAACAGCAGCCATTGCGCTTAATTTATTTAATTTGATTAAATTTTCAAGTTCTTCAGCAATTATTGGATCTTGCAGCATATCAATATGTGCACTAAAAATAGCTGCATTTTCATCTTGATTTGCCTCTAATTTATTAACAATTGATTCAAGCTCAATTTCAACTTCTTTTTTAGCATCAAAGTATTTTTTTAATTCGATTTCAACAGATGAAAATTGCTTGTCAATTTCAATAATTTCATCGATTATTTTTAATACGCGCCCTTTTGCTATACCGGCGCTTGCTTTTATACCGTTTATTTTCATGTTGTTTTAATAATAAATGAATTTTTACGTTTTAACACATTTATTAAACTAAAAAAAGCGCTAGTCAAATTGACTAAACGCTTTTGTAATAAAAGTAAACTAAATCATTTTTTCATCAAGCATAACTTGCTTAATTGCCATAAGTGCTTCAGCTGCATCAGGACCATTAGCCTTGATTTCAAATTCATCACCTTTTTTTATTCCAAGTGCCATTACGTTCATAATAGATTTAAGATTTGCTTCTTTATCTTTTCCGGAAATAAAAATATCTGATTTGAATCTACTTGCCGTTTTAGAAACAATAGCCGCAGGTCTTGCGTGCAGACCAATAGGGTCAATAATTTTTGCTTTAAATTTTTCCATTATCATCCTTTGAATTATTTTAAATAATTTATATTTTAACATATCTATTAAACTTAGCATTTTTTTAAACTAGTGGTTTAAACATGTTGTAAAGAATTCGTTTTGGTAAATTTAAATATTTAGGAGAAAAATTCGATGTTTTACTATGACTTTGAGCTTCTAAGATTTCAAAATATTTACTAATTTGTTCAACAATTGTTCCATGTAAAATATCAATATTTTCATATTGTGCATAAAAAGAACGAATGTCAAAATTCATTGAACCAACATAAGCAATTTTATTATCAAAAATTCCTACTTTTGAATGATTAAAAAAATCATTCGTGTTTTTAACAATAAGACCGTATCCAATTAATTGTTCTATTTCAAAATTGCTAATTGAAGCAACAATTTTTTGAGGAGAAAAAGAAGGAAAATATAAAGTTACTTCGATTCCTGACATTAATGCAATTTTAATAGCTTGTTTTAAAGGTTCAGTAATTGAAAAATATGGAGTTGCAATTTTGATATTTTTTTGAGCTCTATTAATGAGTTTAATAATAGATTCTTCCAAAATCGGGTCGTTTATTTCTGGACCACCACTTACCATTAATAAATCTGCATTTGAATCAATATCTTTTTTAGGTATCAATCTTGTTATTGTACTATCAAGACTTAAATCCTGATCAGTTCACCTTTTTCACATTGAAGCAAACAATTTAGCATATTCAATAACATATTCACCTTCAATGCGGTAATTATAATCTTTAAAATAACCATGATCTTTACCCATAGAAATGTAATTATCACTTATATTAGAACCGCCATTATAAAGAATTTCATTATCAATTATTATTGATTTTCGATGATTGCGATATAAATTTGAACTTAAGAAAAATGTAAATTTCAATTGACCAATAAATGAAATTTCAATTCCGTTTTTTTTAAGTTCATGCCAGCAATGTTTTTTAAGGTTACGTCTGCCATAATCATCAACTAATCATTTAATTTGAATTCCCTGTTTTTTCTTTTTAATTAACTTGTTAGCTAATTCTTGAAATAGATAACCATCTTCAACTAAGTAAGAAATTAATCAGATATTGTGTTTAGCATTTTCAATTGAATCTAATAGTGAATTAAAATAATCATTAGGTTGTATAAATGGTTCAACTTTTGATTCTACTAATTTATTTCTATTAAATCATGACAATTGATTTAATGTTTCATATACATTTTTATCTTTTATTTCTTTTTTTATTTCAAAATCAACTGTTTGACGAAACTGACTTTTTAAAGCAATATAGTCTTTACGGTGCGGATATTTTTGACCTAAAGTAAAATATAAAATGTGACCAGCCAATGGCAAAACTATTATTGTAAATAATCAAGCTAATTTTGCTGAAGAATGCCTTTTTTGTAAAAAAATTATTATTGCACTAATAACACTAACAAAATAAACTGAAACTAAAACATATAAAAATATTGTTAAATGAATAATAAATAATGTAGCAAAAAAAGCTACAACTGCAGCTAAAACTAAAATAAAGAGAATGTATCATCCTCACTCTTTTATTCTTTTCATAAAATTATTATAAATAATTAAAATAAACAAATATATAGAAAAAGGTAATAAAAAAATGGCGGGTCAGAGAGGATTTGAACCTCCGCGGGAGTTGCCTCCCCTACATCCTTAGCAGGGACGCCTCTTCAGCCTCTTGAGTACTGACCCACAATCACTAGACTATTATAACCATATTTTTAGTTTTTAGATAATTTAGCTTTAGTAATTTACTCTGCTTTTTTGATTTCGTCAAGTATTCGATCAATTCTTTCAGCAGATTTAGCTACTTCATCAATTTTAAAAATTAAATTAGGAATTTTTCTCCAAGGAAGTATTTGTGATAATTCTGTTTTCAAAAAACCTTTTACTGAATTTAATTTTTCTAGATTTACATTTTCGTGATCCAAAAATGTGACATAAACTATTGCTTGGTCTAAACTTGGAGATAATCTTAAATCTCTAACAGTAACTAAAGTATCTTTTAATTTATAGACTTGATCATTAATAATTCTTGATAAGTTTAACATTAGTTCTTTTTCTTTTTTTTGTAATTGAATTTTATTCATAATTACTCCTTAATTTGACTCTAACATGATGAGTTAATATTTATAAATATTTTACTTGCTTTAGTCTTAAAAACCATTATTGTGTTTAAATAGTATATATGATTAAAAATTTTGATGCAATTGTAATAGGTGGAGGACACGCCGGAGTAGAAGCTGTTTTTGCCTTAGCAAAAAATAAACTAAATGTTGCTTTAATTACATTAAATGCAGATAAATTAGCTGCAATGCCATGTAATCCTTCAATTGGAGGACCAGCTAAAGGAATTATAACTAGAGAAATCGATGCACTTGGCGGGATTCAAGGTTATTATGCTGATCAAAATATGATTCAAGTAAAAATGCTAAATGAATCTAAAGGACCAGCAGTTAGAGCTATTAGAGCCCAAATTGATAAAGATAAATATTCTGAAGCAATTTCAAAAGCCGCTGCCAACAACGAATACATTAGTGTTATTGAAGATTTAGCTGAAGAAATAATTATAGAAAATAATAATGTGGTGGGTTTAAAAACAGAATCAAATGGAATTTTAAAAACTAATCAAATTATTGTAACCACCGGAACATACATGGACAGTCGAATATTGCGCGGTAAAGATATAAAATATACAGGTCCAAATGAAGAAAGAACTTCAAATAAATTGTCAAATTCATTGCGAAATTTAGGTTTTAAATTAATAAGATTAAAAACCGGAACACCGGTGAGAATTTGAACTGATTCAATTGATTTTTCAGAAGTAGATCAAGAAGTTTTAGATTTAAAAGAATATAAATTTTCAGATAATTCAACAAATAAATTAGCAAAGCAAATTCATTGTTATTTGACTTATACTAATGAAGAAACTCATAAAATCATTGAACAAAACATTAATGAATCAGCAATGTATTCTGATACTATCAAGGGGATAGGACCGCGATACTGTCCTTCTATTGAAGATAAAATAATGAAGTTTAGAGATAAAACTAGACATCAAATATTTTTCGAACCAGAAACTGCAAAACAAGATGTAATGTATATAAATGGTTTGTCAACTTCTTTTCCTGTTGAAGTTCAAGCAAAAATTTTAAAAACAATTCCTGGATTAAAAAATGCTAATGTTAAAGTTTGAGGCTATGCAATTGAATATGATGCAATTGATGTACAGGAATTAAAATATACTCTTGAATCAAAAAAAATAAATGGATTATTTTTTGCAGGTCAAATTAATGGAACAAGCGGGTATGAAGAAGCTGCTGCACAAGGATTGATTGCCGGTATAAATGCTGCTATGAAATTAAAAAATAAAGAGCCAGTAGTCATTGCTAGAAACGATGGTTATATCGGAGTTCTTATTGATGATTTGATTTCTAAAGGAACAAAAGAACCTTATAGAATGCTAACTTCCAGAGCTGAATATCGCTTACTTTTAAGAAATGATAATGCCGATATAAGACTAGCAAAATATGCCTTGCAAGCTGACTTAATTGATCGAAAATATTATGAAAAAATACTTAATAAATATAAAACAATTGATGAAAAAATTGAATGAGCAAAAAATCAGTTTGTTTCATCTAAAAGTGAATTTGGAATTAAATATAATATAGAAAATGGAGTAAGTTATTATCAAGCATTATCTAGACCTGATATCGATGCAAATGACTTAATCAATGATTTTGATTACTTATATGAAATGGTTGTCCAAATCAGATTAAAAGGTTATATTAAAAAGCAAAATATTCAAGCTGAAAAAATGAAAAGATTAGAGCTTTTAAAAATACCAAATGATATAAATTACGAATCTGTTGCAAATCTTGCAACAGAAGCAAGACAAAAATTGCTTAAAATTAAACCCAATACAATTGGGCAAGCAAGTAGAATTAGCGGTATTAATCCTGCAGATATACAAATGTTACTTTTCCACATTGATTCCAGAAGATTAAAGAAATAAAAAAATCCAATATGGCTAGAGCAAAGCATAATATTGGATTTTTTATTTCTAAATGTGATTAATTTGCTTTAATTTGATAACGTCAACATCAATAAATTCAACTTTTTCATTCAATTTTTTGACATCCACATCGATTGTTTCAACTTTTACATTTAATTTTTTAACATCAGTATCGATAGTTTCAACTTTTTCTTTTAATTCTTTAACATCTGTTTCAATTCGGTCAACTCTTACATTTAATTCTCTAACGTCAGTTTCAATTCGCTCAACTCTTACCTTTAACTCTTTCACGTCAGTTTCAATTCTTTCGACACGTTTTTCGAGATTATCAACTCTTACTATTAGGCTAGTCACATCATTTTGGATGTTATCTACTTTATCGGTTAGTTTGTCTAAAATTGTGAATATTTTGTTTAGAACATTTTCATCTTTATTTTCAACTTTATTAGGCATTACTGGATTATTATAACTTAAAATACTAGTAATCTTAACTTGGTAATTCTCTAAAATTTCAATTTTTTTATTATTTCAATCGTATAGTTCTTCAAGCTTATTTTTTGACGTAATATCTAATTTTTGGCCAATTTTATAACCTCTTATATATTTTTCAAACTTAACCGCAGCTTCTTTTCTTTTCTTTGTCATATCATTCATATAATTATTATAAATTGAAAAATAAACTATATTTAATGTGGAACAAAAAGCAGATATTGTGGAAAATTTTGTCGATTATGTTACAAAATTTACTGCATGATTTTATGATGTTTCTAAAGATAAAAAAATATAAACCAAAATTAATTGATTTATATAATATTTTTATGCTGCTGGTTTAATTCTAAATACTTTAGCTGTATTTTCAGCAATTACATGGCCTTTAATTTTTTGTAATAAAGTTCCACTATTTAAATTGCTATCACTAAACATTGCATCATTTGATTCAACATCAAGTGCAAATACAAATATTCTATAAAAACCGGTGTTGCCTTTATTAGGTGCTAAAGCACTAAAAGGAGTTTTTGAAAATATTGCACTTTGTGCTAAATTCAATCCCTGCACACTTGTTGTAAACGAATTAGCATAACTAAATGAATTTTGCCCGACTTTATAATTTGTATTTTCTGCTAAATTTGGATTAATAGCAACAGTTATTTTATCGGTACTTGGCTGACTAATTCCATAAGCTGTAAAATTATTTAACGGAACAGC
Source organism: Mycoplasma testudineum (assembly GCF_002245785.1). Taxonomy (GTDB): domain Bacteria; phylum Bacillota_I; class Bacilli_A; order Mycoplasmatales; family Metamycoplasmataceae; genus Mycoplasmopsis_B; species Mycoplasmopsis_B testudinea. The sequence goes on from NZ_NNCE01000007.1 coordinate 14,411, forward strand.
ATATGTATTAACATCTTGGGAATTGTTAATTAAAACAACGTAGCTTTTAGCTGGTTCAACTTTATTAAATGTAAGATTTAGTATTTCGTTACTACTTGGATTACTAAATACTTTAGTTTCTTTATTAAAAGTTGAAATATATTTTCTATCAAGTAAATCAGGACCAGCACTTTGAGCTTCTAATTTATCAATTGTTACATTTTGAATTACTTTTGTTGTAAAAATATCTTTGTAGAAATTACCTTTTAAATTTGCATCGGCAACAATATTCCCATTTGAATCAATTTTAGGGCTTGAAGCAGTGATTTTACCAAAACCACCACCTACTTGAAAACGGCCAATAAGCTGTTCGGCTAATGATAAAGAATTAATTCCAAAATTGCCACTTGCCATAACTGTATTAGCAATTTCTTCAGTAACTACTTCCTTTAAAGGCACGATTTGAATTTCATAATTATGATCTGTATCTGTAGGATTTGGACCATAAAATGCTTGGCTATTAGGTTTTTGCAAGTTTGTTGAAACTAAAGATGTTGATAATTTAGAACTTTGAACAGTTGAATTATTAAATTCAAGCAACAAGTTTTTGTTACCACTAGCTCCTTCAATCAATGAATTTGAATTAGTTTGTGTAAATGCTACTCAATGAACAAATGGATATCCGTATTCACTTGTTGATTCTTTATCAACTAAAATGATTGCATATGATTTAGCATCTTTGATTTTGTCTCAAGTTAATTGAGGTGAAATTGCAGAGCCTTTTAAAATGTTATCTTTAAAAACAAAATTAGAATCTATTGAAGTTGATGTTACCTTGAAATAAGGCTTATTATTTATTTCAATTGTTGCTTGTGTTGTTGGTTTAAATCCTGTAATTGTTAAAGTTATTCCATTCAAAGTGGCACCAGGCTTACTAATTGATATATTATTAAATGTCTTAGTACCAGCAGTATCATTGTTTGTTGCATCGCCTAAAGTGATTGTTGCTCCGTTTAATTCTAGTGTTTTATTAATATCAGTTAGTAATGCAGCAAAATTTGCATAAGTAACTTCTGAAGCTTGTTTTGCTTGATTGGTTGAAGTAGTTAAATTTGCAAATGATTTTAAAGTATTTGCAAGAACATCAACATCTTGTCTGTCTTTATCGTTATGAGAACATGATACTGCTGCAAATGCGGCAATACCAGTTATAACTGGAATTCCTAGACCAAATAATAATTTACGATTTTTCATATAATCCTTTCAAAATTTAATAAAAATAATTTATTAAATTTCAGTAGCCATAAATTTCAAATGCTACTTCTGGATTTTATCAATATATTTTTAAAGGATGAAGAATAAATTACGCAATTTGATTTATAAAATTGATAATTTTTAACAAAAACATATTTTTTAAAATAAATTTGTACTTAAATATAGTTTTTTAAAAATCATTAATAGATTTAACCCTAAATACCTTTGATGTACTTTCGGCTATTACATGACCTTTAATTCTTTGCAACAATATGCCACTATTTAAACCATAATCACTAAAAATAGAAGCATTAGGTGCAATATCTAGTGCAAATACAAAGATTCTATAAAAACCCGTGTTGCCTTTATTAGGTGCTAAAGTACTAAAGGGAGTTTTTGAAAATGCTGCATTTTGTTCTAAATCCAATCCTTGCTTACTTGTTGTAAATAAATTGGCATAACTAAATGAATTTTGCCCTACTTTATAATTTGTATTTTCCACTAAATTAGGATTAATAGCAACTGTTACTTTATCCGTACTTGGCTGACTAATTCCATAAGCTGTAAAATTATTTAATGGTACAGAATATGTATTAACATCTTGAGAATTATTAATTAAAACAACGTAGCTTTTAGCTGAATCAACTTTATTAAATGTAAGATTTAGTATTTCGTTACTACTTGGATTACTAAATACTTTAGTATCTTTATTAAAAGTTGAAATATATTTTCTATCAAGTAAATCAGGCCCAGCATTTTGAGCTTCTAATTTATCAATTGCTACATTTTGAATTACTTTTGTTGTAAAAATATCTTTGTAGAAATTACCTTTTAAATTTGGATTATCAACAATATTCCCATTAGAATCAATTTGTGGACTTGAAGCAGTGATTTTACCAAAACCACCACCTACTTGAAATCTCCCAATAATTTGCTCTGCTAGCGATAAAGACATATATTGAAAATCAGCACATTTCATAACTGAATTAACAAGTTCTTCAGTAATAATTTCTTTTAGAGGTGTAATTTGAATTTCATAATTATGATCAGTATTTGGAGGATATGGCCCAAAAAAAGCATTGCTATTTAATAATTGAAATGCAGCAGGAATTAAACTTGTTTTTAAGTTAGAATTGTGAATTGTTGAATTATGAAATTCTAATAATAGATTTTTGTTTCCGCTTGCTCCTTCAATTAAATGATTATCATTATTTTGAGTAAAAGCAACTCAATGAATAAATGGAAATCCAATGGCACTTGAAGCTTCTTTGTCAACTAAAATTATGGCATACGATTTTGCGCTTTTGATTTTTTGTCAACTTAACTGAGGCGAAATACTTGAGCCTTTTAAAATATTATTTTTAAAAACAAAATTAGAATCAATAGAACTTGATCAAACAATAAAAAATGGTTTATTTTCTATTTCAATGTTTATTTTTTCCATAAAATCTCCTTCTATTTATTGTGAATTTCTTTGTTTGTAAATTAGATATGTTTATGTAATGTTTTTGAAAATTTTTATATAATTTAAAAGCCTATAGAACAATAACCTTGTTACCTGGTCAGGACAGAAATGTAGCAGCCAAATCGAGAAGTATTGTGTCTATAGGTCTTTTTTATATTGCATTTTTTAATGCTTTTTTTCGTTTAATTACTTGATAAATTATGTAAGCAACTGGAATAATTATTAAAAACAAATTCACTAATAAAAAACTTCTAAATCAAATTTTTCTACGGCCGCTAATTCATCTATCAATTGTGTCTTGATCAATAAATTCTCCAGTTGAAAAAAAGGCTTCAATATCAGTTTTTCGTTTTTTTCTAATTAGAGCAAAAACAATATGCAAAATTATCCAAGCAAATAAAATCACTAAAAATAATGTAACAACTAAATCAGGATCAACAAAAGCATTTTTAATTCAAACATTTCACGTAATTGGAATGTATAGTTGAAATGCTTCAGGATTTCCAATTGATCAATCAGCATTTTTTAGTCAAAATAAGATTGCAACAAATAAGCCACCGAATCAAAGTAAAAATATTGTTATTCAGTTGTGGTCAATTTGTTTCAAAATAAGTTTTTGATATAGTTTTGTAATATAAGGATTAACATTACGGTTTGAACTATTTGCTTGCGAGCGATACGCAATTTCAGCTTTTTTAATAGCTCCAAGATCAATTGAGACAGAGGCTATTTTAAAAATTGCAAATAGAATTAATACTGCCGAAAATATGTATACATAAACAATGGGTTCAAAACCCTGATTTAAATTTTGAAAAGATTGCTTAACTTGTGCAGTTAAAAGCAAACTTGGATCAAAATAATTTACTAAAGATAAACTAATTGCAACAATAATAACTATCAGTGAAAAAATCAACATTAATTTATTGATTACTTTTTCAAAACGAAACAAACTCTTAATTCTAAAAGTAACAGTTTGTTCTGAATTTAACTCTTGAGTGCTTGCTCCTTTAAAGCTTACTGATTGCACTCTTGGTTGATTTATGGCTACTAAATTTAAAGTAGAAGTATCATTCACTGGTTTAATTTGCATATTAAAATTATATGTTAAATTTATTTTAATGATAGCATTCCAAAGTTGAATTGAATTAACAGTTTTATTCAAAGTTAAATTAAATTTATTTTTGAAATTTAAAACAATTTTGTTGTTAATTTTCAAAAACTTTTTTATAAATATGCATATTTATTGCTTTATGTAAGTTATAAATGAGTTAAAAAACAATGATTTTTTAATAACAATGAAAGTTAATTTTTTAGATTTTTTTCAATACCATTTTTGCACTTTCCGTATAATCATTTAATGGGTATAAGTTATTGGTAAAATCATGTTTTTCCCTTTTGATATGAATTGTAATTTGCCCCCTAAAAGAGAATCAACGCTAAGCTCTCATTTGTTTTTTTCATTTAGTTTTTAGTTCAGTTAAATTATTCCTCTTAATTTAATCGCTTTCCTTAATCACTTTCATACAACGATTCTCTTTGCACCGTCTTAAGACGGTGTTTTTTTTAATATTTTTGACAAAATTAAAAAAGACCAAGGACAATCCCGGGTCTTTTAAAAGTAAATATACACTATTCTCTAGTTGTTGGTAAACCAGGAATAGGTGGGTAATTTAAATCATATGCAAATTGTAATGAATATGTATATGTACTTGATACTCCGCCTAATCTAGTGATTTCTCATTGAGTGTCGATTTCCATCATTGGAATTACTGGAACAGCATCTTTTACAATTTTTTCATAAACAGTAATTAATTTAAAATTCTCATGTTCATTTCAACCAGCTGCTTTTTCTTCATCACTAAATTGAAACGCAAAGAATGAATTAACTCTATCTTTGAATTGCTGAGTTGTTTCAGAATCTTTTTGAGTTGATAATTCTTTAATTTTATCTCATTGATATTTTTCAACTTCTAAACGCACTCTAGTTTCTTCATCAATATTTTCAGAAGCTAATTCATCAAAATAAGTTCGGTAGGTTCATGAACCAGCAGGATTTGTTCTAAATCCAGTAGTTTTTTGATTGTTGATTTCGATTCCATCACTAAAGAAGAATGTTTTTATATATGAATCATATTCAGTACCAAAGTAATCGAAATTTTTAAATGTTAAATCAAATTTACCTTCTGCACTATATTGTTCAAAAACATTAGCAGGATAACCTTTTATATCAATAACAACATAATCACCGAAAGCCTTTTTAATTGCATCTTGAATTGAAATTCCGGCTTTAATACCTATGTCACTAGAATCATAAACGTATTGCAATCTAACTTGAGAAACATTAGGGTTTTTTCTTTTATATAAATCAAGATAAAACCTTGCTGTTTCTAAGTCAAAATTATTGTCACTTCGATCAACGTTTTCAAAAGTAAATCCTTTTGCTAAGTTATCTTGGTATGGAATAATTTGTAAAGGGAATTTTTTGCCATCTTTTGAAGTAACTTTAACATTTTCAAAATATTGTTCTAAAGCAACTCCTCTAGAGTTTTTAGCATTACCAAATCCTGTTCAAACAGAAACTGGAAAAGAAGTATCTAAACCAACAAGTTTTAAAGCTTCTTCACGATTCATTGCATATCATAAAGCACTTCTAAAATCACTATCTAATAAAGCGGGTTGACGGTTTGTTTCTTTATCAGCATTTATTTGAATTGCAATTGTTCCAAATCCAGTTTTTTTGTTCATTAATTTACGAGTATCTTTATTTGCTCAAAATTGATAAATGTATTCTGTTGGTATATTTGTTTGACTTATATGACCGTCATTAAATAAAGAAGCATTAACAGTTTGTTGAGTTTGGAAAAATATTTTAATTCTATTTACCATTGTTTTAGAAGAAGAATAATATTTTTCTCTTTTAGTTAAAATAATGAATCCTCCATCACCTAAAGCAACGGTTTCTGGATCAAACGGACCGTTTCAAATGAATGTTTCTTTTGATGAACCAAACAATTGAATTCCTCCAACTGATTCAACAAATTTTCTGCTAATTGGTTTTAATCTACTTTCACTTAAAGCATTAGCAAATGAAAAAAAGTTAATTGGATTGTTTTGTTCAAATTCATAACGTAATTGTCATTTATCTTGAGCATAAGCAGCTTTTGTACCAACGATATTATCATCAGAATCAAATTCTCATGTTTGTCTTGGGTCTGCATATCTATTAGTTGGCTTTTTTAAGAATTCTTCTAAATTTCTACCACTTGGTAATGTGTTTAAATCAACTGGACCAAAATCACCTGTGTAAATTCCGAATCCTTCAACAGCTGCTTTAATTGCAGCTACTTCTTTTTCGTCATTTTCCGATTGACTTTCTCAACTACCAGGTTTGTAAAAATCAATTTCTACTTCATTACCATTTTCATCAATTGATTTACGACCGAATGGATCAAGATAAGGCTTTTTATGAATTTTAATATATTCATTTTGTGCATCAACAATGGCTTGAGAATTTTTAATATTTAAATTTAAAAAATCAACAAGTAACTGGCTACCAGTATTTAAATCCAAAATATATTGAGCAGCGTCTATAAAATCTTGTGGTGTAACTGGATCATTGTTACCTGGAGCATTTTCATTAGCTGTACTTCAAGTAGATTGGCCATCATTCATTCTTAATTTGAAACTATATACATCGTTAGTACTTGACATTAATGCAATTGAAGAAGCTTCATCACTAGTTGTGGCTGCACCAACACCAACTGTGTAATTGAAATTACTAAAAGGATAAAATCTACCTTGTAAATCTTGGATGTTGCTGGGATGAACATAGTTATCCAAATTATTTACATCTATTGTAGAAATAGCTAAGTTTAATGTAGGCATACCAATAAGATTTTTAACTTTATCAGTTGTACCAGATTTCATAAATCCTTCAATAAAAGAAGGCATTATAATGAAAGTATTTTTATTTTTTAAATAATTCAAATTGTTTAATGGTGCAGTTGAAAGTCCAACATCGTATGTTAGTCCATTGTTAGTTCTATTTTTAACTACTTCAGTACTTGGATTAACTGAATTACATGCAGCAATAGTTGCTAAAGTTGCAATAGAAGCAATTGAAAGTGCACCTAAAATTAATGATTTTTTTCTAAATATCATAATGTCTCCTTTCTATAAATTGAATTGATCTACTAAATAAAATATCAATTCACCTTTTTCATTTAATTTTATTTTTGTAGGACTTTGACGTTCTGTTTTACCGTTTTCCGAAATAACAGTTCTTGAACCAATTGTTAAATAATTTTTTAATTCATTTTTATTTTCATCAACAAAATAAATTTTGTAACTACTATCAGGAATTAATAAAGCATCGTTATATTTAGCAAAAACTCCATAATCAGAAATTCAACTTCTGTAGCCTTCATCTTCTAAAGTTTTTTTACTACTTGGATTAGATTGTTCTTGGTAATAAAATAGATTACTTGTATTATTAAAATTAACTTTTAAATATTTAACAGTGCCATCTTTTTCGTTTTCAAAAGCTAAATGAGTTATTTTTTCAGCTTGTTCTTTTGTAACAAATCCTCACATTACATTTGAATCAGTATCTTTATTTCGATAAATACCAGTAATAGTTCTATCTCCGACACCTTTTGATCTAAGAAGATACATTCATGTAGCTTCTGCTCTATTTGTTACTGTTTCATTTTGAAGGTTTTTTATTCTTAATGAATCATCTTTAATTGACATTCCATTATCATCATAAATTTGTCAATCAACAACTTCTTTTTGTCATCTATCTTTAAAGAAACCGTTATTTAAACTGTTAACAATTCCAAAATAACTTGATCTAATAATTGTATTTGAACCGTCAGTATTAAAACTTGATAATTGACTTAATTTATTTGCTTGTTTTGAGACATTATTAAATAAATTTTGAACTGCACTTCTATAATTTGAATAATCTGCAGTTGATGAAATTTTTACTATAGCAGCTAATGCATCGGTAATTGATTTAGTAGAAAGTTTAGCTAATTCAGTTTCTTTTAATGTTTTTAAAGTATTGTATCGAGAAACTGTATTTTGGTCCTCGGTTGGTAAAATTTCATTAGACATTTTTGTGTTTAATAAAGTTATGTAAGCTGCTAAATTAAGTGAATCAACTTGCAATTTTATTTTTTCTTGTCCATCGTCTAGTGTAGCAATTTTAGCATCAACTTCTGCTTTTTCATTTGTGTATTTAGTGATTGACTCATCAATAACTTTTTGTAATTCTTTTTGTTCATTTTCAGCTTTAGCAATTTCAGCAAGGGCAGCAATATTAGCTTGATTTTCAGTATATGCTTTTAAAGCATTATCATATGCTTGTACCAATGGAATTAAAGCAGCTGCTCCATCTTTAGTTACTTGTCTAGCAGAATTAACTAAATCTAATCATTCTGTATTTAATGTCTTAAATGAATCTGGATTTTTAACAGGTGAAAGTTGACTAAAAGCATTTGAAACTTCAATTGCAGATAAAGTGTTTGGCTTATTGTTAGCGCTTCCAGCAAATTTTGATTGACTTGAAGATCAAATTTTAGTTGATGAAGGATCTAGGAAATATTCAAAACCAGTATTTGCTTCAGAAGCACCAGAAAGATATGTAGGTAAATTGTGTAAGTCTTTTTTATCTGGAGCATATGTGATTTGAATGTAATCTCTTGTTAAAGCTTCAGCAATTGTATAAACATAGTCGGTAAAAATTTGACTTATATCTGTATTTATTCTATCAACGTTATATGCTAAAGCATCACTAGATGGCTTTGTTAAAATTTGTGGATTTATAAATGCTTTTTCTAAACTTGCTGGGGCAAAAATATCATCGGCATAAACTAATGCTCCTGAAAATGTAAAGTAGTCAAAAATTCTCATTTTTTTAGAATAATCAGAAGTTATATTATTTGCATCAAATTGTTTTTGAAAGGCAGCTTTAATAGTTGATCCGTTTATGGTTCCGCTTTGAGTTATATCTTGATTTTCAACAGATTTGAATCCAAAAATTGGATTAGTGTAATTATATAAAAAATCAAAGTTTTCACCTAATTCAGCATTTTTAACATAAACGTTGAATGCTGAATTTCTATATAATCCCATTACAAAATTAGCTAAAAATTGTTTATTTTCAATATTAGTTAAAAATTCATTTTTTTCAGTTTCTAAAACAATTCCATCAGTTACTAATTTATCTATATTTGTTTTATAAGCTTGTAGTAATTTAGTTAGATCAAATTTAGTTTCAACATATGCAATATCATAGTTAACAGTACTTGTAGCAGCATCGTAACTTATTTTTGTAAAATCTAAAGATAAGAATTCAATTGCATCTCTAAGGTTTGAAAATGAAGAATTTGTAAATGAATCAAATACAGCTAAAGTAGTTCCATTTGTTTCACTATTTAATGCACCTTTATTTATATCAATACTTGTATATCTATTAGTTGCACCTTTTAAAATTATTGGCATAGTTGAACCTGGAACTCCAGTTGTACTTCTAGATTCAAAAAACATTGTATTACGATTTAAGATATTAACAAATGGCATCGGTATTATTCCGTTTAGTAATTCTTTAATTAAATCTCTTTGGTCATAATAAATTTTACCGTTAACAGTATTTGGATTTGCAAAATATGAATCAATAGAACTATAATTAGCTATTTGTGCGTTTCTTATACCGTTTACACTTGCAAGTTGTCCGCCATTAACAAAGTTTAAAACAGAATTGTAGTTAGTTCAATAATATAAATTTCCGGTGGTATCATGAACAGCTAATTGTAAACCTATATCTACTACAAGTTTTGAAAATCCTTCTAGTTCTAGATCGTTTCAAATTACTGCAGTATGGGGAGCTTTACGAAAATCATAATTTCGGTCTGCTCGTAAAGCAGCTACATTTTCTGTTGAAGATTGAGTTCTTATTCAACCAGTGTAAGTATTTTCAATATCTGGATTATCGCTAAAATATTTTACAAAATAATCTTTAGTTGCTTTTTGATAAATACCAGCTGGATCTTCACTTGTTAAAGCAATAGTAGGTTGATCAATTAAGAAAGTAGAAGATGTATTTCAACCATTATTTGAATAATCAATTTCAACAAGTCTATTTATTGTTGAATGAACTTGACTAATAATTTCTAAATCAGCAGCACTTAAAGATTGTCCAACTGGTGTGGAAATAATAGGACTTCCATCTTTATTGAAAATGTTAATTGATTCAATTACGTCAGTATTATTTCCTTCTTCATCTTTTTTAACTGTAACTATAATTGGACTATTTTCTTCATCAAATTGAATTGGATTTCCTTGTCCATCTTTTAAAAATGATTTAGCATTTTCAACTGAAGCAAGAACAAATTTAGGTTTACCATTTTCATCGTATGTAAAGTATTTAGCTTTACCACTTATACTTGGATTTAATGTTCCTGAATGAAAGTCAATAGCATTTAATAAAAATAAATCTGATAGTTTTAGACCTCGTAAATTAGCTGCTTCTTGTAGACCTTCAAAATCTTGTAAAAATCTTCTTTGTTTATTAGATAAGGTTGTAAAAATATCTGAATCATCTTCACTACCAAAAACCATTTTAGTATCTTCAACAACTTCGTTACCATTATTATCAATTCAACTAAAAGCAGGGAAAGCACCGCTTCCATCTCTAGTGATGTTTTCTAATTTAAAATCAATTTTTGAAGTTCTTGCTTTTAAATATAAATTAAAAACATCACGATTGTAAAAGCTTTCATAAGACATTCCAGCACGCGTGCTTATACCACCTAAAACTGCATTTTCAGTTTCGGCAACATCTTTAATATTTTGTAAAGTTGTATGATGACCATATTCGTGTGCACCAACATATTTTAAGAATTCTGCACCTACTCCTTTGAAATTAGGATCAGTTGCTTGAAGAAGATATAAAAATGAAATTCTATCTGATGTTGCTAATCCTTTGTACGAACCAGTTTCAATGCTAAATTCCATTTCTCCTTGATCATTAATTTTCTTAACTAAATGCTCACCTTCAAATGATTTTAATAAGTGTGGATATTGTCTTTGAACTTTATCAATTAAACCGTCATATACTTGATTAAATAATGAAAATTCTCGATAAGGTTTATTATCTTTTCTAGTTTCTACTTCGCTTTTAATTGTATATGGATTAATATGACGAATATATTTTATCGCTCGACTAAAATCATCAATTAAATCAAGTTCACTTTGACTAGTTGCATCTGCTTTGAAAGTATATGTTTTTTTAGTTTCGCTATTAGTTGTTGCTTCTAATTCAACGGTTAATATTTTATTTGCTAATGTTAAATTCTTAATTATAAAAGATGTTAAATTAGCCGCTGAATAAGAAGTACCTAAAACATTAGAAGCACTTAAAGCTGAATCGAAAAATCTTAATAATGAACCATCTTCATATATTTGAATTGTATCTCCTATATATTGACCAATATTTGCAATATATCTAAAGTTTACAAATTTAGATGTGATTGTATCTTGAATTTTTTCTAAAGCAAAAAGTCTCTCAGTATTAACTTTATCAAAAGCAAAATCACCAATTGAAATTTTTGAACTAAAACTAGATTCATCATTTGTAAATGTCAAATTTAATTTAGATGTAGAAACAACATCAGAATCAACTATATTATCGCCATTATTAGCTGAATCAATCGAAATAGTAGAAAGTTTAGTTTTAATTAACTTAGATGAATCAAACGTTAAATCTGGATAATTTTCATTAAAAAATTTAGTTGCTTCTTCTTGTGTTTGTCCGGCTAAAATCAAGTGTTTGATTCCGTAGCCACTCACACCATCAGATTCTAAATATAAATAAACATCTAAATCTTTAAATAAATTTAAAAATTGAATATTTCTAAATGTTGCTGTGTCCATTGCATCTGCATTGGCTTTTAAATTTGCTAAGGCATTCATTAAATTTACATTTTTTAAATACGAATTTAATTCATCAGTATTCATAAAGTTTTTGTTTAATTGTTGCAATAGTTTATCACCAGCATTTGATTGACCACCTATTGTTGAATACAATGGAAGGGAACCAAAAAATGAATCAGGATAGAAAACAATTTGAGCATTTTCTTTATTTGCATTTGAATGAGCACCTAAAGTAATATTGTTACCATTTAATACAACATTTTTTAATATGCTGAAACTATTCATTGTTATAACATCTGGTCCTCATGCAACATCATTTTTAAATCATTCTACATAATCATAAAATTCAGTTGGAGCAATAACTTCAGTGTAATAGTTTTTGAAAAATAGAGGGCCTATTTTTACTATCTGAATTGGAGTTTCATTATTGTATGTTTTGATGTAATGACTATTAAATTCAGCATACGACATTGTTGAAACACTAACATCTTCATACTTGCTTAAAATATCAAAATTAGATTCAACTAGTTTTACTTCTGTTCCTGCTTTATTCATAATAGCAACAGGCAATTCATTTATTGGATCAACAAAATAATTAGCAAGTTCTGTTTGTGAATAATTAATTACATCTGGGCTAGCATTAGTTTTAGCATCACTATTGTTTGGATATTTTTGATTTACAGCATTGTAAATAGCTACTCCACCAACAATAGCTCCAACTCCAGCAGATAGTGCTGCAGCTGCTACTAAATATTTACCTCACGTTGGAATTTTTTTCATAAATACTCCTTTTTTAATAATTACCATTTTTTCATTGGTTAAATTCTTCATGTGTTGCCAAAATGAAATGGTCTTGGCTAATTTGAATTCATTCTGGTTGTATTTTGTCTGTATATTTATGCATTTCAGGATTATAAACATAACCAATTAATGAACCTTGCTTAGATTCTAAAGAAGGGATTGCATCTAGAAGAGATTTAGTATATGGGTGATATGAATTTTTAGCAATATCATGTGATTTACCAATTTCAACAATTCGCCCTTTATACATTACTGCGATTCTATCTGATACATATTCAACCATTCTTAAATCGTGAGCAATCAATAACATTGTTAGGTCATATTCATCTTTTAAATCATTAAAAATATTAATAACTTGAGCTTGTATACTTACGTCTAAAGCTGAAATAGGTTCATCAGCTATTAATAATGTTGGTCTCATTACTAATGAACGTGTAATACCAATTCTTTGTTGCTGTCCTCCTGAAAATTCTAGAGGGTATCTTTCTAAAACTGAACTATCTAAACCAACTGATTTTAGAGTGTTAATTATTCATTCTCTTTTTTCTTTACGAAGGTTAGAAGATTGCAAATTTTTTACTTCAGTTTTTGAAACTGCTAAATAAGCAGCTATTCTTTTTAATTCAATACTTTCGCTATCTTTTGAAAGTGCTTTTATTTTGGTATTGAATTTGCTAAATAAAAATTCGATTGCTTGATTAGTAGAATTTTTATTTAATTCTTCAAGATTTTTTAAATTTCAATTAAGTGTATTTTCTAAATTGTATTCTTTGATTTTTTCATCTAACTTTAAAATAATTTCATCTATTTTCATTTTTAAAAAAAGACTTTTTAAATTTGTTAAATTATCCAAACCTTCTTTTGTGATTTTGAAAATATTTTTATGTGGATTCAAACTTCCAGCTGGATCCTGAAAAATCATTTGAATTTTATTAATCAAAAAATATCTTAAATCTTTTTTGATTCTAGATCTTTTTTTAGGAACACTTTTACCAAGTACTTCCATTGAACCAAAAGAACGATTAACTAAACCTGCAATTACATTTCCCATTGTAGATTTACCACTTCCAGATTCACCTACTAAACCAAGAATTTCACCTTTGTAAATATTTAAAGAAACATCTTTAACAGCTTTAAATTTACGAAAAGCGCTACCGTAGTTAACATCGATATGACGCAATTTTAAAACTGTTTGTTTTTGTGATTCTGCTTCGGTAAAACGAGCTTCTAAATTTTTAACAACCGGTCGATAAGCAACACCATATTTACCTTTAAGTTTATCAAATCAGCCTTCAGGTTTTTCAACATAAACATTACCAAGTGAATTGATATTTTCTAAAGAAATTTCAGATTTAGAAAATAAATTTGAAAACATTTTTTTCAATTTAGATAATGGCATTACTTATCCTTTCTTAAATTATTTTTAATTAAATTTTTTAATTGGCTTGATGTTTTAATAATAAAATTCTGACTTCTTATATCGTTTTGTTTTTTATTATTTATGTAATCATCTTTATCGATTGCTAATCTACTTGTAAAAGATGAAATAGCACTTTGACTAAATTGACTTTTAACTAAAAGAGTAGGTCTTAAAGCTTCTTTAATTTCTACTAAACCTTCTTGTGCAATTTTTTGTGGATTACCTAATTTTGATTGATTCCATTTTTCAAAAATAATTGAAGGTGGAATTATTGAATCTGCTTTTTCATTGTAAAGTCATGAACGCACAAAATGAGTTGTACTAAAATAAACTGAAGGCGGTTCTAATTCGAAATCAATATCTAATGCATAATCATTTCTAATCGCAAATGCATCACCTTTAATCTTATTTAATGATGAAGGTACATTACCTCTAATAGTGTTTAATCTTTCGGAATTATTTACATCGGGCATCGATGTAATAAGACCTCATGTATATGGATGTAGTGGGTATTTTAAAATTTCTTCTCTAGTACCACTTTCAACAACTTGACCAGCATACATAATGCTAATTCTATCTGCGATCGAAGCAACAACTCCTAAATCGTGGGTAATAAATAAAACCGAAATTTTAAATTTACTTTGTAAATCCCTAACAACATCCAACACTAAAGCTTGAACTGTTGGATCTAGAGCAGTTGTGGGTTCATCCATTATTAAAACTTTAGGACGCAAACTAACAATAGCAGCTATGACAACACGTTGCATCATTCCACCAGATAATTCATGTGGGTAAAGACTCATAACGTGTTCAGGATTGCTAATTTTTGTTAATTTTAAATATTCAATAGCTAAATTTTTAGCCTCTTTTTTAGAAGATGCAATTCCATTTATTAACATTCCTTCCATGATTTGTTTTCCAATTTTCATTGTAGGATTTAATGTTGACATTGCATTTTGGAAAACTGCGGAAACAATTTTACCTCGATAAGTAAAACGTTCTCAATCTTCTCTATTAAAATGTTGCACTTGATTATTGAACAATCTTACAGATCCACTTTCAATAACCGAATTATCACCAGTAAGACCATATAAAGTCGAACAAATCACACTTTTTCCTGATCCAGATTCACCGATTATAGCGTGAACTTCACCTTCGTATAATTTTAAACTTGTCCCTCTAATAACTAAATTTTTCTCATTTGGTCTAGCCGGATTTTTGAAATATAAAACCAAATTGTCAACTTCAGCAACTATTCTTTTTTGTTCTCCATTTATAGTGTCATACTTAGCATTTTTTTCAAAATTTTCTCAGTCAAAATCTTGAATTTTTCTAGAAGGTTTAATAAATTTTTTAACTACTGGAACTTTTAACAATTTCTTTTTGGTTGCAGAAATACTTTGCGTTACAAATGTTGTAGTTTTCGTAAGTTTACTTACTTCTTTATTATTTTTTGTAGCTTCATTTTTAACATCATTTGGAGCTTTAAAAACAGTTGAATTTTCTTTTTTATTAGTAACTTTTTTAGCTTCTGAATTTTTGGCACTTATTTCAGAAGTTTTATTATTTTTGCTTTTATTTTTTGGAGTAATTTTTAGTAATTCTCTGACAGATTGAATTTCTTTTTTTTCTGTATTATTTTTTGCCATATTATCTCTGTCTTCTTAATGCATCTTGTGTTGCATTACCAAATAATTGAATTGATGTAGTTAAGGTTACCAATATAAATGAAGGAATTAAAACATAACGAGGATACAATGTAACAACGTTTGCTCCATTTGTAATTAAATTCCCCAATGTAGCGGTATTAGGTAAAGATAATCCGATAAATGAAAGGCTAGTTTCAGCTAGTATAGCGCCAGGAATTGAAAATACTAATTGTGTTATCAAAATCGGAACAACTACAGGAATAAATGATTTTAGTATTTTTCATTTTGGAGTACCTAAAACTATACTTGCTTTAACCCATTCAAGTGAACGAGCTCTTTTTACTTGAGCTCTAATTTGATTCGCACTACCAATTCAACCATTTATAGTTAAGGCACCAACAATTGTAAAAAAGCTTGGTTGAAAAACTATTGTTGCCAATATCATAATAATTATTGTTGGCACATTTGATAAGATTTTTATTAAAAATTGAAAAATTCTATCAAATGTATCAGAATAACCCATCAAAATTCCAATTGTGATTCCAATTGTTACATCCAAAATTGTAGCAACAAATGCAATGGCAAGACTGAATCTTAAACCTCATCATAATTGCGCTCATAAATCTCTACCTAATGAATCGGTTCCTAAAAAGTGATCACCACTGAATCAAGTTAAATAACGAGTTTGCGGATTTAATAATGTTGGATCAGCTGTTGTAAAAGGAATTATAAGAGCAGCAATTAATAAGAACAAGAAAATAATTACTCCGAAAACTCCACCTCAGTTTTGACTAAACCTGTTAACAAATTCTTTAATCGGTTGACTTTTTGAACCCATTTGGTCAACTTCGCGAATATTTATAATTGCGTTAGCTAATTTAAATGCAGAATATTGAAAAGGGGTTGCAATTTTATTTGGCGTATAAATTTCGCTAACTAAACTGTCTATATCAGTTTTAGCAATATTTTTATGTTTGCTATTTTTTAATAGTGCCATTTTAATGACCTCCTCTTCTAATTCTTGGATCGATCAATCTATATAAAATATCACGACTTGTATATGAAAGTATTGTTAAAAAAACAAATACGATTGTTAAAAATAAAACAATTGAAAAATCTTGCCCTTGTATTGCGTTTAAAAATAATCCACCAGAACCAGGTATTGAAAATATTTGTTCAATAAATAGTGAACCTATAAATGAACCTAGAATAACACCTGGGAAAAATGTTGCAATAGGGAATAATGAAGGTTTTAAAGCATGCATTCAAACAAATCTATTTCTGCTTACACCTTTTAAATATGCAAATTTTGCATGCATAGAATTTAGTTCTCGGTTCAATTCTGTTCTTATGTAGCGAACATAGATAACTATCGAACCTAATGATAAAGCTAATACTGGCAAGATATATGTTGCAAAATTAGCTTGATCAAAAATATATGGTATTCCTATTGATCTTCCGATTAATAATAAAATCAATGAAAAAACTATTGATGGAACTGAAACTAAAACAGAAATTAATAATGTTGAAGCATTATCTAAAAGTCCACCTGGTTTTCTACCAACAAGAATTCCTAGTGGAATTCCTATTAATATAGTTACAAATACCGAAATAATACCAACAGAAAACGAAGTTCCAAATCTTTGTCAAATAAACTGACTTATTTCTACAGTTGGAAAAATAGATAAACTAATTCCAAAGTTTCCCTGAAATAAATCTCCTAAATATTTTAAGTATCTTTGACCTAATGGTAAATCCAAACCATATTTTGCTTTTATAGCAATAGCTTGTGATTCACTTAAACCCGATGTCAATGAAGTAGAACCGGGAACTGAACCCAGTAAGAAAAATACTATTGTTACGACTATGAAAGAAATAACAACAAATTCAATTAAAATTTTTAGAGCGGTAAAAATTGCTGCTCAATAGCGATTTTGAAAATTGAATATCCTCGCAAGTGGGTCATCTACTTTTTCTATTTTAGTTGAATGAAATAGTATTTTATCTTCATTCAATATCATACACTCTCCTTATAAATAAAAAATGGGCATAATTACGATTAGGCCCATTGTGTTTTTTGTTAAATAAATTAAATTATTGAAAACCAAAGACCTTTACTACTCGTTTCGCGAATAGTAAATTAATTTTAGTAGCTTGTTGCATATAGCTGATTTTCATTAATTTAGTTACTAACATATTGCAATTATACATCAATAAGGCAAAATCGACCGTTTTTTTAGTTACTGTAAAAAAACACTTTTTTGTCAATCTTAGCTTTTAAATTGTAATCATGTATTATTAAATAATATGAGCAAAAAACATAATGATCACGTAAAGAAATTTTTTAATATGTCCTATTATTTTTGATTATTCGGATTACTGTTTTTTGAATTAGTTTTATTTTTAATTACTTATTTTGTTAGTAAAAGTGTTAGTGATTCTTATTTAAAAATTACTTCGGCAACATTTTTAATAGTTGGTTCACTTTTATTATTACCTCATCTTTATTACTGATTAAATCAAAAAGTTTTTAATAGTAAACGTTTTAGTGAAAACAATAGAAACATAAAATTCAAAATTAAAAAAAGCGATGAAAGATTAATCGACCGCTTTTATTTAAATGTTGAATACAACAAGCACAACTTACGTTATGCGCAAATAAGAAGTTGACTTTGATATATTGCAGTTAGTTTAATTCCTGTTATTGTTGCATTTATTATTGGTTTTACATTATCTTTTGTTTAATGAATTAAATCGTATTCCAAATCATTTTCTTCAAATAATGTTAAAAAATTTTCTTCTCTAATTAATGATTTATCATAACGGATTATTAATATAAAAGATAGGTCATTACTTGTAAAAGTAACTAAATTTTTTTTTACTCAATCATTCAAAAAAATTTGAGCTTTTTTAAATTCGCTTTCGGTTCTCATTTTAAATTTAACTGTTCACATTCTTATTCCTTATTTAGTAAAATTCTTTTCTTTAATTTAACAATTCCGTTTTGAACTTCAATTACACCGATAATACTTTCATCATCTTTATAAACATAAATTCCATCTTCTATATTTAATTTAGTTTTTATACCATTATGAATTGTATTAATTGATTCCTTATCTAATGTCAAAATAGGTATTTCTAGTAATTCTCTTAAGGGGATAATTCCTAATTTATCTTTATCCAATTTTCCTAATTTAGTTCTAGTTAAATGTGTCATAGTTGCAAATGTTTCAAGTCTTAAACCTATTTCATGAACTAACGAACGGATATATGTTCCTTTACTAACTAAAACATCAAATTTGATAACTTGATTTTCAAAATCAAATTTCAAATTTGAAATACTTTCTATTTGTACAGTATTGGGCTTAATTTCAAAATCAATTCCTTGTCTTGCTAATGCATAAGCTCGTTTACCATTTATTTTTCTGGCACTATATTTTGGGGCAACTTGTTCAAATTGTTTAGGTATAGAATTAATGACTTGGATAACATTATCTAAATTTACTTTTTTATTTGAAGAATTTACAATTTCGCCTTCTGAATCATATGTAGTTGTTGAATAACCAAGTGTTGCTTCAACATAATACTGTTTCAAGGAATTATCAATATATGGAATTCATTTTGTGTCTCTATCTGTTGCGACAATTAATAAACCATCAGCTAATGGATCCAATGTTCCTGTGTGACCAATTTTTTTTATGTCATTTTCTCTTCTGAATTTTGAAATTGCAGAAAATGATGATTCACCTTTTTCTTTTCAAATTAAATAAAACATTTTTTAATTATACTTGCAATTTGAGATGTCCCATTTATTCTAAGCCATTTAATTTTAAGTAATTGTTTTGCTTTAAATATATTAGTTCCAGGGATATTAAAGTTTATTTTAGTGATTAAAAAACGAACTCAAGAGTTCGCTTTAAAAAATTTATTTTTTACCGAAGTAGTGACTTGCAAGTGCATAATAAATTGCTTCTGCAATAGTTGGATGTGTATAACCAATTGTCATTAAATCTTTTAATTTAATTTTCCCGCTCACTGCTAAAGCAAGTGTGTTAATGATTAATGATGCACCATCTAAAATAATATGTGCTCCTAATAAAGCATCTTTTTTAGGATCAATTAAAAGTTTTAAAAATCCAAATTTTGTGTTTTGTTCAGCATGCATTCTTGGAAGATTACCTGCACCAACTTTTAAGACTTTGTACTCAATTCCTTTATCTTTTAGTTGCTTTTCATTTAGTCCTACTGAAGCTACATCTAAGGATAAATATAAACTTGATGGAATGTGATCAACATTTACTTTATCTATAGGCATTCCCATTAAATTTTGAAATACTGCATCACCCATTCTGTAGGCAACAGATGAAAGCATTTTTTTACCAGTAACATCTCCTAAAGCAAGAATGTGTTTTTCTGAAGTAACTTGATTTTCATCAACAATTATGTTTCCTCTTTGATCTAGATCAACTATCCCTTTTATCAATTCGCTATTTGCATGTCTACCAACTGCAGCAAAAAATTTATCAGCTTCAAAAACTTGTTTTTTACCTTGAATTGTTGTTACTAAGTTTAATTTTTCGTCAAACTTTTCAAATCGAACTTCAGTTAAAATTTTCACTTTTGATTCAGATAACATGTTCTGAATTTCTTCTCGTAAATCAGAATCATATGCAGGCATTGCTACAGCACCGTATTCTAATAATGTAACTTCTGTTCCTAAGGTTGAATAAAAGTAAGCAAACTCAAGCGCAATAATACCAGAACCAATAATTACTAATTTTTTAGGCAATTCTGATAATTTTAAAGCAGAAGTAGAGTGGATTAATTTTCCTACTTTAGCTGCTTCATAAGAATTTTCAACACTAAATTGGTTACTTCTTGAACCCGTTGCAATAACAAATTTTTCAGCACTAATTTTTGTACCTTCTAAATCAATAGTGTGTTTATCAATAAATTTTGCAGTTTTACCTAAAAATACTTCAACACCTGCACCACTTAAAGCATTAGCGATTGCGCCATTTAAAGTTTTTGAAATATTAGCAGCGTTTTCAACTATTTTTTCTAGTTTATGGTGATATCCTGAAGCATTTAATCCAAATTTTTCAAATTCCTTTGATTCACCAATTAATCTAGCACTATTTATTAATGATTTTGTTGGAACACAGCCAATATTTACACATGTTCCTCCTAATTTATTTCTTTCTATAATAGCTACTTTTTTGCCATTCATTCCTAATCTAGCTGCTAAAGAATATCCTCCTGGACCAGCACCTACAACAACAACATCATATTTTTTCATAATCATCCTTTACAATATGTTTAAATTTTATTACATTAAAATAATAGTACTATTAAAGTAAAAAAGTGAAAAAATGTGCTTAAAATTGCAAAATAATATGTTTTTGCTAAATTTTTAAAAATTTTAACTTTTGTTTATTTAAAGATTAACTATTAAATTTAGTCATAAAAGTTAATAAAAAAAACGGTTCATGCAATTTACAAAACCGTTTTGAAATGCCAGTTAAGAAATTTTTCTGGCCATTATATGTATGAAAGAAGTGGTTATCAATAAGATAAATATGATTATAGGCAAAGAATAACCTAAGAATTCAATTGAATGAATGTAAGACAAACCACTAAGTAAAAAATAAGAAAGAATAGAGATTAATTGAAAAAATAAAAGAAATCTCAATAACAAAAAAAGATTTTTAAACGAAAATAACATAAATAAGGTTCTTATTCCAATTATTAATATTGTTAATCAAGCTCCACTATCTGCAACTAATTTAAAAACTAAGAAAAGATTATCGACGATAAAAATTCTTAATTCTTCTGGAATAGTTGATGGGATATTTCAGCTTAAAATTCAATTACGAACATTTTCTTCTTGACTAAGTAAAACTATAGAAAAAATTAGAAAAATAGTAGCAAATATAATTGCGATTAAATTTCCTCTAGCTCGCTTTTTAAATTTTTTAACATTAAACATATTGAAATTATAACCTTCAAAAAAGCTCTCCTGAGAGAGCTATTTTGGCCATTAGTGAGGATCGGAACGCATTAAGCATTGAGAAATAAAATATAAATAAAAAACAAACGAAATCACTAATGATATGGTGCACGAGGAGGGACTTGAACCCTCACGCGATAAAGCACTGGTGCCTAAAACCAGCGTGTCTGCCAATTCCACCACTCGCGCTTGTGGTAGCTTCCGCTATATGGTGCCGACTGTCGGAATCGAACCGACGACCTACTGATTACAAGTCAGTTGCTCTGCCTGCTGAGCTAAGTCGGCAAAATGGTGGAGAATGAGGGGCTCGAACCCACGACCCACAGCTTGTAAGGCTGTTGCTCTCCCAGCTGAGCTAATTCTCCAAAATGGTGACCTATACGGGACTCGAACCCGTGAATGCATGGATGAAAACCATGTGTGTTAACCGCTTCACCAATAGGCCGTGGCGCCGATTACAAGATTCGAACTTGTGACCAACTGGTTAACAGCCAGCTGCTCTACCACTGAGCTAAATCGGCACGGTATTTGCATTTAAAGCTACATTATTATATAGATAAATTGCACCTTGTAAATAAAAAAAATTAAAATTTAACACCAATTAATTTATGAATTTTTTATGTAGTTTTTAAGCTAAATTTGCAATAAAAAATATCTAAATAATAGATACTCCTTTATTGAAATTTATAAATATTTTTTATTAAATACTCCTATGTAAGGAACATTTCGATATTTTTCTTTATAGTCAAGTCCATATCCAACTAAAAATAGTTTTTTATCTAAAACAAATCCACTTTTATCAGGCACAATTGCTTGCTTTCTAAAGTTTGGTTTATCTACTAATGTTAAAATTTTAATTGATTTAGGTTGTCTAGATTTAAGTAAATCCATTACTTTATTTAAAGTAATTCCGCTTTCAACAATATCTTCAACAATCAAAACATCTTTTTGGAATATATCTGTTTTAAGATCTAATATTATTTTTACAGAACCACTTGATTTATCTGCACCTTCATATGATGAAGCGATCATAAAATCAATGGCATGGTCGGTATTTACATTTTTGATAAGTTGAGCTAAAAACGGTAAGCAACCTTTTAATAAGCCGACGATAACTAATTCTTTTGAGTCTTTATAAGTTTCATCAACTCAAAGCGCTAATTCTTTAATGCGCTTTTCTATTTGATCTTCAGTGTAAACAACTGATTCAAAGTGTGGGTGTAATTCTTTTATTTCTTTATTCATAAAAAAATTTTAACATTTTTTATTTTTTTAATTAGTGGTAATTATTTTTTATATTTTTTTAGTAAATAAAATTAGCATAAAGTGGTATAAATAGATTTTTGCATTCCTTTCATTAAAATAATTACAATTTCTGGTATAAAATATAATTTAATTATGGGTTTTTTCAAGAAGTTAAAAGATAAGCTGTTCACACTTAAAACAGATGAACAAAAATTAGAAGAAAAAAATGCTAAAGTTGAAGCTAAGCTTGCAAAAAAAATGGCTAAATCAACTCCAACTAGAAACTTGGAAGATGAACAATTAAAATTAAAAAAAGTTCAAGACAAATTAGCAAAAGAAGAACAAAAAGAAATTGAAAAAAATACTAAGGTTGAAAAATTTGTAACCGGTTTAGCTAAAAGCAATAATTTATTTTCTAAAGCTTTATTAGATTTAGAAAAAAATCACATTGTTTTAGATGAAGATTATTTTGAATCATTAGAAGAAATTTTAATAATGTCAGATGTAAGTTTAAAATTAACACAAGTTTTACTAAACGAAGTTAAGCAAACAGTACGAAGACAAAATATTGAAGATCCTAAAATGGTAGCTGAAATCATTATCGATAAAATGTTCTTGCTATATGCAAATCAAGATGACATAAATACAGAATTAAGTTTTGATCCAACTAAAATGAATGTTTACATGATGGTTGGAGTCAATGGAAGCGGTAAAACTACTTCTATAGCTAAAATTGCTAATTTATTTATTAAACAAGGTAAAAAAGTTTTAATAGCAGCTGCTGATACTTTTAGAGCTGCAGCAGCAGAGCAGTTGCAAATTTGAGCGCAACGTGTTGGTGCTGACATTGTTGTAGCGCAAAAACAAAATCAAGATCCTGCTAGTGTTGTTTTTCAAGCATTAGAAAAAGGTAAAAATGAAAAATATGATTTAGTTATTATTGACACTGCCGGACGATTACAAAATAAAGTTAACTTGATGAATGAACTTGAAAAAATAAATCGAATAGTTGAAAAGTTTATTGAAAGACCTATTGATGAATCACTTTTAGTTTTAGATGCAACAACTGGACAAAATGGTATAAGTCAAGCAAGAGCTTTTAATGAAGTTACAAAACTAACCGGAATCGTTTTAACTAAAATGGACGGTACTTCAAAAGGTGGAATTGTTTTAACAATAAAAGATGAATTTAATTTATATGTTAAATATATTGGTCTAGGTGAAAAAGTTGATGATTTATCAGAATTCGATTTAGATGCATTCATTTATGCAATGGCCAAAGATGTAATTGAAAGTGAAATTAATAATGCCTAAATTAAATAAAGAAGAATATTTCCATTTGTTTGATACTTATCAAAGTTTCTTACCCCAAAGTCAAAAGAATGTTTTATCATTGAGTTGATATGAAGATTATTCTTATAGCGAAATTGCACAAATCTTAAATATTAGTAAAGCTGCTGTTGCTGATGCTTATAAAAAAGGTTTAGCAAAATTAGTTGATATTGCAGAAAAATTAAATGATGGTAATTCGGAAATAGAAGTCGATAAAGGTGAAAATATGAAGTTGAATACAAAATATAAAAGAGTATTAATTAAACTTTCTGGTGAAGGATTAGCAAATAAAACTGATAGTTTATTAATTGACAATAGATTAGTATCTAGAATTGCAGAACAATTGAAAAAATTAGTTGAAGCAAAATTAGAAATAGCAATTGTAGTTGGTGGCGGAAACTTTTGAAGAGGTTCTTCAGCTGAAAAAAATGGAATTCCTAGAAATAGAGCCGATTACATCGGAATGCTAGCAACAGTAATGAATGCTTTAGCATTGCAATCTGGTTTTGAAAAAATTGGTTTAAAAGCAAGAGTGCAATCATCTTTAAATATTGATAATAGAGTTGCTGAAAATTATATTAATGAAAAAGCAATAAAATATTTAGATAATAAAGAAATTGTTATTTTTGCAGGCGGAACAGGAAGACCTTATTTTACAACAGATACAGCTTCAACATTATTTGCAAGTGAAATAAAAGCTGATGCTATTTTAATGGGTAAAAATAATGTAGATGGAATTTATTCAGCAGATCCTTTAATTGATAAAAATGCAACTCACTATAAAACAATAACTTATGACAAAATTATTGAAGATAACTTAAAAGTTATGGACATTACGGCTATATCAATGGCTAGAGATAATAATTTAGATATTGTTGTATTCAACCTTTTAGAAAAAGATTCAATTTATCGTGCAATTACAGACCAAATTACATTAACTAGAGTTGTTAAAGGAGACAAATAATGGATTTTGATTTGATTATGCTTGAGATGCAAGAAATGATTGATGAAAAAATGAATCATTTTGAAAAGCAACTATCAAAAATTTCAACTGGGGCTGCAAATCCAGCTATGCTGCGAGGAGTAAAAGTTTTATATTATGAAGAATTAACACCACTAGAAACTGTTGCAACAATTTCGGTTCCTGAAGCAATGCAATTACTAATTAAACCTTTTGATTACGAATCAGTTAAAGATATCATGAAAGCATTAATGAATTCTGGTTTAGATATAAATCCAGTAAATGAAGGTGATAAAATTAGAATCACATTTCAACCTTTAACTACAGATCGAAAAAGAATGATGGTTAAGAATGTTGCTAAATTAAGTGAAGAAGCAAAAATTGGAATTAGATTAGCTAGACAAAATGCAAATCATGCAGTTACAAAAGCTGAAGATTTATCTAAAGATTTAGCCGAAAATTATAAAGAAGAAATCCAAAAACAAACTGATAAATGAATTCAAAAAATAGTCGACATAACTAAAGAAAAAGAAATTCAAATAATGAAAGTTTAATTTCAAATCATAATGCTCAATTTATCAATGGGCATTTTTTTAATTAAAAAACTCCACATTAATTCGTAAGAAATTTGTGGAGTTTTTAAGTATATTTAGTAACTACTTTGAAGCTAAATATTGGATTAATGTTTTTGTCATTACTGCGGTAAAATCATCACCAACTTTTGCTGTACCTGCAATGTCAATGTGAATGTGTTTTACGTTCTTATCTTCTTTTTTAACAAATTCATTTAAGAACATTGCAGCACTAATTGAACCACCCATTTGATAATCTGCATTAACTAAATCGGCAACTTTTGTTTTCTTTGTTGCTTTTAGAAAAGCAGGATCAAAAGGTAATCTTCAAATATTTTCATTTACTTCTAAAGAAGCTTTTTTGAATTTTTCAAAATCAGCATCATCGGTTGCAAAAACACCTGTATAAGTATCTCCAAAGGCAATTTTAATTGCACCAGTTAATGTTGCAATATCTATAATTTCAGTTGCATTTAAATTTTGGATTGCATAAGTAATTGCATCAGCTAAAATTAATCTACCTTCAGCATCTGTGTTTGTAATTTCAACAGAAATACCACTTTTTGAAATAACAACATTATCTGGTAAGTTTGCATCTCCATTAATTCTGTTATCAGTTAAAGGAGCTACTGCAACAAAGTTCTTTTTCAAATTCATTCTTGAAGCAGCAACAACTGCAGCAACAGCAATAGCAGAACCAGACATGTCATATTTCATTGTTCGCATTCCTGTTGATGGTTTAAGACTATAACCACCTGAATCAAATGTTATACCTTTACCAACAATAGCAGTTTTTTCTTTACTATTTGGATCACCCATGTATTCAATTACAACTAACCTTGGTTGATAAACTGAACCTTTATTAACTGATAAAAATAAATTCATATTTTCTTTTTCAATTTCTTGTTTATCTAAAACTGTAACTTTAACATTTTTAGCTTTAACTTCAGCTAATTGTTTATAAACATCTGCTAAATATTCACTATTAGCTATATTTGGAGGTGTAGATTGCATTGTTCTAGCAAAACTTACTGCTTTAGCCATTCTTAAAGCTGAACTAACGTTTGAGTCTTTAATAGAATCAGCTTTTGAACTTAGTAATGAAACATGGTATTCTTTTTCATCTTCATCTTTTTTGCGTTCTGTATATAACTTATCAGAAACATAATCATATGAAATAATAGCTTCTTTTAAAACTGCTTCTAATTTAATGTTATGAGTTACAAATGAATCAAGGTCTAAGGTAATATCTTTTGATAATGTAGAAAAAATAGTTCTTAATGCTTTAACCAATCTTCAAGTTGTAAATTTTTCTTTTTCAGCTAAATAAATATATGCTGTTTTTTCTACAACATGTTCTGTGATTTCATATAGTCTTTTAACAATTTTATGTTTTTCAGCTTCTTTACTAAAGATAGCTTTTAAGACAAGATTTTCATTCTTAGATTTTAGTAATTCTAAATTAATCATATTATTTACCTTTTCTTTCTAGGAATTTAACCATTGTTTTTAACATTGCTGCCATTGCTAAACCTTTAACTTCAGCTGTTCCTGCAATATCTAAATGTAAATATGGAACATTTTCCGCAAACTGGATTAAGAACATAGCAGCAGCATTTGAACCACCAAGTCCTGAATAATCTGTATTATAAAAATCAGCTAATGGTGAGCCTTTTAAAAAGGTAAAGTAATTTTCATGAACTGGCATTCTTCAAACTTTTTCATCAGCATCTTTAGCAGCTTTTTCAAAATTTTCATAATCAAAATTATCTGTAGCTCAAGCACCTGTATATTCATTTGCAAGTGTATAAACTATTGCACCTGTTAAAGTTGATAAATCAATTAATTCAGTAGCACCTAGTTTTTGAATTGCATATGTCATACCATCAGCTAAAACTAATCTTCCTTCAGCGTCGGTATTGTTAATTTCAACAGTCATTCCGCTCATTGATGTAACTATTGAATCAGGTAGTGATGCATCTCCATTTACTCTATTGTCTGTTAGCATCATTACTGCAGCTGCATTAACTTTAGCATTAGTTTTAGATAATGTAAGAATTGATCCTGCTGCAATTGCAGCACCTGACATGTCGAATTTCATGTTTGTCATATATTTATCTGGTTTAATGTTATATCCACCTGAATCGAATGTAATACCTTTACCAACAATAACTGTTTTGTCTTTTGAATCAGGATTATTGTTGTATTCTAGAACAACAATTTGAGGTTCAAACATACTTCCTTTATTTACTGATAAATAAAGTCCCATTCCCATTTTAATTGCTTCTTCTCTACCTAAAACTGTAACTTTAACATTGTCAAATTTCTTTGCATGCTCTTGTACTTTTTTAGCTATTCATTCGCTATTTGCAATATTAGGTGGCATGTTTTGTAAAAGTTTTGTAAAATCCAAATTTTCACGCAATGCTTCTAAAACTTTGTGTGATTTAGGTAATTCTTTAAATAGTAAACTTGCTTTAATTAAATGCTCATAGAATTTTTTTGTTTTAACATTTCAAAGCTCAACACTTTTATGAGTTAAACTTGTTGCTAATATTTCTATTAATTTGTTTTTTTCTATATCTTTATGTTCAAAAGATTTCATCTCAATTTGAAAATCAAATCTGTTTTTCATAAAGTAAGCATTAATAAATTCTCCTACAGCTTTTGCGTTTAATTTATCATTTTCTTCTAAATATAAAAAAGCAACATTTTTATCAAGTAATTCAGTTACTTGTCCGTTTTTTTGAACTACGTTTGAGTCAATGCTTTTATCATTACTAAAAGCAGCTTTTAGAGTCAAATCGTATTTTTTTTCTGTTATGAATAAATTCATAATTTCCTTTCTGATATTCAACAAAATTTTGATTAATTTTTAATCTATTTAAAATTATAGAATACATGTTAATTTTATTCCTAAATTGGCTAAAATTGACTAACTATTTCTTGAGAAAATTGTACAAGTGATAAAAAATTATGCTCGAAGCATTTGAAACATTTAGTGATTGAACTGTCCCGATAGTTTCAATACTAAATTCAACGTCAGAATTCTTTAGTAAAGTGTGATTTACACCTTTTTCTTCATTACCAATTATAATCACACTTTTTTGGTCAAAATTAACTTTCGATATGTCCATTGATTTTGCGCTTAAATTTGTAGCATAAATTCAATATCCAGCTTTTTTCATTTTTTCAATATCACTGATAAGTGAATTAGACATATGAAAATTCATATTTACAAATCCACCTGATGAAACTTTTAAAACTGTTTCATTTATTGTGACACTGCGGTTTTTTGGAATAATTATATTTTTGTATCCAAAAGCATTTGCACTTCTTAATATTGAACCTACATTTTGCGGATCTTGTAAATGATCTAATATTATTACTGGTTCGCTAGTAGAAATTAATTGTTCAATATTTTTAAAATTTATTTCTTTAATTTGTGCGATAAATCCTTGGTGGTTAGTTTGTACTAATTCATTTAAAAATTTATAATCATGATATTCAATTTTTAAATTATTTTTGATTTCAATTTTTTTGCCTTTTGCAATTATCAATTTTTCAATAGGATAATTATTTTTGATTGCGTCAATAACTGAATTTTTTCCACTTAAATAAATTTTGGACATTATATGACATTCCATTTCATTAGTACATCTCTTAATTTATCTGCTTCTATAAAATTATCTGTTTTTAAATAATTTTGTCACTGTACATAAGTTTTAAATAATAAATCTTTATTATCATTAATTTCCTTTATAAAGCTAAATTGAATGAAATTCATTAATGTATAAATTCTTTGCAACACTATTAAATCGTTATACTTATTGAATGCTTTTATCATTTTTTCAATTGAAGTTAAAAATTTACCATATTGAAATTCAGTTATTAGTTTTACCGTATCTATAACATTTTCATCTAATAAATTACAACTTGAATTAGTCAATAAAGCTTGAAAGTATATCTTTTTATATTTATTTAAAATTGTTTCTTGTTGATTAATTAAAACGGTAGTTAAATTAATTGGTGAACTAATGTTTGATGAAAGAATTATTAGTCTGAAAATATCTTCATTGAATTCATCGGCATTTATTACATTTCCAAGTGATTTTGACATTTTTTCATTATTCCAAAATATTTGTCCAGTATGAATTCAATTGTCAGTTATATTTTCATTATGGATTGCATAATGTTGTGCATTTTCGTTTTCATGATGAGGAAAATTTAAATCAACTCCTCCTCCATGGTAGTCTATTTTTTGACCTCCAAAAAAATCATTAATGAATGCTGCACACTCAGTATGTCATCCAGGTCTGCCATCTATACCATTAAAATTATATTGTTTTCCTTCATCAGTTTTTTTTCAAATATAAAAGTTATCTTCATTAGTGTATTTAGGTTTATTTCTGTTTACACGTTTTGCATAATTTGTAACTTTATTTACATCTAAAATTATGCCTCTTTCGTTTTCTAATGTTTTCCCTGATTTGATTAATTTATGTATATATGAATTTATTTTAGGAAGATTTTTAGTAACATAAACCAATTTACTTATTGTATTAATTTGGTACTTTTTTAATAGTGAAATATACTCTTTTGAATACTTTTCACTCACCTTATCTTCTGTAGTTTTTTGCTCTATTGCTTTAGCAATTATTTTGTCATCAATATCTGTAATATTGTGTACGAAATAAGTAGGCTTTTTAAGAAGATTTAATGCCTTAACAAAATAATGCATCGTTAAAATTGGTCGCATGTTTCCGATGTGAGGTTTGTCATATACTGTAGGACCACACACATAAATTTTTACACTATTTTTATTTCTAATTTTATGAACTGGTTCGATGTTATTATTTCTTGTATATTTTTTTACAAAGTCTTTTAGTCTTTTTTCTTTAAAAATTAACAAGTATCTTTTAACCAAATCTTCTACAATTGAGTTAATAAATTCTGGCTTAAAAATGCCACTTCTTTTCTGTTTTTGATCTGTCAATTCTTCAATACTATGAATTATCATTTTAGATAGTTCATCTGGATATTTTAGTTTAATTCTATTTGTTTGAAATTCCTTTGTATCTACGATTTCAAAATCACGATCAGGATAATCTTTTATATCCAAATCATAATCAATATATTTCATTGTATTGTCTTCAAAAAGATAAGATGAAGCAATATTGATGTACAAAAAATTTCCATCAGGTCTTAAAGTAAAAAAAGCATTATAATTTTTTTCAGGAAAAAAAACCATAACTTGCGGTTCTGACACAACATAGTTACGATCACTTAAACTTACAACTTTACTTTTATATAAAAATAATGTAATTAATTTTGAATCACTATTTAGCACTAAAGCTTTATTTCACTGACGATATAATGTACCATCATATTTGTAAGCTTGAATGTCGATATAAGTATTTGGTTTTGGAAGTTTAGGTGTTATTTTCATAAATAGTCCTTTTAGATAACTAGTATTTAGATAGAATTATTTGAGATGTTCCAAATGAATTAAAATCAATTTTAAAAAATACTGGATTGTAGTTGCTTAATCCGGTTCTAAAAGCACCGAGGAAATTATCAAATGTTCTCCGGTAAGAGCTTATTAATCTTGATTTATTATTCATTTCAGGAGCGAAAAGTTCATCTGGTTCAACGCTATTATTTTCATTTTTATCATCTCAAAAATAAAGTACAGATCTATTCAATGATTTTGGTACAGCATTAATATCAGTTATGTATGCTACAAAATCTGAAGTTGAAATTTGAGAATCAGAAATTGTTGAATTTACATTGTCTTTATTATTTAAATAATTTGAACTAAGCGGGCTAACATTTTTAGTTAATGCAGTTGGAGAATTTTTTGTTCTAAAAGTTAGATCTCCAAGTTTTAATAAATTATCAGAATTTGGAAGTAGTTGTTGATCACTTGCTTTTATTGTGCTATTTGTTGCATTATGATTTATATACTGCATTGGATAAACTACGTAAGAACCATTATTTGATAATACTAACCCTTTGTATTTATTGGCTTTTTCACGAGTTAAATATCCACTAAAACGTAATTTATAAAAATTATCTTCTTCAAAATTACTTGGGCTTAAAGATTTAGTAGTTGCATTTTTAAAAACAGTAGAATTATTTAAAAAATATACTTGGTTGATTTCATTTGTATAACCCAGAGCATCTAAATATGCTTCATATAAATCGTTATATCTATCTTCAAAAGCATATGTACCTTGTTCAGTTGTTAATGTTCCGCCAAAGACATTATTTGCAGCAAAATAAGTTAGTTCTGGATTTGTAATATTTTGATTTCTATTAAAAAGCATTTCATTATTTGCATTTCTAAAAATATATGTGCTTCTACCTCAATCTTCAAAATATGTATCACTTGCAATATTGCTTGCACCAATTCTAGTACCATAAGCATTTTGAGTAGTATTACCAAAATTTTGTGAATTATAAATTGGAACATAAGCCATTTTTTGATATTCTCTTGGCACAAGTTCTGATTGTGAATAATAATAAGCCAACTGACTTGCTCTATATAAAACTGAATCATTATTGCTTGTTAAATTTGAAGGGCTTGCAACAAGTCTCATATTATTTGTTGCTATTAAATCGTTTGAATAATTTACATCATTAGCCATTCGATATAAATGTGATGCAGATGCAAATCCACATAAACATGTGAAACTAATATTTCCACTTAAAATTAAGTTTCCGTTAGCTGCTGTATTTGTATAACTTAAACTACTTTGGAATTTATTAATAAAATTACTATTTCATTGCACTTTATTACTGCTAACATCATTTCCTGAAACATTTATTGAATCAAGTAAAGTGGGTGTTAATCCATCAGTTTTATTTAAATTAACATTTTCATTTTGTAAATACGAATTTGCAAAATGATGAAAGTATTCATGGTAAATAGTTGGTAAAACTGCATCAACTTTTTGTTCAAAATTTAATTCAAGTGCAATGTAATTTTTTACACTTATAAAAATTTCATGAGTAGACGGAATATATTGACCATTTACATCAGCTTCTAAAATATCAGTGTTGTTAAAAGAAATTCTTTTTAAATCGTATATTTCGGGACCATAATCTAATCTATCTAAAATGATATGATGAAGTTTTTCTAATTCTTTTTCAGAAAAGAAATGAACATCTTTTGTCGTATTGTCAGGGTATCTTACTTGTGATGAAAATGAATCATAAATTATTCATGTTTTATTAACATCATTTTGTGCTCCTAGTGAAGAATTTGCACTTCACGAAACGCTAACACTGTTTTCTGGTGCATAGCTAACTAATTTACCGTTATTAGTTTGATCAACTAGTTGCGGAGCACGCTGTTTAAAAATGTCAGTAGTAAAATATAATGCTACAACCGCTCCTGCTCCAACAAATGATGCTCCTAATACAATTGATGAAGAAGCAACTAAAAAACTGAATAATTTACTTTTTCCTTTTTTGTTATTTCTTTCCATGATTTATATTATACAAACTAAATTTTTTGTTACATGATTTAATCTATATATAATGTGGAAAATTTGCGCAATTATATAGTTATATTTTTTATTAAGTTTTAAATGAAAATTTATTCAATTTCAACTTCTTTTAATGTGGATTTTTTCCACATTTGACTAAAAAATGTCATATTTTTATTTAGCTATTTTATAATATAAGTGGAGGTAGTTTATGTATCAGTACAAAGCAATTTTAAAAACTACTGGCGAAAAAATCGCCGAAGGACATTCAGTTCAAGAAGTTGAACAGGAAGTTAAATCATATCGTCGCGGCCAAAAACATGGCGAACACACCCGTGGTGATGATTTAGTTGAAATCATCCACGTTGAAAGATCTAAAAAAGAAGGAACACTAGCTTCTAAAGAAAAATTAGTGAAAACAGTTTAATCAAATTTAATGGCTTCGGCCATTTTTTTGTATCATAAATTAATTATGGGACGACTTAGATATGATTCAAAAAAAGAAAAACATGCTTTAGAAAGTGAATATACAATTAATTCTTTTCCATATGACAATCCAGTTAACACAATTATTGAAATCGGAACCGGAAAAGGTGAAATGATTACTCAGATGGCACAATTAAATCCAAATAATTTTTATATCGGGATTGAAAAATATGCAGTGCCAGCTTCATATGCAATTAAAAAAGCTGAAAAATTAGAACTTAAAAACATTAAATTCATTATTGGTGATGCATTAGAATTGCAATCATATTTTAAAAACAAAATTTCAAAAATTTGATTAACATTTAGCGACCCTTGGCCTAAAAAAAGACACGCTTCTAGAAGGCTTAGTCATGAAAATTTTCTAAAGTTGTATCAAAACATATTAGATGAAAACAGAATTGTTCATTTTAAATCTGATAATAATGATTTATATGAATATACATTAGAATCACTAAATAATTTTGGTGCAAATGTTATTGAAAAAACAACGGATATAAACATTGTTGCACATAAAATAAATAATATCCAAACAGGATATGAAAAAAAATTTTCCTCTAAAGGAAAAAATATTAATTACATTAAATTTAAATTTTAGACTTATCTAAAAATTGATCTGGGATGTTGCTTAAATCAATGTGGCAATACCCGTTTTTATTTTTAATCAAATAATCTTGATGATATTCTTCGGCTCTAGTTTTATCTTTTACAATTTCAGTTTCGAAAGTAGTTTTTTGATTAAATTTAGTTTCGAATTCTTTGATATATTCACGGATTAAATTAAGATCATCTGCACGATCTTTTTCTACATAGAAACCAATGCGATATTGAATTCCAACATCATTTCCTTGCTTATTTAAACTAAAAGGATTCACAATATTTGTTAATAAATAAAATATGTCTTTAACTTTCAAAATATTTTCATCATAAATTATTTCAACAGCTTCTACATGTCCGCTTGCTGAACAAACTTCCTTGTAACTAACATTATCAAAACCACCGTTTAAATAATAAGATTCAGTTTTAAAAACTCCTTTAACTCTTCGAAAATATTCTTGTACACCTCAAAAACAACCACCCGCTACATATATTTTTTGCATCAACACTCCTTTGCTATAATAAAATATAGACTATTTAAATTATATACAATAATGCAAGGAGATTTCATGGGATTAAAAGCCGGGATTGTTGGATTGCCAAACGTTGGTAAGAGTTCGTTATTTTCAGCCTTAACAAAAAAAGAAGCAGAAAGTGCAAACTATGCTTTTACAACAATTGAACCTAATGTCGCTAATGTTGAATTACAAGACCCTAGAATTGAGTATTTAACTAAAATCACAGAACCTAATAAAACTGTTTTTGCTACATTTGATTTTGTAGATATAGCAGGCTTAGTTGAAGGTGCAAGTAAAGGTGAAGGATTAGGAAATAAATTTCTTTCAAATATTAGAGAAACAGATGCTATCGTACATGTCATAAGATGTTTTGAAGATGAAAATATAATGCACGTTTCTGGGTCAGTAGATCCAGTTAGAGATGCTAAAATTATTAATTTAGAGTTAATTCTAGCTGATGCTTCGACTATTGAAAATGTAATTAATCGTGTCAAATCAAAAGCATTACATTCTAGTGATAAAAAAGCAAAAATTGAATTTGAAATAGCTACTAAAATGCAGAATTGATTAGCTCAAGAAAAAATGCTTAGTTCTCTTAGTTTTGATGAAAGTGAAATGGCTATTGTTAAGTCATATCAGTTGCTAACATTAAAACCACAAATTTATGTTGCCAATGTTCATAGTCTTGATGTTGCAAATCCAGAAGCAAATATTCATTACCAAAATTTAAAAAAATTCACAACTGAAAATAACTCTGATTTAATTGCATTAAGTATTCAATTAGAAAAAGAATTATCACTAATAGATGATTCTGAAGAAGCAAATCAAATGATGGAAATTTTAGGCATACAAAGTTCAGGTTTGAATAAATTAGTTTTCGAAGCTTTTAAATTATTAAATTTATCTACCTTTTTTACAGTAGGTAAAATTGAAGTAAGAGCCTGAATTTTTAAAAACGGAATGAATGCAGCTCAATGCGCGGGAATAATTCATAGTGACTTTGAAAAGAATTTTATAAAAGCCGAAGTTATATCTTATGAAGATTATAAAGAAGCTGGTAGTGAAAATAAAGCTAAAGAGTCAGGTAAATTAAAATTAGAAGGTAAAACCTATATAATGAAAGATGGTGATATTGTTCATTTCCGTGTAGGAAAATAATATTAGGGGCTTAGTATAATGGTAGTACCGCAGCTTCCAAACCTGCTTGCACGGGTTCGATTCCTGTAGCCCCTGCCATAACAAATTGACCTAGCCAATCGCAATGATTGGTTTTTTTAATGTTCATTTAATTGTTATATCAGCTATTGATACTATGAATAATAAAAACATAAATGAAAACAGAATTATGTTTGCAATGATATTTAACATCATAGTGTTATTTTGATTTTGAGCATAGTAGATAACAAAACCTGAAACTATTATTACGATAATAAATCCCATAAATGCAATTAATAAAAATGAAATAAATATTTTTGTTAATTTTCATTCTAAATTTGAACTATCTTTAAATTTTTTAAGAAAAAATATATACCCGCCAATAAGCAAGGTTAATATGATTATGTAAGTTGTCATTTTAAAAATTGGGTCATTTGCAAAAGAAAAACCGTTATTAAATTTTAAAATAAATACTAATAACATACAGGTTATGAAAAGTGGAATAAGGCGACTAAAGTACGATAAAAGTTGTTTGTCTTTTTTATTTGCAATTATTAGAATTAATCTATAAATAAAAAAAATCAGCAACATTCCAATAAAAATATATTCAAATAAATTAGTTCTCATTATCGAAAAGAGAACACTCATAGATATAGCCAAAAACTCATGTTTGCTAATTGCAGAATTATTAGATGCAATAAATCATTTTTTTGATTTAAAAAATAAAACCGAGTAATTAATAATCAAAATGAAATAATAAATTATTAATAGGGCAAAAATAGTTCATAAATAGCTGTAAATTAAATTTCTCAAATTTCCAGTGAACATATAAATAAATTGCATGTACTTATTTTATGTTTTTTAGTTTATAGATTTTTAAAAAATTGATATTTTTTTAAAATATTTTCTTTAGGATTCCTAAATGCAATAATCCTGTACTAATATTAGATATAGAAAATACAACTGTAGATTTATAGTAAAATAAACTTGCACAAAATATATTTAGATTTTAAAAGTGCGTTTAGGAGAATAATGAGTTTAGTAGATCCTCGTCAAGCAACTGATGAACCTCAGGGCTTTAACCCAAATGTTAATAATGCTAATAACAAAGCAAAATTAAGTACTGCAGGTAAAATACTTTGAATAATATCTTGATTTTTAACTATTTTTATTACGTTAATTGTTCATGTAGTATTAAGCAACAAGTTTAATAGACAACAAATGGACATAAATAATGCTGCTTCATCAATTGATGTTTATTTAAAAAATAGAAAAGATACATTAACAAAATTAGTTGATGGAACACGTAGTTATGTTAAATACGAAAAAGAAGTTTTAAATCAAGTTACTGAATTAAGAAATATGAATATCGGTCAATCAAATAGAGTTGAAGCTCAAGGTAAAATTGAATCAGCTTTTGGAAGATTATTAGCTGTGGCAGAAAATTACCCAGATTTAAAAGCAAGTCAACTATATAAAGATACAATGAGTCAAGCAAGTTACATTGAACAAGAAATAGCTGCTGCTAGAAGAAATTACAATGCCAATGTAAATCAGTTCAATCAAGATTTATTTACCTGACCTGCAAGTATAGTGGCTGGATGAAAACGATTAGTTCAGTTACCTTTATTTGTTGCAAGTGCAGAAGATAAAAAAGATGTTTCATTAGACATCTAATACTAAGCCCTCTAGTGAGGGTTTTATTGTTAATTAAGGACAAAAATGTTAAAAGTTTCGAAAATTAAAAATTACGATGAATTTGAAAAAAACGCTATTCAAATTGTTGCAAGACCAATTGAAAAAGCAATCGAAAAATCATATGAAGAAATACCTAAAAAATATTTTACAAGATTAAAATGATGATACTGATTTATTGGTATTTTAACCTCGCCAATATTAATTGGAATTGTAATGATTATGCTGTCAATTAGCGCCAATAAATTAATTACTGAAACAGTTAAAAGCAAAATTAATTTACTAGAAATATATCAAGAATTATGACAAGTTGGAGATCCATTTCTTCGATTAGAAAATGTTGAAAATGATGTTAATAATAACATTGATAAATTTAAAGGTAGTTATGCCATACCAGCTGATGCAATTCGAATAAGAAGCTCTCTTTTGTTTAGTGGATCAATTAGATCATTACCTACTAAAGTTTCGACATCAACATTTAGATGACAAAGGGGCAATGGCAAAAATGTTCAAACATTTTTAAAAGAAATAGGGTTATTAGAAATTGATATTAATAGTTTAGAAAACGAAAAGGATTGATCATTTAATATGATTAACCGTATTGGACCGAAATTAAATAATGTAATAACCGAAAATAAAAAATTTAATAAAGTATTTGACTTAGAATCTGACAATCAAATTAAGGCTAGAATGTACGCTACTCCATTAACTACAGAAATGTATTTAGATCATTTAAAAAATAATGTTTCTAGTAGGGAAATTGGTATTTTAAAAAAAGGCAAAAAGATTTATATTTGTTTTGTTCCTTATAAAAATGATGCCTTCAATTTGAATTTTAAAATTAAAAATTCTATAACGGAAATGGTTAGATTAATACTAAGTGATTTAATTAATGATACATATGAAATATATGCCTTATATGCATTTCTTTTAATTCCACCATTTTTACCGGAAAATGAGTAAATAAGCGGGTTTCAGCCCGTTTTTTTAATTAAAATAAACGTTTTTTTAAATCGAAAAAAATTACTTAAATTTTTGTGTTTTAATGGGGAGCAAGTAAAAATTAACGGATTTAAAATTTTATTTTTTTTAGAAACTTAAAATTAAGTCTCATTTTTACCTTAG
>NZ_NNCE01000008.1 GCF_002245785.1 Mycoplasma testudineum
TCGATCAAATTGCTTTCCATTTTTTTCATAATAAAAACGGTCCTTTCTGCTAAGACCGTTAATTTTTGTTAGCTCCCCAAATTTTAAAACTATCATTTATTTAAAACTACTTAATTATCAATCTAAATTATTTAATTTTAAGTAATGATTATTTTCGTTTTAAAGTATTATGTATAAATTAAAAAGCAAATTTAAATACACATAATTATGATTTGAGGTAAAAATGAAAAAAAGAAGTTGACTACTATTATTAAAAATAATTCCCATGATTACAATGGCAACAGTAGCTGCTGTTTCATGTACTAATCCAATAGATGGCAATACTCCTATTCAGGAACAACCAAAACCTGTAGATCCTACACCTGAACAACCAACACCAGAAACTCCTAAACCACAGGATCCTAAACCTGCAACCCCTTCTCCGGAAAAACCTGGTAATGGTACTACAACACCGGCAGAGCCAAAAGAAGGTAATGAAGATTCTTCACCAAGTGATTATGAAATTGAATTTAAAAATTACTTAAAAGAATTTAAAACAAAAAACATATCTACAAAAGAAACTCATAATGGTAAAACAGTAGAACAATTTTTTGGTGTAAATCCAAGT
Source organism: Mycoplasma testudineum (assembly GCF_002245785.1). Classification (GTDB taxonomy): domain Bacteria; phylum Bacillota_I; class Bacilli_A; order Mycoplasmatales; family Metamycoplasmataceae; genus Mycoplasmopsis_B; species Mycoplasmopsis_B testudinea. The sequence goes on from NZ_NNCE01000008.1 coordinate 608, forward strand.
TCAGAAAAGGTTGAATCATCATTATCATTTGATAATTTTCAATTAAATAAAGAAAAATATAATTATGTATTTAAATTGGTTAATTTAGACAAAAGTGCACAAATAAATATTTTAATAAATAGTAAATTTGAAAATTTACAAGAAGAAATAAGTTTCATTATTTCTGGATTTTTATCAAATCAAGAATCAAATTTAATAATTGCAAATTTAGAATTAAATGATGCTTTTGATACATATAAATCACAAAAAATTAGTCTAACAAATGAATCAGATTACCAGCTTGCTGCAAATAGTATATTTAGTAATGAATCAAGTAGCGATTTTATAAAAAGTAAAATTAATTTGGAAAATAATTTATTTGGAAATATTAATGTTACGTATTCTTTTGTTTCAAGTAGTGAAACAGAAGTAACAATTCTTATCAAGCTTAGTCATAATAATTTTCCAGAATTAATCAAAAGCTTTGAATATACAATAATAGGTTTTAATCTTGCTAACATATCATTAAATGATGCAACTAGAGAAATAGATACAGTGTATTCAAAAATTGTGAATTTTGATTTTGAATTAAAAAATCAAAATTGAAAAAATGATTTAGCTACCAATCATTTTAATTTAAGTCTAGATTCAAATACTATACTTAATTCTTTAATTATCCCAGAAATACAAACTTCAGGAAATGTTGAAGTTAAATATTCAATAGTAGAAGTAAATCAATTTAGTGCAACATTCAAAATTGAATTATCAAATCAAAAAATTACATACAAAAAAGAAAAAATATTTACAATAAATGGATTTGGACTAAATTATATTAATTCAAAAATTTCCGTTGGTATAAGCTATTTTTCAAATAATACAGTTGACTTAAAAAATACAAATGATTACAAAAAAGATCCGAGTACAATTTTTACCGAATCACAAACCAGTGATCAAATTTTGAATTTACTTAATATAAATCTAGCTAATAATGATTTATCAGATTTGAAATTAATTTTTTCTTATTCAAAATTGATAAATGACAAAGTTGAATTAAATGTAAATATTAATTATGCAAATAGTAATTTATCAAAAAATGCAAAAATTTTAATTGGTCCATTTATCGATCCTGAAATTGAGGCAATGGAATTTGCTGCCAAAAATAATTATCAAGTTAGTTTAAAAACCGAACAAATTAAAAAATTTAATATTGGACTTTATTCTGCAAGCATTAATGAAGATAATTGAGATAAATATATTAATTTTAGTGATCAAGGAAAATATTTATATGAGCTAGAAAGTATTAATTTGAAACCAAATAACATTAATACTGCATTAATTAAATTTAAACTTTGAAATGAAAATAAATCTAAATCAGTGGATATGCTTAGAGAAGTATCTTCAGAATTAGATTTAAACCCAATAATTAATGAAATTTCTATTAATAGTTTGTCAGATGCATTCAACTTTGATCCATCTATAATTAGTAAATTCAGTTTCAATGAAATATTTAATAAAGAAAATTTTTCAAATTATTTTTTTAGTAAAACTAAAAGATTTTTTAAATTTTCATTTAATAAAGTAATTTCTATTAATGAAAGCGAAACTGGTGGAAGAATAAGTATAAATTTAATGTTTAATGATCAAATTATAAAATCATTTGAAGTTGAAACAAGCAGTTGGAAAATTCCGAATCTTGATAAATTGATTTCTATTACTAAAACAGAAAAATTGAATTCATTATTAAGTATTGAAAAAATATTTGATGATAACGGAATATACAAAGTAAAAGAAAATCAAGACTTTTCTCCATTGGAGTTTTCAATTTATAAAACATTTTTAGAAGTAGCAAAAGAACATGGATTTACCGAAGAATTAATATTAAATGACAATTTTAAAGCTAATTGAGGGACACTCAAGGAAAAAAATTGGTCTAATGATTATATTAATTTATTCTTCTTAGTTAGCGTTCCTTATTCTGACAAAAATATGGAGAATTCAAATCCAGAAACTTATTTTAGCAATTATATAAAATCTGACCAATGAAAAAAGATTACCTTAACTCAATATAGACAAATAATGTTTCAGACAATTTTGAAATTAATTAATTTTAATATTGCTGAAGGATGAAGCTTGGACTCATCTGAATTAAATGATGATTCAAGTTCAATTAATCTTGAAAGTGATTTAAGAGACCGTTATTTTCTTTACGCATCACAAATGATTTCCTTTACACCAAATAGAAACAATTTGCTATTTACCTTAAAATTAAAAAATAATTTAGGTATTAAAAAAATAAAAACAATCAATACTTCCTTATTTGATGAACCAGGCGATAGTAATGATGTAGAACTTGAAATTCGAGAATATTTGGCTTCATTTTATCAAGATTTTACTCAAGATTTATCGCCACTTAAACCAATACACGGTATGAATCATTCTCAAGTTACAATTGAAAATGCCGACCTTAGTCAATTATTTCAACTTCCTAAATATCAAAACTATCAATTAAAATTTAGAATTGATAAAAAAGATATTGCTACTAACTCAATCAGTTTTTATATTGACGCTTATAGAAAAGACGAAAATGGTAATCTTGCAAAAAAACCGTTCCGAAATAGATTTAGCAACTTGACTCCAAGATCAGTTACTCTTTCGAACTTTAAGCCATTAAATGATTTCGTGGATGAGAACGGAACAATGAGAGATACTGATTTTACAAGTTCTTCTGAAGTTCAAAAAACACAAAATTGAATTAATTTTAATACACAGGTGAAGCAAATAAACGGAAGTGATTTTAAGTTAATCCGCTCAGTTAATAATAATTATTCTTATCTAGACCCAAATTTTGCTACTTCCAAGAATCTAAAATACTTTTTAAATTTTACTGGAGCAAGTCAGTCAACAACAAGTGAAGGTAATTTTACTTTGCAAAATGGTGTTTCAGAAGATAATCCAACTAATGTACCTACTAAAGTTGCAGGTGGCTCAATTTCTAATGATCCAGAAACAAATATTCAAATTGGTAACTTGAGACAAAATTACTGATTTACTTATTATGATGTAAAAAATATAAAGGGCAGTGCAATTTCTTTTAAAATTGGATTTATAAGTAAAACTAATCCAGATGTCAAAGCTTTTTCAAATACAATTACTTTAAGTAATTTAAAAAATGATTTAGATGAAATTGTTTACCCTGCTCAGGATCTAAATTTAATTGATAATAGCAATAATTCACTTAATATCAGTTTCGATATTTCTCAAAAAACTTCAGAAGAATGGGTTTTTGAATTTAATTCTAAAAAAGAACAATCTTATTTTAATCAGCAATTAGTTTCTGTAAATTTAAGAAATCCAGCATTTAAATTCAAAAAATATCATGAATCAGATAAATATTATTTTAGAGTTCATGAAGTTAAAGTAGCAGATGCAAATAAAGGTTCAATGTGAGTTAGATTTGAGTTTGTTAATAAATCAACAACTAAAGAAATTGTAGAAGTGGCCAATACATGAATTTTAGTTACAGGTGCAAAATCAATTTCTGGAGCAACTAGTTTAAAATCTGATCTAAATTTAATGAATGAATTGAATACAAATAGTAACTTAACACAAGTGGTTTTTGATTCTACAAAAATTGGAAGAAACAGAAAAATAGAACTAGCTAAAAAAGATGCTGCTTGAAGCTTAGATGAAGAAAAAAATATGGTTTCTTTCACTTTAAAAAATAAATATTTTGAACAAGTATTAAAGCCTACAAACGGTGCTACAAATTTAGACAATAGTATAATCAAAGTTAATTTTAAAACAGTAGTAAATAATACAATGGATCAAGCAATCAAGTTCATTAATGAAAGAGGGTTCAGTGTTGAATTTAGTTATAATGAATTACTTGAAAATAAAAAAATAGATAAAAATGGTTTTATTAACCCAGGTGTAATTAGTAATAAGCACACAAATTTAGTTTCATATTTTTTAACAATTACAAAAGTAGATTCAGGTATTCATTTTGAATTTAAAACACCAAATAATTACAAAATTTCACTTGACTTTTATAAAGATGCTTTTTGAACTTTTGCGCAACTAGGGTCTCAGTCAGCTAAAGTCGGAGAATTTACTCCTGGACGTAAAGAAGTATATTTTGATAAATATGCAACTAGTTTCGAAATCACCTATTTTAATGATAAATTTATAGAAGTCTTTGATGAACATGAAACAAATACGTTTAACTATGACAATGTTCACTTTACTCAATTAAATGAACCAATGATTATTTATAATGAAAATAATAAAACCGACCCATTCAAATATAACCCTAACCAAAATGTTAAATTTAAATGAAATTATGGTTACAAATCAAATATGGAATATGCATATGATGATTACAATTACGAAGCAATTAATGAAATAAAAGCAAGAACATTTGCTGGTTCAAATGGTTCAATGACAATGCTATCTAAAGTAAATGATGATCCATTTGATTTAAGATACTATATCGTTACAAACAATCACGTTATTAATTCCACTGATAATCCAGGTGGCAGTCAATTAGGTTTAAATAAACCATTCAGATTAACTAAGCATGCCAATAATTTTGAAAATATTTATCAAAAAGGTTTTAGTTATTGAAGTGGTAATTATGTAGCTGCCGCAAACGATAACCGTTATTTTTGAGATGGTAATAATCAAATTTCTAGAGGTGGAAGTGTAAAAAACCGAAATGTTGATTATACAATTACAGTTTTAAATGTTGCTCCAATGATTTTAGAAGCAAAAAAGGAAGGTAGATTTGAAATGGCAACATGATTAGAAAATTGAATTAATTTAAAACCATTAAGCCTTTCTTATACAGCGACAGAGACTATAAGCCCAATTTCAAAGAGTTTGACTTATGATTATTCATTTAGCGGATTTCCATATGGGAAATTAGCTAGTTATTTATATCGCCGTGTTGGAGATGGTAATGAAAATATTTCATTTAGAGGTGAAAATCTTCATCCAGTCTTTCACAATGCAGGTAATAGTGGAACTGGCGTTTTAGATAATGAAGGAAATTATATTGCTGCCATAAATAGTGGAGCTCCTCTTTCATCTTTAGTAGCTTGAAAATTAATAAGTAAAGATTATGATTATTGAGGTGGAGATGAAGAAAATATTTCTACTTTAGATAAAGAAAATGTTAATAGTTTTGTAGCACAATTACTTAGATTTAATGCATTTGATAGTTCATTTAAAATTTTTACAAACAATAAAAACAAAAACAAATAAATTGATGCGTAAACTTTAAATAGTAAAAAGAGTGAAGTAAAATATATACATGAAAATTAAATTAAGAATAGGGTTGGGCATGATGGCAGTCGCAGCCATTGTGACTCCAGGAGTTTTAGCTATCAAAATCAATGAAGAAAAAGATGTTGATGAAATCAATGAATTATTAAAAATTACATCTCCTTTTTCTGAAGAACAGTACAATAATTTATCCATATTAGCACAAAAAAATGTTGAAATTTCTAATTGGATAAAAAGTATAAATTTTGATACTCAATCAATGAAAACTATCAAAAATAAGCTTTACAACTTGAATGTTAGTTTGGATCTTAAGAAATTTATGAACAGAAATCTTGATGAAAAATTTGAATTACTTGTTTCAACAATATTAAAAAGAGAAAAACATTCTAAAAAAAATGAAATTGAAATAAATAAATCATTTGCTCAAGTTTTTGACAGGTATATAAAAGATTCAAATGGAAATATCATAGAAATAGATGGTAAGAATGTACTACTAAGTGGTGATTCATACACAAATTGAGATATACATGATTACTTCTTTGCTGATGATGAATCCTGATTTAGAAAAAGCAACGAGGATGTATATCAGGATGTGGAAATGGTATTTCTTTATAAAATGGCAGAAAGTTTAAAAAAATACAATGCTTCAATAGAAAGACATAACGGCATTGTAGAAGTTTTAAGTTTGGCTGCAACAAAATTAGGGTCATCATTTTCTGCTTTTTCTTATATACCTAATCTTAGTACTGCATCGTCAATTTATCTGAATGCTGGCTCAACTACAATGTCAGCTGTTTCTGCATTAAATTCTGCATACCATGAATCTAGAAGAGCGAAAAATGAATTTGAAAAATTGAGTAAAATTTCTGGAATTGAAAATAAGAAGTTAATTAGATTCATGAATTCTGCAGATTTAGAAATAAATCAATTTTCTAAAGCAATTAATAATGCATTGCGAGTTGGTTCATTTGCTACAAGTGCTGCTAGTTCCGTGTTTGGATTAGTGAAAACCCCGAAAACTAAATTGATTTCCCTTGCCTTAAATGTCGCATCATTAACTTTTGATCTCATTAATGCTTTGTTAAATATAAAAACTCCAAATGGCTTTTCAATTATTGAAAATATGCATGATCATGGTCTTAATGATTTTAGAAATCAATGAATTAATAACACAGAAAATATGGTTCTAATACAAAAGAATTGAAGTGAAAATTTTAAATATGGAATACAATGAAAAGTTTCAGATGGTTGATTTACATTACCTAGATTATTTATAAGAGCACAAAAACACGGAGAAAATGATGTAGAACTTTTTGGTTTCAATTGAGACCAAAAAGTTAAAGAAAGAAAAAAATAGTTTTTAAATTTTAATTTTATGATTATAAGGCATGAAATTTTTATACAGTTTCCTATTGATTTTTATAAAAAGTCAGCCATCATGAATTACTACATGAAATTGAAAGGAGCCCCTTGAAAACGAACGTTTTAAATGACAATTTAGAGAAATTTATATTGATATCAAAATCTCAATCTGAAGCTAGAGAAAGATTAATGGTAGCCCTTTTACATTCAAAAAAATTTATTGTTACAAAATTAAAATTGAGTCGCCAACACTTAATGGATGAATATATAGTCAATTATTTATATAATTTGTATAAATTTAAATCACCTGAAAAATTAGTGTGATATTATCCGTTTAAACTAGAAATTGATCGAACAATTTACGCAAATAATAATAAATTTAATTTGATTTTTGATGAAGTTTTATATTCAAATACGTCATATCCTTTCCCCAGAATGAATATGTGGAGTATTGGTTTTTCATTTTTCCGAGTTAATTATAGAAAAAACATTGATAATTTTGCTTGCAATTTTTTTAATAAAATTCATTCATTTAAATTTAAAAATCGAAAATATAAAAAATTATTGGGTAAAATAAGCACAAATGATATTAATAAATTTAACAAAATATTTGATTTTGCTTTAATAAAAAAAATTGAATCACATTTTACTAAAAAAGACAAACAAAACATATCTATTTTAATTGAAAATGGCTATATATATGTGATAGTAAATTATGTTTGAAATCAGAAAGATAACATATATTCTTTTTTAAGAGAATCGGATTGAAATTACAATTATTCAATGTCAAAAACATATTTTCATAATCGAGCAGATTTACTAAATAGAATTTTAGATGCAACAATTTTAATAGCCGAAAGTTTAGAAGCATCAAAATAAGGTTAACAAAATTATAAAAATGAAATTATCAGATTCACAATTAAATAAAATTAACTCATTAAAAGAAAAAGGAGTTGAAAATTATAATTTAAATTCTGTATTAATGTATTGATTACTAAAATATGCTGAATATAATCACATAAAGGTAGAATTTAGGATGAGACATGTTTTAGATAATTTAGCATTAAAACATTTGGAATATAATTTATCTAAATCAGCTTCATTCCCACGTATTGAGACTTTCAAGGTTGAAATTAATGACGTTCTAATTGCAACTAAAAAAAATATTAATTTATTTATTGAAGAAATAATTTATATGCAAACATTTTTTATCCCCAAATTTGTTTCATATGGATTAATTGGAATTAATTCTAATAAAATAAAATTGTATCCAGAATTTAAATTTAGATTATTTTTTAATATTTCAAGTTTTGATACTCTTAAAAATTATAAAAATAAGTATTTTGAAAACTTTTCAACTAATAATGAGCAAATTTGCAAAATTATATTTGATGATAATTTTTTTAAGAAAATCAGCTCTATTTTTTCATCAGAAGAAAAGAAATTAATTACAATTTTAAAAGATGAAAAAGGAATTAAAGCCATAATCAATTATTCCAGAACTGAAACTGATGCAATAATTTTAAATCTCAAAATTGCGTACATTCATGAGTACGATGTCTTAAAAAAATGGAATTTAAAATCTGACCTAATACTTAGATGTATTCATGTTTTAGAATTATTAAGCGATAGATTTGAAGAATTTTTATAAAATTTACCTGAATTTTTTAAACATAATTTTTTAGTAATATTTAATATGTTGCCCTAAAAAGAGCTAATCATAAAAAAATTATTATAAGTCGGTGTTTCAATAGAAGTAGATAAAATTTAATAAATTTAAAATAATTTATAATTACTAAATCAAAATTTAATTACATATTTTATTTGATATTAAATATTACATTTAACCAATTTCCGATTGATATGTAAAGACTTTAATTGTAAATCATTTAACAAATCTAATGTCTTACCAAGATTAAAGTGAAATTTCTTGCTTCATTTATTTTAAATATTTATTAATTTCACTAATTTAAATAAATTTTAGTTTTGTTATCCTTGAAATTCGATAATTTTTTTGGTTGTAAAATTTAAACGCTTTTTTGATTGCAAAAACCGCACTATTATTTGGGAGCTAGTTATTGCGATAAAAATTAATAAGATTATATTACAATTTTCTGATTGGCAAATAGCAATAATTTTGTAAACAAATTTATCTGTTATTTATAAATTTAATTAGTACTCAATCCTAAGAAAATTTCTTTCTTCTTTTAATTAGAGGATGTATTTATATATTAAAATTTATAGGTAATAAATTTTAATATATATTCGTTAAAAATTTATTTTTGTTTTAATCATTGCCAAATGGCTTATTACAAATTTAAACTTTAGCATAAGGAAGTAATGAAAAAATAAAATTATTGTCATCAATATGCTTTTTGCCATTTTTTTTCTATTGCAGTTATTTCTTGCAATGTATTTACAACAAGAGAGCAAGCAGAAAGAGTGGCTGCCAAACAAGCTGCCGAAACCCTTTTTGAGAGAAATTTTTTTAAATTAAAATCAATAACTCTAAATTCTCAACATGTTTGAGATTTGAATGATTTTACCGATAAAATGGAAAACTGAGAATTGTATAAACAAACAGCGATCGATGAAATTGATAAATTTAAAACATTCTTGTTAGATTATAAAAATAACATTTCTGTTTCTAATAAATTTTTTAATGCTTTAGATGATTGAAAAACTTTATTATTTAATACAGTTGAAGAACCACACGATAAAATGGTGTTTATAAGGTTAATGTTTCCTTATGTAGATATATTAAATGCTGAGAATGTTATTTATTCTTAGAGTTTTATGTTAGCAATTGTTTTGAATCATGTGAAATTTATAACTTAAAAATTTTGTATTTAACTAAATTGAACTAAATCAATTACAGAAAGAAATTTATGAATAATTTTACAAGCAAAAAACTAATTACTAAAAGACAAACTGTAAGTTCTCAATCTCAAATTAGAACTAATGCATTATCACAATTACTTGTTTCTCAAAATTTTAAAAATATCAAAATTGAATTAACCCGTGACCACGTTATGGATAAGTATGTCGAAAGGTTTCTAAAATATCAAAAACCATACATTAGCTTCTTTTGAAATTCACCATTTAAATTGGAATTTGATAATTCTATATATGCTGAATTAGATAATTATTCAATACAGTTTGAAGATGTCATGTATGCGAGTAGTTTTTTAAATTCAAGATATGGCTCGCCTTTCAGTATTGCATTTGGTTTTTTTAAAATTAAACCCGTTTATCATAAAATTAATGCAGATTTTTTTTGTTGTCTTTATTTAACTTTATTTCCAGAAAATAAAAAAGTATCACATTTTTCAAAGTCAAATATTAATCTAAGTACAAATAACAAAGAAAAATTCAATTCCATTTTTACCGATGAAAAAATGGATGTTTTAAACGAAATTTTCAATGACAATATCAAAAATCAGATTTCTATAATTGTTGAAAATGGCGAAATAAATATATTAATACAATATTCTCTTCATCAACGAGATTTGACATTAAGTAATCTTGCAAAAATGCCTTGAATTTATGATTTTCCAATGACTAAAGAGTATTTTCATAATTGACTTACATTAGTTTCTAGAATTACAAACTCATTAAAAATTTTAGTTAAACTTTTCGAAGCATAATTATTTAAAATATAAAAGGTTATATATGTCAATTAAAAAAAGCGAATTATTAGAAATTGAATCAATGGAAAAAAACTATACTAAAGAATATATATTGCGCCAGCACCTTATGCGTATGTTTTTGAAAGATACTGATTTTTGAGATATTAATAATCAATTTAGTAACGTACACTTGCTTGACAAATTTGCTATGCCATATATTGAACACAGATCCCCTTTTTCATGATTGTCATTTTCAAACATATTAAAATTTGAAACATATGATACTTTTTTTGCAAAAAGAAAAGGTGTTAATTTTTGTTTTGAAGAAATTTTATACATAAAGATGAGTTATGGTAAGTCATCTACACTACCTTTTGGCTTGATATTATCTCAAGTGATTAACAAATCTTTAAATTCAGATTTTGAATTTAGATTTTTTTCAGATTTCAAATATTCTAAAAGCAATTACAAAAACAACATTCTCAACAATTTTTACACAAACAATTTTGAATTATTTAGCAATGTTTTTGATGAAGATCTATCTACAAAAATTTCTTCGTTATTTTCTAAAAATGAAAAAAAGAGAATTATGTTTTTAAAAAAAGGACAAGACCTAATTATTGTTATTAGTTTTTTGAAAAAAGAAGACGATTCTTTTAGAAAAATGATATTAACAAATAATATTAATGTTTACCATGTTGTGAGAACATGGGAAACAAAATCAAGTTTGTTTCAAAGGATTATTAAAGCTATAGATCTAATAAATGATAAATTTAACACAATATGGTAAACATATAAAATTATTCATTTTTTTGACCATATAAGTAATTATAATTCTAAAGTTATGAATAGCTAGTTATAAAAAAACACAAGAGGCAACTTTGAATGAAACAAATAATAAAATAAATTTTGAACATTTAACAAAAATATCTAAATCACAGTCCGAAGTAAGGGAAAGTGATTTTTGTCAATTATTAGAATCTAGAAAATTCAAGGTCACAGCGTTAAAACTAAATAGGCAGCACATTATGGATAATTTTGTTGACCTTTACTCAAGAAAATTTAGACATTACTCTTTTTCATTTTTTTATATGCAGTTTAATTTGCCGAGCTGAAGTTATCCCTTTAAATTAGAAATTGACAGAACAATTTATGCTCAAAACTCTAAATATCTTTTAACTTTTGATGATATTATATACGCAAATGATTATTATTCTTACAGACTACATGTTGCATATACATCAGGATTCGCTTTTTTAAAAATTAAATATCACGTAAGTGCAAAAGATTTCAATTTTAAATTCAATTTTTTTCAAAATATTACTAAATTTGGTCAAAATATAAAAATTTATCGTAAATCATTGGGAAACGTTACTACAAATAATAAAAAGAGATTCAAGCAATTATTTATTCAAGAAGCTGTCGAAAAAATAGCATCTTATTTTAATTACAAAGATAAAAAAAACATGTCTTTAATTGTTGAAAATGGCTATCTTTATTTTTTAATAAAATATTCAAAAGATCAAAGGGAAAATGTTTTTAATGAATTAAGAGCATTCGAATGGGATTATAACTATTCAATGTCTAAAAATTTATTTATAAATAGAAGTAATTTACTTGAAAGAACTTTAGATGCCGCAATTTATATTTTGAATATTATTGGTAATTAATTTAGAACATGAAATATTTTAAACTAAACATAGGATTATAATAGTGATATTAAGTAAAAATCAAAACGAAATTGTAAGAAAATTAATTGAAGAAAAAGTTGAAAAACACGAAATTAGAGAGCAATTAATAACCTGACTTTTTGATTCGTTAGAATATAAGGAAATTCATTCAGAATTTAGAATGAAACATTTTTTAGATTTTTTTGCAATTACAAACTTGAGAAATAATAAATATTCTTTTGTTCCTAGAGGGTTCCTTAATATTTTAAAAATTGAAATAGATAATGTAGTATTTGCTACAAAAAATAATTTGAAAATTTATTTTGAAGAAATAATTTATTTGCTTGCTTATTTTATACCTCAATTTTTCCCTTATTGCTTAATTGGAGCAGTTTCTAAAAATATGAAACTAAATTCAGAATTTAACTTCAAATTATTTGCTAATCTAAATTTTGTTTCTAACATGAATAATTACACTAATGATTATTTTCAAAATTTTTTAACAAATGATTTAAACACTTTTGAAAGCATATTTGATAAAAAGTTATCTACAGAAATATCATCTTTATTTTTTGACAACGAAAAAGAAAGAATAATGCTAATTAAAGATGAATCAGGCTTAAAAATTATTGTTAAATATTCTCGGTTTGAGCATGATGTGTTAACGCGGACAATTCTTCCTGACCGAATCGAAAAATACGATGTAGTTGAAACCTGAGAAACAAAATCAAATTTAATTGAAAGATGTTTAAAAGCGATAGAGTTAATTTCTCAAAAATTTGACAATATTGCAAATAAAATTACTAATAATTAAATATTGATAGCGTTAAATGATGTGGTTAAATAACTATTTGTTTTAACCTTTCTACAAGTCTAATTTCTCATCTATTAATTTTTTAACTCATCTATTTATACAATTTAATATATCTAAAACAGACGTTCAAAAGTTTATAATTTTCAAACTTATAAACTGTATTTTTTCATTTTAACTCCATGTTTTAGGCTTTAAAAAATGCATTATAAAGTATAATTAAAAAATAGTAATTTAATTCTATTTGGAGGTTATAAATGGCTTTTGATGACAAAAAAAACGATAACGAATTAGAAAAAGAAGAAAAAATTGATAAAACAGATGAGTTTTTAGTTAAAGATGATGAACTAAAGGTTCTTTTTGATGAAAATAAAAAAGTTAAAAAACCAAAAATAACTGAAGTAGAATCTAATGATGAAAAAAATCCTACAGAACGTGAAGAGTATCAAGTAAGTTCGCAGATTCTTGAAGAAGAACAAATGGGATTAAAACCAATGTATATTTCAAATGAAATGCAAAATTCATTTTTAGAATATGCTATGAGCGTTATTGTTTCAAGAGCTTTGCCTGATGCAAGAGACGGTTTAAAACCTGTACATAGAAGAATCTTATATGGAATGCACGAAATTGGAGTAACTAATTCAAGTGCTCATAAAAAATCAGCCCGAATCGTCGGGGATGTATTAGGGAAATATCACCCGCACGGTGATAGTTCCGTTTATGAAGCTATGGTTAGAATGGCGCAAGATTTTTCTATGCGTTATCCTTTAGTTGATGGTCACGGAAATTTTGGTTCAATTGATGGTGACAGTCCTGCTGCTATGCGTTATACAGAAGCAAGGCTGGCTAAAATATCAATGCACATGCTTGATGGAATCAAAAAAAATGCAGTTGATTTTGGTCCTAACTATGATTCAAGTGAAACAGAACCATTAGTTTTACCTTCTAGATTTCCTAATTTACTAGTTAGTGGTGGTCAAGGTATTGCAGTTGGTATGGCAACAACTATAGCACCACATAATCTTACAGAATCAATTAATGCTGCTATTGCTGTTGCTAAAAATCCCAATATTGAACTAGTAGAGTTAATGCAACATATTAGCGGCCCTGATTTTCCAACTGGTGGAATTATTCTTGGTCAAAAAGGAATAAAAGATGCATTTGAAACTGGTAAAGGTTCAATACCACTACGTTCTAAAACAGAAATAACTCAATTTGAAAGCGGAAAAAGTAGAATTGTTGTTACCGAAATTCCTTATGGTGTTCAAAAAACTTCTATTGTTGAAAAAATAGCTCAGTTAGTAAAAGATAAAATAATTGAAGGTATTTCAGATTTACGAGATGAAACAAGCAGCAAGGGAATTAGAATTGTAATTGAAATTAAGAAAAACTTCGTTCCTGAAGTTGTACTTAATCAACTTTTCAAAACTACAAACTTGCAAATTAATTTCAACGTAAATATGGTAGCTTTAGTAAATGGAGTTCCGAGAACATTAACATTAAAAGATGCACTTGAAGTTTACATTGAACATCAAAAAGTTACAACAAGAAGAGAATTAGAATTTGATCTAGAAAAAACATTAGCAAGATTGCATATACTAGAAGGATTCAAGATTGCAACTGATAATATCGAAGCAGTTATAAAAATTATTCGCCAATCTCGTGATGATAATGCGGCCCGTGAACAACTATCTAAACAGTTTGATTTAAGTGAAATTCAAACTAAAGCAATCATTGATATGAGATTAGGAAGACTAACCGGTTTATCAATTGATAAAACAATGTCTGAAATCGAAGAAGTTACAACATTTGTTAATAAGACTCAAGAAATTTTAGCTGATGAAGCAAAACTACTAGCTTTAATAATTTCTAATTTAGAAGAAATTAAAGAAAAATACGGTGATGCTCGTAAAACAGAAATAAATGTACATGGTTATGCTTCTATTAGCGATGAAGACTTAATACCGGTTTCAAATATAGTTTTGACTCGCTCAGTTAAAGGATATGTAAAGCGAATTAATCTTGAAGAATATAAATCACAAAATCGTGGTGGTATTGGTGTTAGAACTGCTAAAACATATGAAGATGATGATGTTAGTGACATTCTAGTTACTACAACTCACACCGATTTATTGATTTTTACCAATTATGGTAAAGTGTATAGACTAAGAGCACATGAAATACCGGAAGTATCTAAAACTGCCAAGGGAACACCATTTATAAATCTATTGCAAATTGAAAAAGATGAAAAAGTTGTTTCTTGATTAGCAACTAATGACTATCTTGATGATACATATTTATTAACCGTAACACAGGATGGAATTGTCAAACGTTCATTATTATCACACTTCCAAAGAATTAACGTAAATGGAAAAATAGCTTTAAGCCTTAAAGATGGCGATAAATTAATTAGAGCAATGATTGTATCTGAAGATGAAGAAATTATCCTAGGAAGCAACGAAGGTAAAATAGCTCGTTTTGATGTTTCAGAAATTAGATCTATGGGCCGTACTGCTGCTGGAGTTAAGGGTATGACATTAGCTGAAGGTAAAAAAGTTGTGGCAGCTTCTTCTTCAAATGAAGGTAATTTAATTTTTTCATTAGGTGATAATGGATTTGGTAAAAAAACTTCTGCAGAAAATTATAGAAAAACTAAACGTGGTGCTAAAGGTGTTATGACTCTTAAAGTTGAAAAAGCAGGAGATTTAGTATTTTCTGGTTTTGTAACTGGTAATGAAGAAATTTTAGTTATTAATTCAAGTGGTATTACAATTAGAACAAGCCTAGCACAGGTTTCTGAAACTGTTAATAGAGCTACAAAAGGTGTTAAAGTAATTTCGCTTAAAGATAAAGAATCAATTAAATCTGTAGCAATTTTAAATGTAGAAAAAGTTGAAGAAGAAATTCTAAAAACTCAAGAACTTGATTTAGGAATTGTTAATGATGCAAATCCAGCTGCATTAGTTGATGAAGACGATATTTAAAAAATTATGTTTTATATGAAATAGGAATTAAATTGTCCTATTTTTTATTTTAAATAATTTTGTTTAAAAAACTTTATCTCAAATTCTGAAATAAAAAATTTAATGCCAACTTTTTTAGTTAAAATAAAATAATGATATCCAGACTAAATCAATGATTTGAGTTTTATAAAAATGATAATAAAGCATTAAGAGTATTAAAAAAAATAGACTCAAATCTAGAGCAAAATCGAGACTTTTTTGACAAACCATTTTATAACGAAAGAGGTTTTATTTTTTTTGAAAAATTAGGCAATCATGGTTTTAATGAATTTATTATTTCATTAGTTGTTCAAGCGTTTGTAAATTTAGTTTCAGATGTAGAGGATCTAAATATTTTAGTTGCATATAACAATAATGATGATTTAGATCATTATGCAGATTTAACGCATCAAATTCTTTCTCAAAAAAACTTCAAAGTTTTTAGATTCGAAAATACACAAATACTTCCTTCTGTTGTTAATGAAGCATACAACAATATATCTTTTGACGCTGCATTTTATTTTAATTACCAAAGTGAACAAAATAAATATCGACTAACAATTTTTGACGGTCAAGGTGTATCAGTAAATTTAAATGTATATGAACAAATAGCCAACATGATTTTACACATGAATCCAAATACTGATGTACGTAAAATAAGAAAAGCTCCAATCTATTTAAAAGAGCAAGAAATATTTGCTCAATATAAAAATAAAATTATTTCTTTAGCAAAAAGAAATAATGATGAAAAAAAGATATCAGTATATTTAGCTAATGCATCTAAATCATTTACGCATTTAGCTGGGAAAATATTAGGATCTTTAGATTTTGAATACAACATTTCCAAACATAAAATACCTAATTTATTTGCATTCAGACCTTTGAATTGATATTTAAGAGACGCTACTAAAACAGGTAGTGATTTACTTTATATTACAGATACATCCGGAACAAAATTAGGTGTAGCAATATCCATAGGAAACAAGTTTAAATTTTTAGAAGAAGTAGAATTATTAATTTTATTTTTAGATTTATATTTATTAGATTTAAAAACCAAAAGGTTATTATCAGATAAAAACTATATTGTGATTCCTAATTATTTAATTATTTTATTGCAAGAAATAATTATTAAATATCAAATAAAAGCATACCCAATTGAAAAATTTGATAATAAAAAATTAGATAAAACATATTTACTTTTTTCAATGAATAGAGATAATTTATTTAAATTTAATAGTCCAAGCGTAAATTATTATGATCAGTTGCAATTTATAGTAATTTTTAGTGAATTGATGAATTATTACAAAACTCAAAGAGGTGCTTTGGCTAATGTTTTAAATCATACTTTGAGTTTATATAAGCAAATATATCAAATTAAAGACAGATTTATTACGAACGAAGAAAACGCACAGCGCTTAATAAGCGAAATTGCTAATGGTTTATTTAAAGAAATTGTAAACCAAGTTAATATTTACGCTAATGAAACTTATTTTATGATTATTAATCCAGAAAATGATTTTTTAATTAGACTTGAATTTAAGCCTTTTACTAATTTTTTGTATTTTCAAATATTTGACCTTACAGGAAAAAAACAAATTGACATTGTAAATAAAATTCATAGCCAAATTAATACATGAATTAAAAATGCAAATAAAGGTTAATTAATTATTTATTTTTCAATTTAACACTTATTTATAATTCACTATCAGATAGTAAAAATTGATAAAAAAATTAGCTAGTTTACCATTTTAAAATTAAAATCTATTTGATTCTAGACTAGGCAAATAAATCAAAAAGTTATATTAATTTAATTTATTAGGATAAAAAACGCTATTTTAATTTAACTTATATTTACATTTTGATTATAATGTTTATATAGGAGATAAACATGACAACAGAATTTAAAAAAATAAAATACAAACTATTTAGTGACCCAATTGCACTAGGAAAAACTTTAAAATTTAAAGGTATTAATACTTCATTTGATGTTGAAGAATTTAAACCTAAAAGATTAACAGTAGTTAGCCCATTTCCGGCTATTTCTACAAAAACATGTGATGAACAGACACACGGATTAAGTGAATTAGCAAATAAATATAAAGATAAAATTGATGTAGTTTCAATTTCTATGGACTTGCCTTTTACACTAGCAGAATGATGTGGAGCTAACGGTGTTGATAATGTTAATACTTTATCAGATTATAGATTCCATGATTTTGGTAAAAATAGTGGTTTCTTAATTAATGATATTATGTTGCTTAATAGAGGAATTATCGTTGTTGATAAAGATTCAAAAGTACTTTATGTTGAAGCTTTAGAAAATGTTCACAACCAAATTAATTTTGCTAAAGTAGATGAATTTATCGCAAAACTATAATTAAAAAAATCCTTGACATTTAATAGGTAATTCTATTAGTCAAGGATTTTTTCTTGCTTTAATACACATTGTTCTTGTAAACAAGAAACTTCATAATTAGGTCTAATAACTAATGACATTAAAGCAAAAACTTGATATATTTCATTTAATGTATTAATAGTTCAATAATCAACTTCTTTTTTAAAATTATCAGCATAGTGAAAATTAAGTTTTAATACTCTTGGTGAAGATGGTAAAAATTTAATCAAAATTGAATTTTCAATTTTTTGAATTTGAAAATGAAGTAAGTCAATTGAATTAGCAATTTTAAGCATTCCATTTTGAACATCTTCATTAAAAATTAAAGAACTTATTTGGTCATTGTTTGTTCTTAATTTAAAGCGTTCGTCAAATTCACTATTAGATGTATAAAAATCATGTAATAAACTATTTTTAGTTAAGTCTTGAATTAAGCTAAATTGAAACTCATTAAATTCTTTACTTGTTTCATGATTTAATTCCAATTCTAACATTCCCACATTAGCATAAA
This sequence comes from Mycoplasma testudineum, assembly GCF_002245785.1. Classification (GTDB taxonomy): domain Bacteria; phylum Bacillota_I; class Bacilli_A; order Mycoplasmatales; family Metamycoplasmataceae; genus Mycoplasmopsis_B; species Mycoplasmopsis_B testudinea. The sequence goes on from NZ_NNCE01000008.1 coordinate 19,250, forward strand.
TGTTAGTTTTTTTTCTATTTAAAATATGCTCCCAAGTTCATGCTTGTGTTTGAAATCGCGCAAAATAATCATTAAATTCAAAACTGAATAATGGAGAATATTTAAATATAGTTGCATCTTTTCCTATTTCTGGAAAACCAACTCGTCTATATCTAACTAGTGAAGGTAATAATTTATCTTTACTATTGTGAAATTTAAACTCACCTAAATCTTCAAAAATTAATCTGAAAAACTCATTGTGATCTATTTTTTTATTAAGAATAGAACTTGCTTTTTTTCTAATTGGATTAATGATTATTAAACTAAAAAACGAAACAATTGTAAGTCCTAATGAAACAGTTAAAATAATTGTTAAATCAGGATTTAAAATTTCATCATTATCATCGAATAATCTTGTTCAAACGATAAAAAGAACCAATCCAAATACCATGGATATTATTCAAAATATTAAATAATATTTAGACAAAAAAAATCTAATACATAAATTAATTTCCATCTTTTTACTAGTGATATAGTTTCTTAATTTTTCAGCAACATTTTTTCTATGCTGTTCTACAAATTGCTTTTTTAGTTCGGCACTAAATTTTTTTAACATTAAATTATTATAAAACAAAATAGCAAACTTTAATAATACTATAGGTAAATTCAATGCATACACAAAACAAAAAAATAGTGCAGTGCACTATTTCTCGTTTTTTAAATTTCCAAATAAAAATGAATTTTGTCCTGAAAATTTTTCTTTTAATAAACTGAAGAACGATCTAGTTTGAGTTTTACCGCCCCCATTTATTAAATCATATTCGTAGAAAACTTTTTTACCTTCAGCATTTAACACTTCTTTAGAAGTAAATGTTTCTAATAATCCGGTTTGACTAGTTCCTTCGTTTCCTCATTGAATTCCCAAAGCATTAAAATTGTTGTCAATTGATAATGATCCTGAAGCTCCTTTATATAAATTATCAGTTTCAAAACCAATTCCCATACCAAATCTATGATAGTAATCCCCGGCTAATCAAAAATCATTTGGAAACCGGTATTTAATACCAGATTTAGTTGGAGCGCTTAGCTTAGATATAACATTTCCATTTATATGAATTGAATCATATATTCCTGGAATTCTTTGCCCGTAAGCATTTGTAATCATATAAGCTCTTACTAAATCAGAATATTTCGATCCTTTATTTGGAAGTACATCGCCTTCTCTTTTGTTGATTGTTGGAGATGAGGAGTTTCCATCGTAACCTAACACATATGCTTGATCGAACTTTGCAATTTCTTCACTTGTTTTATCTAAAACATTTGTTTTAGGAAATTTAATTTTAGGTTCTTTATATTTTGTAGCAAAATTTCTAGTTACATGTTTTGCTTCTTCTTCATCTTTAAATTGAACTTTTATAACTGCAAAATCTTTAGCATAATTTTTTACATTTTTGTAATCAAATTGGTCATCGTGATAATATTTTCCAACCATAGGATTAAGTTCAATTGAATCACCTAAAAAATTATGAGCACTAAAAAATAATTCTGGATAATTACTTAAAACAACAGTATTTTTTTATCGTCAGTATTTCCGGTAAGATCTCTAAATCTAAATTCTAATTTATTAGCTTTTGCATATGTAGCATTTTCACTAAAATCCATATTGATAATTACGTGCAAATTTGTTCCAAAAAATCATGTTAATGGATAGGTATCATCGCTTGGTTTTATATAGTCTAAAACTCAAGCAGTACCAGCTTCAAATTTCAATTCTTCTCTACCGTCTTGTTTTTCGTTTCTGTCAATTTCAACTTTAAAATAATAATCTTTCAATGTTTCATATTGATCGTTTTTTACATTTTGATATTGTTCAGAATTAACTGTAATAAATTTAGCTGCATCTCCGGTTTCTACTATACCCATACCATTGTAATTCGGAGTAGTAAAATTTTCAATTCTAGAACTAATAGCAGTAACATCTGAATTAAAAGTTGGTTCAGTTTTTGGGGTAACAAAGCCATCGTAAGGATTAAAACCTGGATCGTTATCACCAAAACTAGGATTTGTTTCACTAGGAGGTGTTCCTGAGTTTGTCCCAGGTCCACCAGGTTGATTTGGTGGTGTAGTATTTCCTGGATTTCCTGGAGTAGGATTTTGAGGATTAGGTTCTGGTGTCGGTGCAGGTGTTTCAGGAGTAGGAGTAACAGGATTCGGATTTGTTTCAGCTGGAGGATTCACTTCTCCAAGATTGTTGCCACATGAAATCGCTGCCAAAATTGACATCCCAGAAACAATCGGCAATGCTGCAAATAGTATTGTTCGTTTTCTAATTTTCATTGTTATATCTTTCTAGCCTGCAGAAACTTTGAAATCTGTCCCGGCAACTAATGTCTTGTCACCAATTTTAATTGTTCTAATTAAAGGCCCCCAAGTTGTATTTTTTACAATTTCTTCAGTAAATTGATTTGTAATTATTTCTTTTGTTCTTTTGTGAACAGTTGGCGTGAAATCTAAATGTCTTATATATTGTCAAGAAGCATTAGCTGTATTATTTATAGTTTGAATATCTGCACTAACACCTCTTTTTGAAGTTCCCACAACTTTTAATGTAATTCCGGTTTTACCACTAGTATTTTCATCTTCAGCTACTGCTGTATCTGCATAAAACATACCATAACTTGGAATACCAAATTCATACCTAACTTTATCGGAATTATCAATTTCTAAATTCGTGAAATCATAATACAATACACCATCTTCAACTTTTGAAAAAGTAACTTTTTCAAACTGTCTAAAATTGCTAATTTGCGGAATTCTAACATTGTTAAACTCTCACATATTGGCATCTCTAAAATCCCAATTTACTGGGTATCCGCCAGAACCTCCAAATGACCCTTGGAATTCTCTTCTATCTTTAGCAGTTACATATACATAACGCATTATGTCACTAACAGTATTTCTTGATTCAGGTTTTGAAACCGCCATTGTTAAGAAAATAGAATTATATTTATAATCATAAGCACCTGGATTAACTCTTTGGTATACTCTTGGGTCAATTCTTGTTAATGTAGAAATTCTTTCAACACTTGTGTTTTTATCATCAATTGCTCTGTTAGTATCAGTGTATAAATTAAGTTCTTTTAAAGTATTTGTTTTAGTATCGTAATTGCTATTTTTAATTAAAGCATGAATTGCTTTAGGGTCATTATAGTTATAAAACATTGTTAATGATTTAACCGTATTAGGCATATTTTCAACAACGTTTTCAAGTTTATCAATTGTTGATTTATTAATGTCTCTAATAGCTAACATTAAACCTGTTTCTCTTTCGTCTCAACTTGTATTTCTTTTCTTAATAATTGATGTAACTGTTGACATTAAGGTATTAATAGTCTTGCCATCTTTTAACAAATCAGATCTAAATAATTCAACTATATAACGGTGTTCTCTTGGGTTATCTGCATTTCTAAGGTTTTTATATTCAAATAACTTTGCAATTTTTTCGTATTCAGGAATTTCTATAGCTGTAGATTTAGAATAACCAGAACCGGTTGCTTCTCCTGGTCAAGCAGCAAAATCTAAATTCATGATTGAATCAAATGTTCTTTCTCAATTAGATTCAATACTTAAATATCGATTCATATTTCTTTTAGTTACATTAAATTGAACTTCATTAACAAAAGCAGCTCTAAGACTTCATGCACTACCTAAAGTCGCATCAATGTTCATAGTATTTGGAACTTGTCCTTTACCTAACTCTTCTAATTCTTTAGGTGTGAATTCAACTTTTGCTTTAACATCTTGAATTTTTGTCATACCATTAGGCTTGTGCTCTGCTAAATAAGCATTAATTCTGTCTCTAACTTGGATTTCCGTAGTTGTTAAAGTTTCACCTCTTGTTTCTTTAGCAGCGAGTTTGATAATATCATTTAATGAATTTCTAGTTGGTGGTACTACGGCATGTGGTAATTGAACATTTAAGTTTTCATTAAAATCTTCAAGCATCTCTTTTATGTCTTGGCCGTTGAAATTTAAAACTTTATTTCCTGTATAGCGTAATGAATTTTCTTTTAAACTATTAAGATCTTTCATGCTTACTGCTTCATCTAGAGTTGGTAAATTTTCTAAAGTAACACCATTTCTAATTAAAGTAGATAAAACAACAGCTGAATCTTGAGAACCTGCACTTAAAGCTTCATAATCAAATCTATCTTGCTGAGCTACATTTAAGTTTTTACCTAAACGTCTTGAATTTGTACCAACTCCACCACTTGTTTGAAAATCCTTGACTAAATCAGCTGATTCACCATTATCTTTAAGTCTTTTTAATAACTCAGCTGTTGTTGGCTTTACATTTTGAGTTCCTGAACCTATTGGCGTACTAGGTGCAGCCGGTTCTGGTTCTTTTTCAGCAACAGGCGGTTGTTCAACCGGAGGTGTTGGCGGAACCGGTACAGGCTCGGGTTCTGGTTCTTTTTCAGGTTCCGGAGCAGGCGGTTCCGGTTCGGGCTCAGGTTCAGGTTCTGGCTCCGGAGCAGGCGGTTCTTTTACTGGAGGTTCTTCTACCGGCGGAACTTCTTCTTCAGGAGGTGTCGGAACTTCTTCTTTAGGTTTTTCTTCTTCTTTTTTAGTTTTATTAGCCATAATTTCTTCATCAGTAAGAAATTTTTCGTGGTCCATTATTTTTGTTGGAGCAATCGTACTATATTCAACTCCGGTTACATCATTTCTTGAAAGTTTAACACCCATAATGGTTGCAGCAGTTATTGCACCTGAAGCTGCAACTACTAATGAACCGGTTAAAATAAGTAATTTTGTTTTTCTTGTCACATGACCTCCAATTTTGTCCATATGATACTACAATTGCATCAATTGACTCTTTTATAAATATCTAATTATATTTTAACATGACGAAGAAGTATTTGATTATTGTGCATGAAAACGGGCGAAATTAAAGGAAATGCATTGCAAATTTTAAGCCCCCATTGGTGGTCCGAACTCTAACAATAAATTTCAAAAGTTTTAGATTTTATAATCATTCAATAAACTTAAAAACTAAAAATATATAATATGGACATGGCAAAAATAATTTTTAAAAAACACACAACTTTTAGGTTATTAGATCTTTTAATTTTGCCTTCAAATGTTGGAATAATTGTTACAGTTTTTCCAAAAATTGTAGATTTTTTAAATGAATTGGTAAAAAGCAATATTTTAAATAAAAAAGTTTTTATACCTAATTCAATTGGTGTAAATTCGGTTGAATCTAATTTTAATATCTATTTGAAAAAATTGTCAATAGATTATGACCAAGATGAACTCATTTGAAAGACAGTTGCATATACATCTTCGAAATATAGTAACGTAGATAAAATAACCCATCATACATATTCGGGAGGTAGATATAGGTTTGTTGTTCGAAGAGATCAAATTTATAACCGAAAAGTAGAAGATTTTAATTTGTTTAGAAATAATCATGAAGTTGCTTTCACATATTTAGTTAGAGAATTAGGAACTGATGAAATTTATTAAAAAATTAAAATACATTATTATATCAACAATTTCGATCCCTTTACTTTCAATGGTGTCTTGTAATTTCGGGTACAATGACTGAGAGAATTTTCAAAAATGATGAGCTTATTCACAAGAACAAGAAAAAAAAGTATATCTTAATGAAGAATACACTATTGCTAATTATGGATATCCACATAATTTTTCACGTAACAAGGAATCAGTTGAAACCATTTTTGATAATATTTATGGCTTAGACTATACTGATATAGAACATTCAACTGAATTCGGAAAATTATATCAATCAAAAGACATAATTATTTCGAATTATGAAGAATTAAGGCAATTTGTTGAAAAACAAATAGCAATTTACAACACCGAAAGTAATTTTTCAGATCAAATTAAAAATGAAAATTTATTTGATTATTCAATCAAAAAAACAAATACTGAACAAGATCAAAAAATTAACTGAAATGATCTTTTCACAAAGCAAAACAATATAAGATTGTTAAATCTTCTTATTTGAAAATATGATGAGGATTTTTTTAGTGAGAATAATTTGATTTTAACTCAATTTAGTTTCGACAAAAAATTTAGAATAAACAAATATAAATATGATTTTTTTAGATATCAAAGTGCCTACTCAGGATATACACTTTATTTTGGATATATAAATGTCGACATCTCTGCTTCAGGTTGAATGAACAAACTAAATGACTATTATCAAAAAGAAAATAATGTCCAACTAAAAGATTTAATAAACGGATTTATATCACTAACTCAAGCTAAGAAAAGTGTAGTTGTAAATCGTTATAAGATTGATGGTTCAAACTAACGAAATGCTTTATTTCACAATAATAATCTTTAATTAAATTAATTTTTACCAGCTTCTATTATTTAAATTTAGTTAAATTTTTTATTTAAAATTCAAGTAAAAAAAAGTGCCTAAGCACTATTCTTTTGTGGTAATTTACCAAATAAAAATGATGTTTTTCCAGCAAATTGATCTTTTAATAAACTTGAAAATGATCTAGTCTGAGTTTTACCTCCACCATTTATTAAATCATATTCGTAGAAAACTCTTTTTCCTTGTGCGTTAAATACTTCTTTTGAAGTAAATGTTTCTAAAAGCCCTGTTTGACTTGTATTTTCACCACCTCATTGAATTCCTAAGGCATTAAAATTATTATCTATTGATAAAGACCCAGAAGCTCCTTTGAATAAATTAGACGCTTCAAAACCAATACCCACTCCAAAACGGTGATAGTAATCGCCTGCAAATCAAAAATCATTTGCAAAAGCGTACTTAATTCCAGATCTAGTTGATTCATCCAATGTCACTAATGCATTTCCATTTATATAAATTGAATCAAACACACCAGGTATTCTTTGACCGTAAGCATTAGTTACCATGTAACTGCGCACTAAATCAGAATATTTTGTACCTTTGTCAGAAATTACATCTCCTACTCTTTTGTTAATTGTTGGAGTTGCAGAATGACCGTCATAACCTAAGACATATGCTTGATCAAAAGAAGCGATTTCTTCACTTGTTTTATCTAAAACATTTGTTGTTGGAAATTTAATTTTAGGATTTTCATACTTAGTGGCAAAATTTCTAGTAACAAGTTTTGCTTCTTCTTCATCTTTAAATTGAATTTTTATAACCGCAAAATCTTTAGCATAATTTTTTACATTTTGGTAATCAAAAGTATCACTAAATGCATATGAACCTATCATAGGATTAAGCTGAATTGATTCACCTAAAAAATTATGAGCACTAAAAAACAGTTCTGGATAATTAGTTAAAGATACACTATCGTATCTGTCATTTAAATCTCTAAATCTAAATTGCAAACCATGTTCTTTAGCATATTTTGCGCCCTCGCTAAAATCCATATTAATAATTACGTGCAAATTTGTTCCGAAAAATCATGTTAATGGATATGTTCCATCATCAGGTTTTATATAATCCAATACTCAAGCTGTACCGGCTTCATATTGAAATTCATTTCTATCTTTTTGCTTCTGATTTCTATCAATTTCAACTTTAAATGAATAATCTTTTAAAGTTTCATATTGCTCATTTTTTACATCATTGTAACCTTCAGAATCAACTGTAATAAATTTAGCTGCATCACCAGTTTCGACTATACCCATACCATTGTAATTTGGTGTTGTGTAACTTTCAATTCTAGAACTAATAGCTTTTATATTAGATTCAAATGAAGGCTTACTTCTTTCTGTAACAAAATTATTATACGGATTAATGTTTGGATCGTTATCTCCAAAATCAGGCTCTATTGTATTGCTTGGTGGATTAGGATTTGTTCCTGGATTTCCAGGAGTAGGTGTATTATTAGCTCCAGTACCTGGATTTTCAGGTTTTGGTGTAGTAGGACTAGGTTCAGGACTAGGAACAACTGGGTTTGGATTCGATTCAGTTGGTGGTGTACTTATGTTTCCTAAATTGTTATCACATGACATAGCTATAAATATTGATGCTGCTGAAACAATCGGTAAAGCTGCTAAAAGTAATCGTTTTCGTATTTTCATAATAATACCTTTCTAAGAAGCTGAAACTGAAAAGTCAGTACCAGCAACTAAAGTTTTACCGTTAATTTTAATGGTTGTAATAAGCGGTGCTCATGTTGTTCTTCTTACAATATCTTCTGTAAAATCATTTGTAATTGTTTCGCCTGTTGATTTGTTAACAGTCGGTGTAAAATCTAAATGACGAATATATTGCCATGAAGCATTTGCAGTATTATTTATTGTTCTAATATCAGCAGCAACTCCTCTTTTTGAAGTTCCAACAACTTTAAGTGTAACTCCATTAGGATCAGTAGCTCATTCTGAACGATTATCTCTATCTGCAACAGCTGTATCTGCATAAAACATTCCGTAACTTGGAATTCCTATTTCATATCTTACTCTATCTGAATTATCAATTACTAAATTTCTAAAATCATAAAATAGAGTTTTATCTTTTATTTGAGAAAAAGTTACTTTTTCAAATTTACTAAAGTTACTTATAGAAGGAATGTTAACATTGTTAAATTCAAACATATTTGCGTCTCTAAAATCTCAATTAATTGGATAAGCCCCTGCTCCACCGAAGTAACCTTGAAATTCACGTCTGTCTTTAGCAGTTACATAAACGTAACGCATAGTATCACTAATAACGTTTCTTGGTTCAGGTTTTGAAATCGCCATTGTTAAGAAAATGGAATTATATTTATAATCATATGCTCCTGGATTAACTCTTTGATAAACCCTTGGATCAATTCTTGTTAAAGTTGAAATTCTTTCAACAGCTGTATTTTTATCATCAATATTTCTATCAGTGTCAGTATATAAATTAAGTTCTCTTAAAGTATTTGTTTTAGTATCAAAATTAGTATTTTTAATTAAAGCGTGAATACCTTTTGGATTATTACTGTTGTAAAACATAGTTAATGATTTAATTGTATTTGGCATAAATTCAACAACAGCTTCTACGTTTTTAACTGTTGATTGATTTATGTTTCTTATCGCTAGCATTAATCCAGTTTCATTTTTATTTCAACTGCTATTTTTACTTCTAACAATTTTTTCTACTTCGTTCATCAAGGTATTAATTGTTTTACCTTCTTTTAATAAATCAGACCTTAATAATTCAACAATATAACGATATTCTCTAGGATTGTTTTGATCACGTAAATTTTTATATTCATATAATCTTGCAATGTTTTCATATCCTGGAATTGGTATTGCTTCTGATTTGGAGTAACCAGAATTTGTTGCTTCGCCTTTTCAAGCTGCAAAATCTAGATTCATAATTGAATCAAATGTTCGTTCTCAATTTGATTCGATACTTAAATAACGATTCATATTTTGTTGTGTAGTTCTAAATAGAACATCATTAACAAAAGCAGATCTAGCACTTCAAACAGCACCTAAAGTCGCATCGATATTCATTGAAGAAGGAACTAGTCCTTTTTCTAAATCACTTATTTCATTAGCACTAAAAGATTCTTTTAATTTTACATCTTGAATTGAAGTCATTCCATTTGGTTTATGTTTTGCTAAGTAAGTGTTAATTCTATCTTTAATAATTTTTTCAATATTAGTTAGTTCTTGACCGTTTTTATCTTTATTAGCAAGAGCAACTACATCAGTTAAAGAATATCTAGTAGGAGAAACTGTATCTAAAGGAAGTTGAACATTTAAACTTTCATTAAATTCTTTAAGCATGTCATTTAAATCTTGACCATTAAAATTTAAAACTTTACTTCCAGTTCATCTTAATGAATTTTCTTTTAAACTATTAAGATCTTTCATACTTACAGCTTCATCTAAAGTTGGTAAATTATCTAAAGTTACACCATTTCTAATTAAAGTTGATAAAACAACAGCTGAATCTTGTGAACCAGCACTTAGTGATTCATAATCAAATTTATCTGGCTGAGATACTGATGAGTTTTTACCTAAACGTCTTGAGTTAGTACCAACTCCACCTTTAGTTACAAAATCTTTAGATAATTGTGCTGATTCACCATTATCTTTCAATCTTCTTAATAATTCTGCCGTTGTTGGTTTAACATTTTGAGTTCCTGAACCTATTGGCGTGCTTGGTGCAGCAGGTTCTGGTTCTTTTTCAGCTACAGGAGGTTCTTCAACAGGTGGTGTAGGAACAGGGGGAACAGGTTCGGGTTCCGGAGTAGGTTCGGGTTCAGGAGCAGGCGGCTCAGGCTCAGGTTCTTTTTCGGGTTCAGGCTCTGGCGCAACCGGTTCTTCTTCAATCACCGGAGTTTCTTCAACTGGCGGAGCAGGAGTTTCTTCAACTGGTTTTTCTTCTTCTTTTTTAGTTTTATTAGCTAAAATTTCTTCATCTGTAAGAGGCTTTTCATGGTCAATTATTTTTGTTGGAGCAATTGTGCTATATTCAACACCAGCTGTATCATTTCTTGATAATTTGACTCCTAAAATTGTTGCAGCAGTTATTGCACCTGAACCTGCTACTACTAATGAACTAGTCAAAATAAGTAATTTTGTTTTTCTTGTCATGTGATCTCCTGATTTTCGCCCAAATTATATTACAAATCTTAAAAAAATACCTTTAATTATCTAATTTTTAAACTAGCTAATTCGGAATGCGGTAAAAGATATCAATTAGACTTTTGAAAAAGTGACTAATTACAAACGTCAAAACACATTCCTAAATCATAAAATTTAAACAAAAAAATAGCACCTAAGCACTATTCTTTTCTGGTAATTTCCCGAATAAAAATGATGTTTTTCCGGCGAATTGATCTTTTAATAAACTTGAGAAAGAGCGAGTCTGCAATTTACCGCCACCGTTTATTAAATCATAATCATAAAATACTCTTTTTCCTTGGGCATTCAATACTTCTTTGGATGTAAAGGTTTCTAAAAGTCCAGTTTGACTTGTTCCTTCATTACCTCATTGAATTCCTAAAGCATTAAAGTTATTATCAATAGATAATGAACCTGAAGCTCCTTGAAATAGATTATCGGTTTCAAAACCAATACCCATTCCAAAACGGTGGTAGTAATCTCCTGCTAATCAAAAATCATTTGGAAAAGCATACTTTATGCCAGATGATGTAGGAGTATCTAATGTTGCCATCGCATTTCCATTTATGTAAATTGAATCATATACACCAGGTATTCTTTGGCCGTAAGCATTGGTAATCATATAACTACGCACTAAATCAGAATATTTTGAACCTTTATTTGATATTACATCACCTACACGTTTATTAATTGTAGGTGCTGCTGAAGTACCAGCATAACCAAGTACATATGCTTGATCGAAAGCGGCAATTTCCTCACTTGTTTTATCTAAAATGTTAGTTTTTGGAAATTGAATTTTTGGACTAGGATATTTTGTAGCAAAGCCTCTTGTTATATGTTTTGCTTCATTTTCATCTTTAAATTGCACTTTTATTACAGCAAAATCTTTAGCATAATTTTTTACATCTTTGTAATTAAACTGGTCTTCAAAATAATAATTTCCTATCATAGGATTAAGTTCAATTGAATCACCTAAAAAATTATGAGCGCTAAAAAATAATTCTGGATAGTTAGATAAAATAGCAGTATCAAGTGGATTTTCAATATCTCTAAATCTAAATTGTAATCCTAGTTTTTTGGCATTTTCTCCACCTTTACTAAAATCCATATTAATAATTACGTGCAAATTTGTTCCAAAGAATCAAGTTAATGGATATGAACCATCTTCAGGTTTTATGTAATCTAAAACTCAAGCAGTACCAGATTCATATTTAAATTGATCTCTTTCAGCTTGTTTTTCATTTCTATCAATTTCAACTTTAAATGAATAATCTTTTAAAGTTTCATATTGATCATTTTTTACATCTTTGTAACTTTCAGAATCAATTGTGATAAATTTAGCTGCATCACCTGTTTCTACTATACCTCTACCATTGTAATTTGGAGTTGTATATCTTTCGATTCTAGAATTTATTGCTGGAATGTCAGATTTAAATGTAGGTTCAGCTCTTTCGGTTACGAAACTATCATATGGATTTTCAGATGGATCATTGTCTCCAAAATCTGGATCGGTAGAATTTCCTGGTGTACCTGAATTTGCTCCGGGTTGACCAGGTTGCGGACTTGTATTTTGACTACCAGTATCTGGATTTGACGGTGTTGGATTAGTTGGAGTTGGTTCCGGTGTCGGAGTTGGTGTCGGTGTAACTGGCTGATTAGGGCTAGTTTCAATTGGTTCAATTGTTTCCGGTGTTAAATTGTTGCTACATGATACAGCTATTATTATAGATGCTGATGCAACAATTGGTAATGATGCTAGAAGTAATGTTCTTTTATTTATTTTCATTACAATCTCTTTTCTAAGCTGTAGCAACTTGGTAATCTGTACCAGCTTTTAATACTTTTCCATTTATTTTAATGGTTCTTATAACAACAGATCATGTTGTTGATTTGACAAGTTCTTCAGTAAATTTATTAGATATATCAGGGCTACCATTTTTCCCTTTAACAGGCTCTAAATTTAAATGACGAATATATTGTCATGATGCATTAGCTGTATTATTAATTGTAGTAATATCAGCTTGAACACCACGACTTGATGTGCCAATGACTTGTAATGTAATACCGTTTGGATCTTTTTCTCATGATTCAGCACCATCATCCATTTCTGCTACAGGTGTATTTGCATAAAACATACCATAATTAGGATTACCAACTTCAGCTCTTACTCTACCTGAATTATCAATTTTTAAATTTGTAAAGTCATATAAAAGCGTTTTACTACCTGATGGTATAGCAGAAAAAGTAACTTTTTCAAATTGACTAAAATTACTAATTGGTGGTATTGTAACATTATTAAATTCCCACATGTTAGCATCTCTAAAATCTCATTTTAGTGGATAAGCTCCAGAACCACCCATTGACCCTTGGAATTCTCGTCTGTCTTTTGCAGTTACATATACATAACGCATTATTTCGCTAACAGTATTTCTTGATTCTGGTTTTGAAACTGCCATTGTTAAAAATATTGAATTATATTTGTAATCATAAGCACCTGGATTAACTCTTTGGTAAACTCTTGGATCAATTCTAGTTAATGATGAAATTCTTTCAACAGCGGTATTTTTATCATCAATATTTCGATCAGTATCTGTATAAAGATTCAATTCTCTTAATGTATTGTTTCTTGTATCATAACTATTGTTTTTAATTAAAGCATGAATTGCTTTTGGATCATTACTGTTATAGAACATTGTTAAAGACTTAATAGTATTTGGCATGTATTGAACAACATTTTCAACAAAATCAACAGTTTTTGGATTTATGTTTCTAATAGCTAACATTAATCCAGTTTCGTTTCTGCTTCAACTACTATTTCTATTTTTAACAATTTCTTCAACTTTTCCAATTAATGTATTAATTGTTTTACCATTAGTTAATTTATCTGAACGAATTAATTCAACAATATAACGATATTCTCTTGGGTTATTTGCATCACGGAGACTTTTGTATTCATATAATTTTGCAATTTCTTCATAACCCGGTATTGTTATAGCTTCTGATTTAGAATAACCAGAATTTGTTGCTTCACCTTTTCAAGCTGCAAAATCTAAATTCATGATTGAATCAAACGTTCTTTCTCAATTTGATTCAATACTTAAGTAACGATTCATGTTTTGTTGTGTTGTTCTAAATTGAACATCATTAACAAAAGCTGCTCTAGCACTTCAAACAGCACCTAGAGTTCCATCAATATTCATTGTTGAAGGAACTAACCCCTTTTCTAATTCACTTAATTCTCATGGTGTAAAACTAGTTTTTAATTTTACATCTTGAATTTTTGTCATACCATTAGGTTTATGTTTTTCTAAATAAGTATTAATTCTTTCTTTAATTATTTTCTCAATATAAGTTAATTCTTGATTTGCAGTATCTTTTTTAGCAAGAGCTACTACATCATTTAAAGAATACCTTGTTGGAGAAACTTCGTTTTGCGGAAGTTGAACGTTTAAACTATCATTAAAATCTTTAAGCATCTCTTCAAGATCTTTACCTTCAAAATTTAATACTTTATTACCAGTTCAACGTAATGAATTTTCTTTTAAACTGTTAAGATCTTTCATGCTTACAGCTTCTTCTAATTTAGGTAAATTATCTAAAGTTACACCATTTCTAATTAAAGCAGATAAAACAACAGCTGAATCTTGTGAACCAGCACTTAGTGATTCGTAATCGAATTTATCTGGCTGAGATACCGAAGAGTTTTTACCTAGACGTCTAGAATTAGTACCAACCCCACCTACTGTGGTAAAACCTTTAGCTAATTCTGCTGATTCACCATTATCTTTTAACATTTTTAGTAATTCAGCTGTTGTTGGTTTAACGTTTTGAGCACCTGAACCAATTGGCGTACTAGGTGCAGCCGGTTCTGGTTCTTTTTCAACTACAGGTGGTTGTTCTTTAGGTGGTTCAGGAACCGGTATTGGCTCTGGTTCTGGCTCTTTTTCAGGCTCCGGAGCAGGTGGTTCTGGTTCTGGTTCGGGTTCCGGAGCAGGCGGTTCTACAACCGGCTCTTCTTCAACAACAGGAGTTTCTTCAACTGGTGGAGTAGGAACTTCTTCTTTAGGTTTTTCTTCTTCTTTTTTAGTTTTATTAGCAAGAATCTCTTCATCTGTAAGAGGCTTTTCATGTTCGATTATTTTTGTTGGAGCAATTGTGCTGTATTCGACACCAGCTGTATCATTTCTAGAAAGTCTGACTCCTAAAATTGTTGCAGCGGTAATTGCACCTGAACCTGCTACGACTAATGAACCTGTCAAAATTAGTAATTTTGTTTTTCTTCTCATTTGGCCTCCTATTTTTCGCCCGTATTATATTACATTTAGAAAAATATTGATTTTTATTTATTTAAATCAAAAAATCAGCATTTTTGTAATTTGGTAACTATTTTGTTGCTAAATCTCTTGTAGTTCCAATAAAACTGAATTTTTCTGGGTGAACACCTAAGTATTTACCATTGATAATTTCAATAACTGAATTTACAGTATCTTCTAAAGTTACGTATACACCAGCTTGTTTAGTGTAGTTTTGTGCAACGAAAAATCTTTGAGTGAAAAAGTTTTGTAACTGAAGTGCTTTTTCAACAATAATTTGACTTTCTTTATCAAGTTCTTGAATACCTAAAATCAAAATAACATCTTCAAGTTCTTTATATTTTTGTAATATTGCTTTTGCTTCTAAAATAGCTTGGAAATGTTTTTCTCCAATAATTTGTGGATTAACGCTATTAGAATTACTTGAAAGTGGATCAAAAGCAGGATATAAGTTTTTAGCAACTTGTTCTCTTGATAAAACTAGTGTTCCATCTAAGTGATCAAATAAAGCAACGGCAGCAGGATCAGATAAATCATCCATTGGTAAAAATACTGTTTGAAATGAAGTTATAGCATTATTTTGACTAGCATGCAATCTATCTTGAACTTCAGCTACATCTGTAGATAAAGTTGATTGGTAACCACCTAAAGATGGCTTTTTACCTAATGAAGATGAAATTTCATTTGCTCCTTGTAAGAAACGATAGATGTTATCGATAAATACAAAAACATCTTCTTTTTCATAATCTCTAAGATATTCAGCAGCACTAATTCCCATTGGCACTATATTCATTCTTGCTCCAGGACTTTCGTTCATTTGAGCAACGAACATAGTTGTATTTTTCATAAGGTTAGATTCTCTTAATTCTTCATATAATTCTAGACCTTCACGTGAACGTTCACCTGAACCAATAAAAATTGAACTAGTTTTTGTTTTACCTTTATTAGAGTTAAAAATTATTTCCTTCATTAAAACTGTTTTACCAACTCCGGCACCACCAAGAATACCTAATTTGTGTCCTTTAATGATTGGGATAAAAAAGTCTATAACTTTAATACCAGTTTCCATAATTTGATTATGTGGTTTAACTGACTTAGGTCTTTTTGCTAGTGAATTCATTTCGATAAATTTTGAATCAGGTAATTTTCCAGTATTGATTTCATTACCACGAATATCAAAAACTTTATTTTTAGCATTTTGACCTACTGGTACTAAAATACTTCTTTTAGTATTTTCGAATACATCACCAATTCTAATTTCAACTTCTGCATCAATTACAATAGCTAAAATGTGGTCATTTGAAATTATTTTTTTCAATTGCAAAATATTTGAATTAACTTTTGATCTGAAAATATTATCAATTTTCAAACTAACCTGGTCTTGCAGATCCAATTCCAATTCAACTACGTTTGTTAAAACGTTTATAACTCTACTTGCCATTTTCCACTTCCTTTAACAATTGTGAAAATACTGTTTCACTCATTGGGATAAATTCAAGATCTTGCTTGACTAAATCAATTTCATTTTTGCTTAATAAATATCTATTTACAACACTTGCAAAATAATTTCTTGCTAAGTCCTCGTTAAAATTAATATTTTTTAAATAGCTTTCAAAAATATTTGAAGCCATTGGATCTTTTTTAATAAATAACGAAATTAGTTTTTTAATATTTTCAGATAAAGGTCCGCTTTTCAAGATACCTCAACTAATAATTTTGCTACTTAAAAGTAAAAATTCATTTGAATAAGAACCGTAATTTTTCTGAATCAATAATTTTTCAATTTCATTACCTTTAAATATTAATTCACTAATTTCTGGGTTTAATTCATAATCCAAATTAGCTAATTTAGTTTGTTTTTTGTAAGCTAAATAAATTTTAGATAAATCAGCAGAAATGTTAACCATGAAAGGTTTTTGAACTGATGAACCAGTTCTTGAAACAGATAAATCAAAATTAATAGCTGGCATTTTACCTTGAGCAAATAAATCACTATCTAAAACTAATTGACCGTCAGTGATAGAAATTATGTTTGAAGCAATTAATGAAGTTAAATCATTATTAATAATTTTTACAATTGGTAAACATGTTATTGAAAAACCATTTTTAAACTTCCCACTTTTTTCTAGTAATCTTGAATGTAGATAAAATACATCACCAGGGAAAGCTTCTTTTCCAATAGGTTTATCAATTAATAAAGATATTTCTCTAAATATATTTGCGTGAGTTGTAAGATCATCAAAGACAATTAAAACATTATGTTTACTTGCTAAGTTTTCAGCATGTGCCATTGCAATATATGGTGCTAAAAACTGCTGGAATGGACTTGTTGCTGGTGCATCTAAAATTATTGTATTTTTTAGTGCATTGTTGATTTTTAATGTCTCATAAATCATTGCTAAGTTTTCTCGCTTTTGACCTACTGAAACATAAATACATTTTGTGTCTTTATCTCGCTGATTAATAATTGTATTTAAAGCAATGTGGGTTTTTCCTGTTTTTCTATTTCCGATTATTAACTGTCTTTGACCTAATCCAATTGGTGTAAATAAATCGATTCCTAAAAATCCAGTTTGTAATTGTTCATTTAAACCTGTACGCTGCATCATATTTCTAGGCTTGGTATAAATGTTAGATTTTTGCGGAATGTATGTAGTAAAACTTTTTGGTTGTGGCAATACAACTTGATTAAATATGTTGATTACATTTCCAAAAAATTCATTGGATGTAATTACATTTGACATCGCATTATTTTCAATTACTTCATCACCAATTTTTCATTCTTCTTTTGATTGATCAATTAATAAATAAGCTACATTGTTTTGGGCCGTTATTAAGTATGCACTTGCATTAGGTCTACCTTTTATCTGGAAGAATTGTCCTTCGTGAAAACCATAAGAACCTCTTATTTTTACTATGTAATCTATAATTGATTCAACTACTAATTTCTTTATCATATTATTTCTTTCTCTTTAAAATTATTCCTAAACCTATTGCTGATAACAAGGTTAATGCTGCAGCTCCTACTGCTGCAGATGCAGCTATAGCTACTGTATTTGTATCTTGTGACAATACGGCATTATTTTTATCTAATGAATCTTGAATTTTTGTTACTGCAGCTTGATCGGTGCTTTCTTTTTTTAACAAATCAATTAATTCTAATATCGGTTTAGAAACTACATTTGTATTAATACTATATTGAAGATATTTTTGAAAAGGATCTTCAGGATCTTGATTTGGTGAGTATGTAATTTCTTTAATTAATGTTGCTTGCAAATTCAAATATGTTAATGCTTGTTGCAATGAATTTAAGTCAATTCCTAATGCTTGGATTTTTGCAATACTTTCTTCATTTAAATTTTTAACAAAGTTATTTACTGTGTCAATTTTGTCTCCGTTTATCGAAGATATATAACCTATAAATGATTCATCATTAATCGTACTATTTTGTATATATTTATAAAACAGTGTTCTTAATTCGTTTCCAAATGATCTAATATTTTCGTTTGTATAAGCTAGTTTAGAATATTTAACAATTAAGTCTTCTTTAGCTTTTAAATATGATTCTGAAAAAATCATCTTTGTTAATCCAAATAGACTATTGTAAATTTTTGCAATACCTTTTGTTGAAAAACCTTCTATTTTTGATAAATCAAAATTATCATTAACTGTAAAGGAATTTTGAATTTTATTGAACTCAGATAAAATTATTCGATAACTATTAAATCTATATACAGTTAATAAATCAGGTGTAATACTAGAAAGGTTAGGGACAATCGCTCTATAATCGCGTGAATTACTTTTTAATAAATTGTCAGTTAAAGTTATATTTACACTAGCTCTATTTTGGTCATCTAAAATAACACTATTTACTTTGTTAGAAAACCTTTTATTAATAGGGTTATCGAAAAACAATGCTGAATCTTTATTTACTTGATCTAATGAATTATATTTTGTAACAAATTCAGTTGGTGATAAATTTGAATAACTATGATGTGAATATGGAGCAAGACTCGGGATATCCCTGATTTCAAAATCACTTGTGATTTCAATGCCTGGTGTATCAGGAGCTGTAAAATCTACTTTTTCTTCAATTGGTATAATAATTGGAGGTGTATCTTCCCGGTTTTGATTTTTCAGGTTTTGTTGAATATCAAAATCTAAAAATCTTGGTTTAATTTTGCTAATAATGTAATCATCTCAAGTAGTTATACCTTCAATATTTTTAGGATCTGAACCTATGAACACAGTTTGACCATCAACTATTTTTCGTTCTAGTGTAAATTGAGTTCCAAATTTAGGTTGATCTTCTTCATTAAATAAAAGTCGCAATGCTTCTTTATCTAAATCCGATTTGTAATTTTTTCATAACGCTTCATATTTTTCGGCATCTAAAGTATTTAAGTAATTAAGGTTTGCTGTTTTGCTTTCTTTTGGCAATACTTTGTCATAACTACTATTTTCGGTATTACCTCATGAAAAACCTTCTAATTTATTATTGTTATAATCTAGTGCACCAATATTTAATTGAAGATTTTCGGCAAATAATAACGGATATACAATTGTGAATCCGTATTTTTGTGGATCACTTTTTATATTAGTTAAATTATCTTGTAAAAAAGCTTGTAACTTAGAATAGTAAAATTGTCCAGCTATTTTCTTTTCAACTTCAAGTTCTTCATTATTTTCAATTTTGTTTATTTCTGTACTTAAAATTGCAACAATTCTACCAACAATTTCTTCAATCGCAATAGGAATGTTACGATCAATAAATTCCTTATTTTTTGCCATTTCTCTAGCATTAATCGGATCTGGTTTTGGAGGTGTAGTTACTTCTTCTTGTTTTTGAATTTGATTAACAACACTTGTGTTAGGAATTGTTGACATGCTTGCAGTTGCCAACAATCCAGCACCTATTAACATTGAGCTAAAAATAAATAATTTTTTTGCTTTCATCATTTCTCCTTATATAAGTCGATATTTCAATTGCAATTGTTTTAAAAGCAATTGAGACCTAATTTCCTTTTCGGATAGATAACTATTATCTTTAGATTCAATGATTTTAAGTTTTAATAAATCAATTTCATGTACCAACTTTTTGACAAATTCATTGTTTCCAAAAGCTACCTTGTCTTCTTTTAGATTTATAAACTTTTCACTTGTAATAATTTGAAAAGAATTTTGTGATGAAATTCCGATACCGCTATTTACATAAATATATTTAGTCTTACTTTTTGTACTTATTTGAAGAAGTTTATTATTAAAATCAAAAACTGCATTTTCAGTTACATTCACAAATTTTTCTTCTTCTGCAGAATAATATTTTATGCTGGCTTCAGATTCTATTTCAATTTTTTGACTATTTCCAATGATTTGCAAAGTATAACGATTATTCATAATTAGTTTCTTTCTTGTTTCCTTCAGAAATTAAATTAATTTCTTCAATTTGATCATTCTGAATTTGTTTCCGCAATGCTATTTTCATTAACAATTGTTTTTCATCTATTTGCTTGATTTTTGAATTTTCATCAATTAGTTTATTTTTTCATTTCAAAAATGATGATTCTAATATTGCAAAATTTATAAAACTTATTAAATAAGAAAAAATAAGTGATTCCATATCAAATTTATCTAAAACAAAATCTGTTGTATCTATTTTGTTTAAGTTATTTTGATTGTATTTTTTAGCAAACAAATTACTGGTAAGTGGAAAAACTTTGATATTGAAATTTTGAAATTTATTACTATTTACAACAAATATAACTTCTTCTAGTTGATCAGATTTGATTAATTCAATTATTTTATTAGCTAATTCACTCTTATGTTTTATATCATCTAGATTTTGATAAGAAGATAAAATATTAAATGAAGTTTTTTCGAAAAATTTTTGCGCATCAACTCCAACTGGTATATAAAGATTAGATTCATTGTGATTTTCGATAATAAAATTATCTGTATTTTTATAATAATTTTCTGTATATTTTTGTGAATCAGTAAAATAGACAAAAAGCTTTTTAGAGTAATTACCAGCTATTTTATTAGGTATGTTTAGTACTTCGTTTTTGCTTATATAAAATTTACCTAAATTACTAAATTTTCTTGAATGTAATGTAATGATATCCAAATGATTGTCTAAGCCATACATGATGTACGAAATTCTTTTTTGTAAATTGTTAATTTGTATCAATGAAACACTTCGTTTTAATTCAAGTATTTTTTTAAGCTTAATGTAGTTTTTAATTTTTAATTCTATTTTATTTTTTTGCATTATCGCTCTGTGTATTTAGAATTTCGTTTGCAAAATTAATTTTTAATGAACCTGTTTGATCTTTATGTATAGAGATACCAGGAACAACTTCAACAACACTTTTTTCATTTACTGATTTAGTAATTAGTTTGTTTAGTGTAACTAAAAAGTTTCTTAGTGATTCCGTAGATGATGTTGATAAATTCAATGTACTAATATTTGAAGATTCCTTACTATCTAGTGTTGGTATTAGTTTAGTTAGACTAAATCTTAAATTTTTTGTTCACGTAATGATAAATGAAGCAAATTTAATTTGAGATTTTAATTTAATCGATTCTTCAATTTTTTGTCGAAACTCTGAAATTATTTTCGACTGTGGAGGTGTATTAGTGTACAACATTGTTGAACCCAATAACATTTCAAAATTTACAAAATTTGGTTCTTTCTTTATCTTATCGAAGTCATTATGCTTCATTAATTTCTCGTTTACAGTTGTTATTTTTTTAGATTCTTTCATTTTTAAACTCCTTTATTTTTACTTGCGTAAGTTACTTTCTTCATACGTTTGTTTGTTACGTTTATTCTTTCTCAAACAATTCGAAGGCTTGGTATAAAGAATAAAGTTAAACTTGCTATTGATAATTGAACAGTCAAATTAATTGATAAATTTTCTGAAGATAGCAATCTACCAATATCAAATATTTGAGTTCTTATAATTAATCCAATCACCAACACGATTAAACCAAAAACTTTAATTGATAATGATGCTAAATCTAATAAAGATAAATTTTCCTTTGATGTAAATTTAAATATCAATAACATAAATAAAGCTGTCAATATATTTACGGCAAGAATTTTAAAGTTTGCTGAATCATTTTCGGGACTCACAATAATTAAAATAAAAAATGCAAATTGAGCGATAAGTAAACTTATATTTAAAATGTATTTCTTTTTAATTAGTGTTTTATTTCTTAGAAAATAATTCGTTAATACATATGCAATTAAAAACAGTAAAAATAATGGGATTGCAATATACAGTTTTAATAAATTAAATTCCACTATCCTTATAAAATTTGGGTTTATAAAATTATTTGATACTTTTAACAATACTCCAATTGATAATGCAATTACTATAAAGATACTAGTTATTAAAATATATTTTTTATCACTATGATCATAGTTTTTAACTGTTGAATAAAGGATTTTATTCAGGCTACTTAAAGCTATTAATGCAAGTGAAATAATTGTTGCAAAAAATATTATTACAATACTAATATCTGAAATTGGTTGAACAAATAATCCACTTACTAAATTTCACAATGAGTTATTTTCTAAGTCTTGATTATTTGTATTTTCTAAAGTAAATATACCTATTAAAACAAAGAACAAAATTCACCCAATTAATTTAGATATATTAGAAACTCAATTAATTAAGTAGTGCGATTTAGGAATATGTTTTCTGGCACTAATTGTTTCTTTAATATTTAAGAAAAAGATGATTCCTAATGATGGTAAAAATAATAATGAAATTAAAAATAAATTTAAATAGTTAATTTCAATATTAATAAAAAATAAAATCATTATCCCTAAAGAAGTCAGTAATAATGGCACTACTCAAAACAATGTCTTGACATAGCCAAAATTAATTTTTTTAGGAATAATAATTAGTGTTAAATTGGTTGCAAATAATGCTGCTAGTAATATTGTTGACTTAATAATAATCAATACATTTACATAATATGTATTAATCGAATTAAATAGAAGAACATTGTCCTGGCCTACAATTGAATTTTTAAAAAAATACTCTAGAGGATTTATACTAATAAGAAGCACAAAAATAAATAAATTTATACCTACAAAAAGCCTTACGAATTTCTTTACTAATTCAGTTTTTGATTTCGGCAAGCTCACGCTTAAAAAATCATAATATTTTTTTTTGATATTAATTTTTGTTAGTTTTGATGTCATAAAACAACCTTTCAAAATTACTAACATATTTTACTACTTTTGCATTAAAACGGGAGCTAAAAAAAATTAACGGTCTTAGCAGAAAGGACCGTTTTTATTATGAAAAAAATGGAAAGCAATTTGATCGAATTAGTCGAT
>NZ_NNCE01000009.1 GCF_002245785.1 Mycoplasma testudineum
AACACCTTTATCGATCATCTCGATTATTTTGATTTTGTCTTCATATGTTAGTTTCATAAGAAAAACCCCTTAAGTTTAGATCTGGTCCTACTTAAAGGGTTCTCTACAGTTCACTATTGAGAAAAAAAATAATGGAAAAAACTAGGAATTAGGCTACTTGTCGCATTTGTAGATGACTATTCAAAAATTTTTACTAATTCTCGGGCTTTTCTTTTAAATCTGCAATCTGTTTCTGAAGTTCTATAATTAATTTTTGTGTTTTTATTTGCTCATCATAAACTTTTTCAAGTTCAATTTCTTGCGCTGGCATATTTATTTTTTTATCTTTGTGAATTTTTCCATAATTAGGACCATAAAAAAATTCAACTATGTTTTTACGAATTTTTTCAATATTAATACGTCCAACATTTTTACTTTTACTTTTACCACTATTAACTCTATCTTGAATGGAAGCAAGATATGATGAGGCAATAACTCCGGAAGGAATAGCAAATAAAGCAATACCAACTAGTGAAAGTATTATAACCATTGCTCTACCAGCTTCTGTAACCGGAGAGATGTCTCCATAACCAATTGTGACTACACTAATAGTTGTAAAATAAATTGCATCTCAATAAGTATTTAAATTACTATTTGCATTTCTTTCAGCATTTAAAATAATAACAGCAAATAAAAGTATCAACATAATGATTGCTGCAAAAACATAAGTCAAAGTTTTTCATTCTTTTTTAAAAACTCTAACTAGTAATTTAAACGGCCCGAATGCTGTTAATAGCAACATAATTCTTCCTGTTCTTAAAAATATTAAATTTTTTGAAAATTGAAATATTGAATCATTGTTGCTCAATGACTCTATATTTTGACCTTTAGATAATGATGTTAATGTATCAATTACATATAAACTTGGCAACATTCCCAATAACAATACTATCCCTATTATTGTAAAAGGAAATAGTATTGTTGCAATTGGTTTTGCTTTTTTACGATATGAATAACTAAGCATTCATAATACATAATCAATAAAAAGATATAAAAACAATGTTATTTCTACAGTCGCAACAAGTATTGTTACTCAAAGATCAGAGCTTTCTAAATGTATAGCAACAAAAGCAAACGAAGTTAATATAAGCGCAAGTAAAATATATGAGTAAAATTGTCTAAGTGTATTAAAAGCAATTTTAGTTGATTTATAGCCTACTATTGCTTCATTGGATGAATTATTTGTTACTACATAATTGATCCGCTTACGTATTTTAATATTTGAGTGTAAAATGTTCTTCATTGAGTCTTGGAAGTTATTTGTAGGTTTGTTAATCATAATTTTTTAATTTTATACTAATAAATTATAATATAGAAATGTTAGAAAAATTAAGTACAAGTAACCGCTTAGAACTGAATAATTTCATTAAGAAAAACTTGAATTTTTTGGAAAATAAAATTATTGGTTTAATAGGTAATTTAGGAAGTGGTAAAACAACTTTTGTACAAGAATTAGCTAAATTATTAAACATAAAAGAAACAGTTAACTCACCTACTTTTAATGTAATGAAAGTGTATGACAATTTAGTACATTTAGATATATATAATAAAATTGATTCACTAGACCAATATGAAGATTATTTTATAAATAATACTGTCGCAATTGAGTGAGCTGAACTTGCTAAAAATATTATTTCTTTTGATGTTTTAATTTACATTGAAGAAAAAAATGGGATTTATCACTATGAAATGAGAGATACATGAAAATAGTTTGTGATGTAACAAATGTCGATTTTTTTCTGGCTTTATTTAATGAAAATTATGAATTAATAGATTATGTTTTTGAAAAAAATTTAAATAAAAAAGTAGAGTATTTACCAAAAAAAATGGAAGAAATTTTGAGTGAACATTCTCTTAAATTTAATTCAATTAAAGAAGTTTATATTTCGAATGGACCAGGTTATTTTACAGGTATTAGAACAGGATTAACATATTTTGCTGCTTTATCACAATTCAATAATTTCAAAATATACACTTCAAATAGTTTTATTTTTTTAAATCCAAAAAGTAAAAAAATAATCGACGCTCGTGGCGGATATGTTTATGAATTAAATAATGATAATCAGATAATTTTAAAAGAAGCTGAAGATGATAATTATCCAAATATGGATTATGAATTTTTTGTAAAAAATTTTAAAGAATTATCTAAAAAATTTAATTATGAAAATAATACTGTTGATATTAAATCTAATTACATTAAAAAACCTCAAATAGGAGTTAAAAAATGATAATACTTGCTTTCGAAACAAGTCACGATGATACATCAATTTCTATTTGTGAATTTAGTGAAAATAAAGAACCTATAATTCATTTTTTGAAAACATGAACACAGTCTAATTATTTTGCAAAATTTGGCGGTACAATACCTGAAATGGCTTCGAGAATGCATAGCGAGAATATTTTGAAATTGGTTATTGAAGCAAAAGAAAATTTTGATTTTAAAAAAATTAATAAAATTGCATACACTGAAAAGCCGGGTTTACTTGGTTCATTGCATATTGGTTTTTTAGTTGCAAAAGCAATTTCACAATCTTTAGAGCTTGAATTGATTCCTGTCAATCATTTAGATGGTCATTTTTTTGCTGGTGAATTTGTAAAAAAATATGAATATCCTACATTAGGAATAATTGTTTCCGGAGGACATAGTCAAATATTGTTTGCAAATAGTAAAAACGATATTAAAATATTAGGACAAACTCAAGATGATGCAATAGGAGAATTATTTGATAAAATTTCAACAAAATTGCAACTAGGATTTCCGGGCGGTCCCGTAATTGATAAATTATGTAAAGACAATATAGATTTCAATCGAATTAAAATAAATACTGTACATACTGATTCTAAATATGATCTTTCGTTTAGCGGAAATAAGTCTCAAGTAATTAATCTAGCTAACCAAAATAAATATGACAAGATTGATTTGGCGTGCTCTTTACAGGAAAAAGCTTTTGAACAATTATTTAATAAAGTTAAACTGGCGTTGAATGATTATGATGTAAAAACTTTAATAATTGGTGGTGGAGTAGCTGCTAATTCATACTTAAGAAATAATGTTAAAACATTACATAATAATGTGATTATTCCTCCAATATATTTATCTACTGATAATGCAGCAATGATCGCTATTGCCGCATATAAGAAATTGGGTGACAATGAGTAAAATTGATTTTATTACAAAGCGTTATTCATCTAGAAATTTTAAAGATGAAGCAATCAAGAAAAGTGATTTAAATTTATTGATGAAGGCAGCAAATTCTAGTCCTACTAGTAATAACTTTTTAGATTCAAGCGCAATATTTATTACAGATAAAAAACTTAAACGTGAAATATATAATTTGTCAAAATTTCCAGACCAAGAACACATATATAAAAATGCTGTTTTGGTAGTTTTTGTTGCAGACCAAAATAGGTTGAGAAGAGCTATTAAAAATTATTATGATAAAGAAATATCAATGTCAATTGAAAAATTAGAAATGAATAATTTAAATAATTTTATGATTGCTTTTGGTGATGCATTTATAATGGCACAAACGACTTTGCTTGCTGCTCAAGAACTTGGTTATCAAACTTGTTACTTGGGAGGTTTCAGATACTTTGGAATTTCAAAGTTTTTAAAAGAATCACTTAATCTTCCTAATCATGTTAGTCCCATAGTTGGTTTGGCAATTGGTAAAGATAAATTTGATACATTAACGAAAGAGCATATAAATAGATGCTTTATAAACTCATATAATCAAGAACAAATAGATTATGAAAATGAAATTGAGTCAATAAGTATTAATTATGAAAACAAAGAAACCGACTATGTAAAAAATGCAATACGCGGTTTAAAAAGAGATTATACAAGTGATTTTATTGACGACATTAAAGAATGATTAAAGTAACTATTTTTCTAATTTAAAAAGAGTTTGATTCTGTTTAACAGGACCAATAATTTTGGATGTTAAATTTTTAAAATATGAGACATCAATTATAGTTACAAAAGTTGCCACACTTGGAATGCCTGGCACTTTTTCTATTATGAATTTTGGGCTATAAGCACAAATTAATTGACCTTGTTTTACTTTTTGATCTAATTTAGCAATTGGTGCAAATCCATGGCCGAATAATCTTACAGTATCAATTCCAATATGAATTAGCACTTTGACTTTATCACTAGTTTCGATTCCAATTGCGTGGCCGGGCCGGTGATTGGGAAATAAAATATTTTACCCGAGACTGGAGAATACACTTTCACTAGTTCGGAATCAATTTCGGGTTCAATAAAGCAGCCGTCACCTAAATGTTTGCTTTTAAAAATAGAATCGGGTGAATTTATTATGTCGTTGGATATACCTTTTATCGGTGACCAAATATTTATTTTTAAATTATTTCTTTGAACTTTGTTTACCATAATTTAATATTTTAATTTAAAAATATTTATATTAATGTTTTAAACAAAGTACTAATTTTTAAAATATTGTAAGAGTATAATTGTTTTATTATGGATATATATAATTATAAATTAACTAAAAACAGCGACTGGTGAGAAATTAGATTCGGAATTAAGAACAATATTTACAATAATATAATTAATGAATTAAATAAACAAGGTAATCCAAATATAAAAAATAAAAACATTATAAATTCTCAAATATGTTTTTATGTAACTCAAAATAAATTAGAACAAATTAAGCAAGAGCTAAGTGATTTGGGTTACTATTATGCAACATCAAAATATGTAAGTAAATATAAAAATAAAGATGATCTTATTATTTTTAAAATGAAGATATATTTTTATAAAAAAAATAAGGAAATAAATTTAACAAATAATTTCCCAAAATATAATTTTATACATCCAAGAGACATAAAAATAAATAACAACAAAATAAAAAGTGAAATCATACTAATGAGTAGATTTCTAAATATATACGAAACTAAAGAAAGCAAATTTATTGACAAAATAGGTAGAGTAGTAGATATAGCTGTAATTGTTGAGGATCAAGAAAATGGCCAACAAATGCATCAAATAATGTTAAATTATGTAGTTGGCTCAGAAACGATAATTAAAGATGAAATTACTTTATTTAAAAATAAAAAAGTAGGAGAAAGTTTCAAAATTGAAGATAATAGAAATCAAAACTATATTAGAATTTTTAATAAAATTAAAAACAAAATAATTTATAAGGATATGTCTTTTACCATAACAATTATTGCAATAAAAAATCAACGTTATTTTGATAATTTGTCAAAAATTTTTGAAAACAAGGAAGTTGTAAGATTTTTCAAATCTAAAGATAAACTAGAAAAATTTATTTTTTTAGTTACTCAATGAAAAGAATTTTTGAAATTAAATAGAAAATGATACAAGGAATTTTCGAATTGATTTCAGGAAATGGAATTTTATAAATTACCAGATGCAATTCAAGAAGAGCTTGATATAGACCAACTCAAATTACTAGATGAACATTTTCGTACAAATGACAAAGAGATTTTGTCTTTAGCAAAAAAACATGAATCTCTTTTATATGATTCTGTAATTGAAAAATTTATACATGAAGTTGAACTGGATGATAATCTCAAAAACAGACTTTTAAAATGAATGAACTCAAATATGAAAATTTTAGAATTATTTACACCAGAATCTGTTGAAAAGCAAAATCATTACAATCAGGCACTAAAAAATATTTTGGGTGTTTTAGCAATATATCAAAAAATGGGAATCAACGTTATTGACTCTATATCAGCATTTTTTGATTTTGAATTAAAATCAGTATTTTAAAAACCCGGAGAGCCGGGTTTTGTTTGTTAAATTGGAATTTGGTTTGATTTATTATAAGAACCAAATTCTTTTATTTTATTTGAAAGTTCAAGTTTCATTTTTTCGATACCAAATGTAGATATTTTTTTAATGTCGTAGTTTTTATTTTTCAAGACATCAGTTGTGTTAATGTACTGTTGCAAACCTAAAGCATAAGTATATAAGATTTCTGTATTTACATTAATTTTAGAAATACCATTTTTTATTGCTTTTTGAACATCATTTTTTGAAATACCACTACCACCATGCAATACAAGTGGGATATTTATTTGTTTTAGTTTTGAAATTAATTCAAAATCTAATCCTTCTCAATTTTCGGGATATATTCCGTGTATGTTGTTAACACCTGCTGCGCAAAAATCAACACCAATATCTTTAAATTCTTCAACCTGGTTTGGGTCAGCCTTAACTATATTTCCAACAACACCATCTTCAATACCGCCAATTCCACCAATTTCTGCTTCTACACCAGCATCATATTGTTTTGCAATATCAACAACTTTTTTTGTTATTGTTGCATTAACATTAAAATTAAGTTTGCTGCCATCAAACATAACTGAAGTAAATCCTGCTTCTAAAGCAGCAACTATAATTTCAAAGTCTTGGCCGTGATCTAAATGAAGTGCAACTGGGATTGTAATATTAAGATCCTTAATTAATCCTTTTACTAATCCGGCAACTGAATTTACACCACCCATATAATATAAACTTGCATGCGTTGCAGCTATTATTACTGGCGAATTATTTTCTTGCGCACTTTCAAGTATTGCTTTTGCAATTTCAAGATTGTTCATATTAAAATGAGGGATGGCATATCCATTTTCATAAGCATGTTTTACAAGTATTTTTGAATTAACTAATGGCATTATTTCACTTTTAAAAATTTTGGATAGTTAACAATTTTCATTTCTTTATCATAAAATGATTGCTGAATTTCATTAACAGCATACATACCGGCAATAGCTTGTTCTAATTGAGACCTATCGTAGTTTTTATCATTAATGGATTTAACAAAGTTATCTAATTCATTTACATATGCATCGTTAAATCTAGATAAAAAGTCTCTATATAATTTCTGGTTTACACCGTCTTTATTCATAGTAACAACATTGTGTTCAATATCTAATTTATCAACAAGAATATGGCCATCTGTTCCTATTATTTCAGCACTAGCTTGATACCCTGCTGAACCTAATCTTGAAGCTGTTAAAATTCCCATTGCACCGTTGTTAAATTCAACCATTGCTGAAACAACATCGCCATCATTTCACTTTTTAAATTCATCATATTTATAGGCCTGACCTATTGCTCAAACCCGTTTTGGATAACTATCTAAATATCAAATCATCAAATCAATATCATGAACCGATACATCTATAAATTGTCCGCCGCTTGAAGGTCCAAATTTAATAACTTGATCAATATCTTGTTCAGCATCTTGTGAAAATGATTTGACTAAAATTGGTTTTCCAATTGTTCCTTGATTAATTATATTTTTAGCATTTGCAAACTGTTTATCAACTCTTCTCATGAAGCCGATTTGAAAAACAAGATTTTTATATTTATTAATTTCATTAAATAAATTTTCAATTTTATCAACGCTAGAATCTAATGGTTTTTCAGTTAAAACATGTTTACCAGCTTTTAATGCTTTAATAATTTGTTCAGGATGAAATTTACTGGGTGAAGCAATAACAATTGCATCTAATTCTGGATCTTGAATCATTAAATCATAGTCACTAAAATACTTTGTAACATTTAACTCTTTAGCTTTAGCTGCTAAATCTTTATCGTTACTACAAATCGAATAAAGCTGAGCATTTGCAATTTTAGTATTTATATTTTTGGCGTGCCTAAAACCCATTCTTCCTAGACCAACCACACCGATTTTTAAATTAGCCATTTTACCTTAAGAAGCAATTACTTCAAGAATACCATCGTTATCAGCATCACCTAATAATTCAATATTTCCTTGTTTATTTTTTCATCTTATTTGTGTACCAATACTGAAGAAGTAACCTTGTTCAATTGCATCACTAACAGTTTTATTTTTTGCAACAGTTGGATAAGCATCGTAATATGATTTGTAAGTAGGTTTTGCACTACTTGTTCATTTACCATCAATAATATCTTTAGCAATTTGCACAGCTATTTGTGACATTGCTGTTGTATCTTGTTTAACAGTTGCTGTCATTTTACCTTCTTTAATACTTGCTAAGGCATCAGCTGTATCGTCAACTCCTGTTACATAAATTTGACGATTAGCTCCAGTTAATGATGCATCATATTCAGCATTACCAGCTAGTGCTAGTCCACCTGTTTGAATAGCTGAAATTGCACCAATAGCTGATTCATCATTTGTTCCAAAAACTAAAGCAGGTCTATCTGATCTAGATGCTGCAAATAATGTAGCAAGTCGGTTGGCTGTAGTTTGAGTTGCTTTATCTCTATTATCGTCAGCTTGATCACCAACATAGTTAACTCCGTTTCTTACTGCTTGTCCATATTTAGTATAAGCAAATAAGTTATAAGCAACATTTTCTGTTGCTGATTTTTTAACTGATTCTAAAAACCCTGAAGCTCTAGATTCACCACTTTCAGTACCAGGAAGACCATAAAGTGTATAAACAGGTGCATCTGCAGGAAGACCAATTTTTTGAGCTAATAATTGAGCAATAATTTTTCCAGCTTGTTTATTATCTGAAGCAATATTTGCCTCAACTTTAATTCCAGAATTTTTAACTGCCTCATTATCATTAGTTAATAAATGGTCTAAAGCAACAACAGGGATTTTAGCTCCATTTAAAGTTCTTACTGATGAAATACCAGATGATTCATTTACGTCATTTAATAAAACAACTTTTGTAGTTCCTTTAGCAATAATATTGTTAATATGTGTTGTTTCTTTTTGAGCATCATTTTGTGAATCATAAATTACTAATGAAAGTCCAAGTTCATCTGCTTTTGCTTGTGCAGCATTAATAATAGCAGTATAAAAAGGGTTATTTCTAGTTGATACTACTAAAGCAACTTCATTAGCTGAAGATGTACCACACGAAACTGCAGCAACACCTGCGATACCGGTAGCAAAAATTAGTCCTCCGGCAATTAAAGTTTTCTTGTTAATTTTCATATTTTATCCTTTTAATAAATTTTTTTATGGTTGACAATTAAAATACGATATTTAAGTGTTTTTAAATATAGTTTTTTCAATCGTTCGATTATTCTTGTGTTTTTATTGAAGATAACAGCCACAATAATTATTAATCCTTTTGCAATTTGTTGATAATTACTATCAACATTGAAAAAGGCAAATGAATTTAATAATATTGCAACAGCAAATCAACCAATTATCGTCTTACCAATACCTCCTTTACCACCACTTAAAGCAGTACCACCAAGTACTACAGCGGTAATAGCATCTAATTCAAAACCAAATCCGGTATTAGGAGAAACTGATGTTGTTAAACTTGCAGCAGATAATGCCCCGCCTATAGCAAAAGTTGCACTAAAACCATATACAAGCATAAGAATTCAATTATTTTTAATTCCTGAAATTTTAGCCGCTTCAGGATTATCTCCTACAGCATAAATGTATCTTCCTGATTTTGTGTATTTAAGTAAGAATACAGCTACAACTGCGACTATGATAAATATAAGTAGTAAGACATGGAAGTTGTTACCTAAGTCTGTATTTAAGAAATTAAATATTGGGTCATTTAAATTAGAAATAGGTGTTCCTTTTAATATTACGTTTATTCCCCCTCTTAAAGTTAAAAGTCCAGCAAGCGTAATAATAAATGGCGGAATTTTAAATTTGGAAATTAAGAATCCGTTTGTAAATCCTAATATAACCATTATCACGATCATTAAGACAAGTGAGAGTATAAAATGCATGCCTAAAGAAACAGTGAAATATAAATATAAAGTGGCTCCAAAACCAATTAAACTACCAACGGACAGGTCAATACCTGCAGTTAAAATCGCTAGTGTTTCTCCCATTGCAATAAAACCAATGAATACGTTACTTTTTAAGATCGCAATAAATCAGTTGTAACTTGAAAAATAATTTGGACTTTGAAAAGCTGTAATGATTGCAATAAATAAAAATAAGAACAATAATTTTGATGCATTAGCAGCTAGAAGTGCCCTTTTACCTACATTTCTAAGTCTATCTTCTTCAAATCTACTTGTAAATTTTCAATTTCAAATTTTGGAAGTAAAATTTTTATAAGTAGTTTGAGCAACTTTTGTTAATTGATCAACTTTTTGTTTATAAGAATCAATCAATTTCTTTTTAGTAACTTCATATTTACTAATAGGCAATTCTCTATTTGAATATTTAAGTTCTAAATTGTTCAATTCAGAATTAATTTTTTTATTGACAGTAACAAGGCTTGAATTTAATTTATCTTTTTGTTCAATAAAATTCAAATTGTGATGTTTTTCAACATGCTCCATAGCAGTGGTTAATTTTGCCATTTTATTATCTGCAGATCTTTGCATCCGCTTCATATAGCGTTCATGTGACTTTTTAAGTCTTTCAATTTTAGCTTTGTATTTATGTCTTTTGTATTGAATTAAATTATCTATTTTTTCAATTTCTTCTTTAGATTTTTCCATTTCAGCTGCAATTAAACGTTTTTTATCAAGTTCATTTTTCTTGATCATTTCATCAGCTTGTATTCTTGTTAATTCTAAATTTTTATATTTATATTCAATTTGTTCGTTTGTCAATAAATCTTTTAAAGATTCATTAATCTTTTTATTAATTAATTTTTCTTTTCGTTCATTAAGCGTGACAGCAATATTGAAAAGCATGTCCTGAACGGCTTCAACTTTGGTTTCATATTGTTTTTGTAAAACTTCAAACCTAAGACCATAATTTTGCTTAATTTTTTCAATATCGCTTAATGGATCTTTATATTCTAATTGAATATGTTCATAGAATTTATTATCATCTTTTTGAATTTTTTTGCTCCGGAATAATTTATTAAGCATTACTGTTTTCCTTTCCTAAGTTTAAAGCTAGTGATAGTATTTTTGAATCAACAATATCTTTTCCAACTAATTCTCCTGTTATGTGTCCTTCATACATTACGATTACTCGATCTGCGATTCCAACAACTTCAGGCAAATCAGAACTAATTATCATTAAACCTTTGCCCTGTTTTTTAAAGTTATTTATTAAAGTATAAATTTCTTTTCTAGAACCAACATCGACACCTCTGGTAGGTTCATCTAAAATAAATAATTTTGGCATAGTAGCAATTCCTTTTGCAATTGATACCTTTTGTTGATTCCCTCCAGAAAGTGATGAGGTGATTTTGTTTTTTGATTCAGTTTTTATTTTTAATTTGTCAATTAAATCATCACTTTTATTACCAATTTTGAGATTGCTCATTAATGGAATAAATTTGTTCATTTTGTACTTATTAAGTGATGATAAAACAATGTTGTATTCAATAGATTTATTAACATGTAATCCGAGTGCTTTTCTATCTTCAGATAAATAATAAATTTGATTGCTAATTGCTTTAGCAGCTCCGGTAGGATTATAATTTTTGCCATCATAATATAACGATCCAGAAAAATAGGGCATTTCACCAATTATTGATAAAGCTAGTTCAGTTCTTCCAGAACCAATTAAACCGTAAAATACAACTATTTCACCACGGTTCAATTCAAAAGAAATATTTCTTAATGCATCACTTGTTAAGTTATTAACTTTTAGTAATACTTCCTTATTTTGAAATTCTCACTTTTCAGGAAAATAATCTTTAAGTTCATTACCAATCATTAAATTAACAATTTCTTCATTACCAGCAAAACTTTCTATATTTCTTTGTGTAACAAAAAAACCATTTCTTATAACTGATACGTATTCACAAGTAATTGGAATTTCTTCCATTCTGTGGGTTATTCAAGCAATAGCTACACCTTTACTTTTTAAGTCTCTAACAATTTTATAAAGTTTTTCAGTATCGTCTTTTGCAAGCATTGAAGTTGGTTCATCAAAGATAATTACTTTAGGGTTTTTACTTAAAGCTTTTGCAATTTCAACAAATTGCTTTTGTGCAATTGTTAATGTTGCAACAATTGTTTTAGGATTGATATGAATGTTTAAATCGTTAAAAATTTTTTCAACATACTTATTCATTTCATAGTTGTTAACAAAACCTAATTTATTTTTAATTTCATTACCTAAAAAAATATTTTGTGAAACACTAAGACTTTCAACCAGTTGCTGTTCTTGATTAATAATTACTACACCATCTTTTTGACTTTGAATAGTGTTTGTATAATTAACTTTTTTGCCATTATAAATTAATTCACCACTATCAGCTTGATAAATCCCAGATATGATTTTCATTAAAGTACTTTTACCAGCTCCGTTTTCGCCAACTATGGCAACACCTTTGCCTTTGTACAAGTCTAAGTTCATATCATTGAGGACTTTTACTGGTCCGAAACTAATATTTATATTCCTAACTTGAAATATTTTTTCATCAATATTTTTTTCTAAATTATTTGCTTGATTAAAGGTATTTGTCATATTAAATTACCTCTATTTTTTCTTTTATAAATTTCATTGCTTTAAGTGCATAAACAAATGGATTTGCTTTAGCAGGATCTTGCTCTGCTTCAACTAAAAATCAACCTTGGTAACCATGTTTTGATAAAACTTCAAAAAACTTATCATAATTTACATCACCATCTCCCGGGATTGTAAATGAGCCTAATCTTACTCCATTTAGAAACGATAAGTTTTCACGTTTAACTTTATCAACAATATCTTTTCTAATACTTTTTAAATGAACGTGTTTAATTCTTGGTGCTAATTCTTTAACTATCTTAGAAATATCTTCACCTGTGTAACTAAAATGTCCAGTATCAAATATTAATGAAACATATTCAGGATTTGTGCCTTTTAGCATATCAACTGTTTCTTTGTAAGTTTGGATTATTGTCCCCATATGATGGTGATATACTAAATCTAATCCTTGTGATTTTGAATATTTACCTAGTTCATTAAGTCCTTTATATAAAATGGTTGCTTCGCCTTTTTCTAGTATTGGTTTTTGAGAAAATACCGGTACGTCCGTTAGCCCTTGAATGCTTTTTGATTGTTCACTAACAACAACAACTTTGGCTCCCATTTCTTTTAACATTTGAACGTGTTTTTTAAACTCTTCAAGCGTTTTTTCTAAACCCTCTTTTAAAATAAAACTACTAAATCATGCTGAAGCAATTTCAAGTTTTCTTACTTTTAAATATGGTTTAAGAATCTTAGGATCTTTTGGAAATTTTGCTCCTCCAATTTCTGTGCCTTGAAAACCAGCTAATGCCATTTCAGATATAGATTGTTCAAACGAATTTTCTTTTCCCAATTCTGGAATGTCATCATTTGTTCAAGCAATTGGTGCTATTCCAATTTTTACATTTGAAAATTTGTATTTCATATTATCGCCCTAATTAAAATTATTATTTTCGTTAATAATTTTTTGGTTTTTAATACTTTCTTTAGCAATTTCTTTATCGTCAGTAATTTCTACATTAGTGGTTTGTCAAAATGCTTCATAACCATGAGTCATAGATTTTGGAAAAACTTTTACTTCAATTAAAAATGGTTTAGTAACTGTTTTTGATTTTTCTAAAGCTTCAATTAATTCATCTTCATTTTTGACTAGAATTGAATCTCAACCATAGCCTTTAGCTATTTGCGCAAAATTAGTTGTAACATAATTTTTATAATTATTTTGCCCAGCTTTTTCACGTGAGTAAAATTCTGTTTCTAATGAACTTAATTTATGTCCTACTTGCAAATTATTAATAACACTAAATCCACTATTGTCAAATAAAACGATAACTGTAGGAATTCCTTCTTGAACTGCAGTAAGCATTTCACTATGAAGCATAATAAAGCTACCATCACCTACTAATGAATATGTAGGTCTATTACCAATAGCAATAGATGAACCGATTGCAGCTTGAATTTCATGTCCCATACATGAATAGCCATATTCGACATTATATGAACCAAATGAATTTGTTGTTCACATTCTTTGTAAATCGCCTGGTAATGATCCTGATGCACTTGTAATAATTGCATCATGTGATAAATGTCTTCTAAGTAAATGAATAACTCTTGTTTGCGGCATTACTTCAAGATCAGGATAAATTTGCTTCATGAATTTTGCAAATTTTTCTGGAGCAAGGCTATTGTTATCATTTATTTCGGGATTTTTAATTGCTTCGTTTGAAGTTTTATTCCCTAATCTTTCAAGTTCATTTGCTCAATCATTTCTTAAAAAATTTACTTCATCTGCAACATCAAAATTAATTCGATTTAGTGAAACTTTATCTTGTAGAATTGGGATTGCAACTTTAATATCAGCAATAATATTTATTCCTCTCATTTTGATTGCATCCATTTTTTTAACATTAATATTTACAAATTTTGCAGCTTCATTAAATTGAGTTTTACTACTTGTTGTAAAGTCTGTATATCTAGTTCCAAGTCCAATAATTACATCTGCTTTTTTAGCATATATATTTGCTGCAGCAGTTCCTGTTACTCCGATTCCGCCTAATGAAAATTCACTGCTTTAAGGTAATGATGAAAGTCCTGCTTGAGTAAATGCAAATGGGATTTTAAATCTTTCAATAAATTGCAATACTTCTTTTCTTGCTAATGAATAACGGGTACCCCCACCGATAATTACAAGTGGTCTTTTTGCTTTAGCAATTAATGAAGCAGCTTCTAAAATTAATTCATTTTCAGGTAGAGCGCGTTTTAATCTGTAAACTCTTTTTTCAAAAAATCAACTTGGATAATCATATGCCATCCCTTGAACATCTTGCGGCAGTGCTATAGTTACAGCACCAGTTAATTCCGGATCGGTTAAGACTTCAAATGCATTGATTAATGAACTAATAATTTGTTCGGGTCTGTTGATTCTATCTCAATATCTTGATACAGGTTTTAAAGCATCATTTGTTGTTAAATTAGGGTTAAAATCATGTTGGATTTGTTGCAAGACTGGATCGGGTCTGCGACTAGCATATGTATCACCTGGAAATAGTAAAAGTGGTATGTTATTAGCTGAAGCAGTTCCTGCTGCAGTTACTAAATTTGCTGCTCCAGGTCCTATTGATGTAGTACAAGCAATAATTTTATGTCTATTGTTTTGTTTTGCAAAACCTAATGCAACATGTGCCATACCTTGTTCATTTTTACCTTGGTATAGTTTTAAATTATGTTTTGAATGACCTAATGCTTCACCAAAACCTAAAACATTACCATGACCAAATATAGTTGCAATTCCAGCAACAAATTTATCTTCTTTACCATCTACACTTATGTAAACGTTATCAATAAATTTTAATATTGCCTGTGCTGTTGTAAGTCTAATAGTTTTTGCCATATTAATCTAACTCGCTTAAATTAACAACTCTTTTTTCTTTTAATGAAATTGCAGCAGCTTTTGCAAGTAAAACAGCATTATAAGCATCAGTAATAGTTGCTTTAGGTTTATCATTACCATTGATAGAATCAATAAAATTAACTGCTTCATTTTCATATGATTTCATGTATCTTTCTAAAAAGAAATGTAATGGTTTTTCAGAAGTAACTCCATTTTCATTTGAAACAATTAAAGTAGAAGGTTTTTCGTTTCCGATTTGGGCACTTCCAAGTGAACCATGTACTTCTGCTCGTTGGTCGTAACCATATTTTGCTAATCTACAATTATCAATTACTGCCATAGTATTATCTTCAAATGTTATAGTGACAATAGCTGTATCAATATCGCCCACTTTTTTAATTTCAGGATTAACTAGTGCTGCTCCTGTTGCATAAATAGATATTGGTTTTTTGTTTATTAAATTAAGTGACATATCTAAATCATGAATCATCATGTCCATGAATAAACCACCAGATTTTTCTATATATTGAATTGGGGGTAAACCGGGGTCTCTTGAAGAAATTTTTAGTTGATAAACATCACCAACTTTCCCACTTTTAATTGCATCTTTTAAAGCCATAAAATTATGATCAAATCTTCTGTTATGACCTACCATAAAAACTTTTCCAGATTCATCAACAAGTTTGTTAATAGCTTTTATTTCATCTAAATTAAAGCTAACTGGTTTTTCGCAAAAAACATGTTTTTTAGCTTTTATAGAATCTTTAGCATGTTTAACATGTTCTGAAGTTGGACTGCAGATATAAACTGCATCAAGATCTGCTTTTTCAAGCATTTCTTCATGTGACTTAAAAAATTTAATATTGCCATTATTTGCAATTTTCATTTTAGTTTCATCATTCATAAATGCATC
Source organism: Mycoplasma testudineum (assembly GCF_002245785.1). Taxonomy (GTDB): domain Bacteria; phylum Bacillota_I; class Bacilli_A; order Mycoplasmatales; family Metamycoplasmataceae; genus Mycoplasmopsis_B; species Mycoplasmopsis_B testudinea. Next base: position 16,181 of record NZ_NNCE01000009.1, read on the forward strand.
AGCAATTGCAACTACTTTTGCCCCTTCTAATTTACTTATTGCTTTAGCATGAATCTGACCAATTCTACCGCCTCCAATAATTCCTACTTTTATCATTTTTATCCCTTCTTAAAAATCGTGGTACTTCGCATTTTTATCTTTTAATCACAAGTGTTCTTCAGCTTCATTTCTTGAGTTTCATGGATCATTTTTTAAATTTTTAATAATTCAACAGTAATATAGTGGATACCCAGGTGCAGCAGATACTGGATGGTCTAAATTAGATGGAACTGCATTAACATCATTTTCTCTAACTATGTATGCATTTTCACCAGCAACAGAAATTCCGAAAGCACTATCAGGCTTTTCAAATTTGAAAAAGTACATTTCTGGTTGGTTATGACGGTGAGGTAAATATGAAGATCAATGACCTTGTTTTGTAATTACTTCGCCAACAACAATATTTGAAGTAGGCTTTGTTGAATAATCAAATACTGTTCTAACTTTTCTTCTTGCAACACCTTGTCAGTCTGTTTGGCCGAAGATATCTTCTTTTATACTTGTAGGTTCATGAATTGAAAAGCCTTTTTGTTTTTCAGTATCACTAGTTATGATTAATCATTCACTTTTTTTAAGATTTTTGATTTTAATATTTTCGATTTGTCCAATGTGAAATACCGTTGGTTTTTCTTCAAAAACACTTTTTCGTTTAGCTACGTAATCTTTACCTGAGTAAGATACCACTGCTTCACCAGTTAAAAGTAAAAATACTTTTTCTTCTAATTTTTCTGTTGAAAATTCTATAGTTTCATTTTCAGATGCTAAATAAATATCAACATCTAACAACATATGTTTAGCTCGTTTTGTTCTATTAACAAGCATATTTAAACCTGGTTTTAAATTGCTATTTCGTAAATGCATTTCATTCCTTTTCAATTACTAAAGTCTCAGGCTCTTTTTCGTTTTCTAAAATAAATTTTTCTAATGTTTCAACATTTGGTAAATCGAACGAACTGTGTGAATTAACCATACAACTAGCTGCTGCTGTTGCGTATTTAAGTGCTTTTTTAATGTTATTTTCTTTAGTAAAATAATGTAAAAAGTAACTTGCGTATGCATCGCCACCACCGTAGCCTTTTAGCATTTTTATTTTCACGATTCTAACTAAAAACTTTCGATCTTTGGTGTAAAGAATTGATCCATTTTTACCATCTTTAGCAATAACAATTTCAGCACTTTTTAATCAATGTTTAGCAAGTGCATCTATTCTTTTTTCTTTTGTTTCAAATGATTTATTCTCAATTGTTCATTTAGAACATAATTCAATTTCTTGCACACTTCCAATAATGATGTTTGATTGCTCGGCAACTAATTGATAATAAATATTAGTTTCTTCTTCGTTTTGTCATGTGTAGTTTCTAAAATCAATATCGAATATAATTTTTATCTCGTTTTTTCTTGCAATTTTTACCGCTTTTAAAGCAGCTTCTCTTGAAGGGCTTTTACTTAATGATGTTCCGGTTACAAGCAATGTTTTTGAATTTATTATGTATTCTTCATCAATATCACTTGAAGCAATTTCTAAATCAGAAGCTTGATTTCTATACATCAGAATTGAACTTTCATTTTCTGATTTTATTTCGGTAAAAGTCAGTCCTAGTTTGTAATTTGGGTGAATTTTCAACCTTGTTGTATCAACATTTTCTTTATTCAAAATATTTGTTACATATCTACCAAATTGATCATCACTAATCATGGCAAAAACACCAACTTTACTACCTAAGCGTGAAAGACCAATTGCGGTATTAGCAGTTGAACCACCTATGTATTTGTTAAAATTATCGGAATTTTCTAAAGTATTGTAAAAGTCAGTTGGATTAAAATCAATTGCAATTCTACCTATTAATACAAAATCTTTTTTAAGCATTCTATGACATTCAATCTGCTTTGTCTTCGGCATTTCATTTTGTTGTAACTTTAACTAAGTTGGTTCAAAAGTTTAATGAAGATTTACCTGTAATATCACCGTAGCCAAATTTTGATGAATTTAATCCTCCAAAACTATATGGTTCTCTAGGAACTGGCACACCGATATTTACTCCAAGCATTCCTGGACTCATTTCTTTTAATATTTCTTCTGCTGCTCTACCGCTCTGGGTAAAAATTGAAGCTGAATTTCCGTAAGGACTTCTTTTTTGGAATTCAATAGCATCTTTTAAGTGTTCAAACTTAACCACTTCTAAAATAGGACCAAAAATTTCTTCTTCTGGCATTTTATCTTGGATTCCAGATCAGTCAATAATTGTTGGTCCAAATCAGTAACCATTTTCCATGCTTGCAGGTTTTTTATAATTTTTGGTACCATCAACCAATATTTTTGCTCCGAGTTTTTTAGATTTTTCAATATATGCTTCTAATTTGGCTACATTTTCTTTTGAAACTATTGGGGGAAAATTTACACCAAGTCTGTAACCTTTAGCTTTTTCAACTAATTTTTCAATTACCGGGTTATTTTTTCCAACAGATAAGGCTACACTTAATGCCATACATCTTTGACCTGCCATTCCGATTGCAGATGATAATATTTCTTTAGCAGAAATTTCAGGATCAGCATCTGGTAAAGCAAAAACATGATTTTTAGCCCCACCTAAAGATAAAACTCTTTTAAGTGTTTTTGAACCGTTTAAATAAACTGTTTTAGCAACATTGGTTGAACCAACAAAAGTAATTCCCGAAATTTCTGGATGTGAAGTTAATGCTTCACCAATTTCAGGCCCGCCATATACAATGTTTAATATTCCATCTGGTAAACCAGCTTCTTTTCATAATTCAGCCATGTAACTTGTTGCTAATGGTGTTTGTTCACTAGGTTTTAAAATTATTGCATTACCTGTTGCAATTGCATTTGGAATTGATCAATGTGGTACCATTAATGGAAAGTTAAATGGCGTAATTACACCAAAAACACCAACTGGTCTTTTTTCTTCTCTAGCTAAAATTCCTCTACTTACAAATTGTGTTTCACCACTAATAATTTGCGGAATAGAACAAGCAAAATCAGTTAATTCAATACATTTACCAACTTCTGCTTCTGCTTCAGTTAATGTTTTACCATTATCTAAATGAACTAATTGAGCTAATTGGTCTTTATTTGCTTCTAATAAACTTCGATATTTATAAAGAACTTCACTTCTTTTTTTAAAAGTTAAGGCACCTCAACTTTTTTGAGCAATTCTAGCTGCTTTAACGGCTTCATCAACTGTTTTAACAGTAGAAAATTCTACTTGAGCTAGTAATTTATCATCGTGTGGGCTACGAACATCGATTATTTTCCCGCCAGATTCTGAAATTTCATGTCCATTGACATAACTTCTTATAAATTTTTTATTAAACTGCATAGTTTCCTTTCAAATAAAATGTACCCCGTTTAGGTACATAGGAAAATTATATGAATATCTCACTTAATGAATGGCTTGGTAAGGCATACGTGGAAAAAATAGCAGCAAAAATTGCCAAATTGAAGGCAATAATTAAAAAAATTTTTAAATTTTGAGACTATAATGATAATCAATTGTCGAAAATTGTTAATTCTAGGATAAAAATTAACTACTAATAATAAATTATATATGGATAAATAACTCTTGTTCAAATTAGTCATTTTTTAGCAATTTTGTGGAAAATTTTAAATCCTAAATCAGAGCTAGGCTTGATTTTTATGGAAATATTGCATTTTAACCTTAATAAAGAAGCATTTTCTTAAACGAATAACTCTTTAGTCAGGCCTTTTATCTTAAATAAATTTAACAATGCGATCTTTATTATTGTAATATTTCAAGTCATAGTAAAATTAAATCATTATTTAAAACGTTAATTATTAGGAGCATTATGTTGGACATTAAAAAGATAATTCAAAATCCAGAATATTTCATTAAAAAACTAGAAACAAAAAATGTTGAAGCTTCAACAATCAATAATTTAGTTAGATTGAGTCAAAAACGGGGAAGTGCAATACATAAAGCTGAAAAATTAAAATTCTTACTTAATAATGAATCGGATTTAATTAAAGCAATTTCAGACAAAAACGAAAAAGCAAAAGCAATTGAAAAACTGCAAACAATCAAAGCTGAGCAAAAATATTTACAAGAAGAAGCAAATAGACTTGATAAGGAATTAGAAGAAATCATTATTAGAATTCCAAATGTACAACTAGATATTGTCCCAGTTGGTAAAGATGAAAATGATAATGTTGTGGTTTATCGCCAAGCAGCCGAAAATAGATTGTTAAAAACACTTGACGTTAGTCATTATGAAATAGCTGAAAAATTTGACATTATTGATTTTAAAAGAGCCATTAGAATGAGTGGAACAAGATTCATTTTATATAAAGGTGAAGGCGCTAAATTAGTTAGAGCTTTACAAAATTACATGCTTGATTTTCATGAAAAAAATGGTTATGAAGAATATATTGTTCCTGTTATGGTTAATCCCGAAATGCTCTTTGGAACTGGTCAATTACCTAAATTCGAAGAAGATCTTTTCAAGTTAAATTCAAATCATTATTTGATACCTACGAGTGAAGTTTCATTAACAAATATTTATAATAATGAAATAATTGACTTAACTAAAAGCAAGAAACTTACAGCCTATTCTGACTGTTTTAGAAGCGAAATTGGTTCAGGTGGTAAAGACAATCACGGGATAATTAGAATGCATCAATTCAGAAAAGTTGAAATGGTTAAAATTACTTCTCAAGAACTTGCTGAAGTTGAATTTAATTCAATGGTTGAAAATGCTAAAGCAATGCTTTTAGAATTGGAAATTCCATTTCAACAATTACTTTTATCAACTGGTGATACAGGTTTTTCAAGCCAAATAACTTATGATTTTGAAATATGATTGCCAAGTGAAAAAAGATTCCGCGAAACTAGTTCAGTTTCATGAATGGGAGATTTTCAAGCCAGAAGAGCAAATATCAGATATCGAAATAATGAAGGTAAAACTGAATTTGCACATACAATGAATGGTTCAGGAATGGCCATCGATAGAATTATGGCTGTTTTAATTGAACAAGGTTATGATGCAGAAAAAAACATTATAACTATTCCGAAAATTTTAGTTCCTTATTTTGGTAAAGATTCAATAAAATTGCAAGATTAAAAAATTGACTGTTTAATCAAATTATGATTCAGTCAATTTTTTAATTTCTTTAACAATAACTTTGTTTGTTTGATAAGGTTGGTCAAAAAATATTGCATGACCAGCATTTTTTATTTTGGTTAATGGTATATTTGTTTCACTTGAAATTTTTTCTAGAACTTCCATTTTTGTATATTTATCTTCAACACCACTAACAATTACAATATTGCTAGCATTATTTAGATATAAAGGTTTTACAACATTATTTAAATAATCATGTTGAAACATTTTTTCAACGAAATCACCCATTACTTTGTATTTAATTGGATAAACTTCCACTGCTAATTTAGCAAAATACTTGACACTTTTTTCATATGCATCATCATTTTTAACTGATAAATCTCGAAGTGAATTTGCGGCAGTTTCAAAATCAGAAGGAATTAAATAATGCTTAATTAATTCTAAATCAGTATCGGTATCTAGATAATAGTTATATGGACTAAATAACACTACTTTTTTAGTTAATTTTTTATCTAAGGCAGATAAAGCGCCTAAAGTCCCTAATGAATGTGCAACAATTAAATCAATTTTTTCTGAATAAGCTTCTAAAAATTCGATTAAAAAAGTTTGATAATCTTTTAATTCGACTTCTTCATGATGAAACTTACTTTTAGTTTTACCTAGCCCGGGATAATCAACTGAAACAATACTATAATTTCTATCTTGAGTATTTAACGAAAAAATAGTTTTAGCATTGGCTCCAAAACCATGACTAAAAAGTATTTTAGGTTTGTTTGATTCTTCTTCAAAAAAATTTATGATTCAGTTTTTTGTTTCTAATTGTTTAAACATTTAATATTTTCCAAAAATTACTTCGATAATTTCGTTTAAAGAAATTTCACCAAAATAATCAATTAAATCGTATTTTGTTAATGCTTCTTGAACGGCTTCAACTTCATAATTAATTCCAATCATCTTTTCAGAAATAATTTCAGTATCAACTTTACTTAGATAATCTCCTTCAAATTTAAATTGACAAAACTTACCAGCTTTGACACTATAACTTGCTCGGATTATACCGCCATCAAACTTACTTTCATTAGTTACTTCAAAATTTGGAGTTTTACCAAAAATTCATTCATCCGACATTCTTTCTTTACGAATCGGAGCAAGTCTTGTTTCGTATAAATCTAAATCTAAAACTAATTCTGTTGCGTTATTTTCTTTTGCAAATCATGAAACTAATTTTTGAACAAATTCTTCAATTGTAATTTTTTCAGGCATTAAATTTATTAATGATGCAACTCTTTGTCTAATTGATTTAATTCCTTTTGATTCCATTTTCAATGGATTTACTTTTAAGGCATTTTGCATGATTTCAATATTAAAATCAAATAGCAAAGTACCATGATGAACCATACGTGTAGGAGTGCTATATTGAGCATTTCCCGAAACTTTAAAACCATCAACTGCTAAATCATTTCTACCCTTAAAAGTAGCATTTAACCCAAGTGATTTTAAAAATTCAATAATAGGCGTTAGGAATTTTTCATAACTACCTTTTGAATGAGTTATATAAGAAAAACAGACATTGTTTAAATCTTGGTAAACAGCTCCTCCGCCTGAGATTCTTCGATATAAATTAATATTTTTTTCTCGAGCAAAATATAAATTAACTTCTTCATAAATGTTTTGATTTCTTCCAATTATGATTGAATTATCATTACGATAAAAATAAAAAATATCATCAGTTATATTTTCATCTCTTAAAATAGCTTCTTCTAAAACTAAATTTTCATATGGCGAAGTTTTTTTACTTAAATATCATTTAATATTACTCATTATTCTCCTAAAACAATATCGAAATTAGTTATTGTTAATAATTCTTTTTTTAATAAATCTATTTGGTCTTTTTTCATTAATTTTAAGTTGTTAAATCCACTAAGATGTATGGTATTAAAATCTCATTTCGGTTGATGTTTATTTTTATGTAAATACATGTACAAGTCTTGAAAAAAATAAGTTAACATTAACTTTTCATCTACTTCTTCATATTGATCTAATATTTCCATATAAACGTTGCTTCATCCAAATTTATTTACCTTAAATTCAAATGCTAAACCAATTTGCTTTCCTGTTATAAAATTACTTTCATCACCGTTTCTTAATTCATAAATATTTTTGTTCATAATATACCTAAAGTTATTTTACCTAAATACTTGGTAAATGGATTTTATCATCTCAATATTATTTATAAGTATTCTTAGAGCCCTTAGGGGTTATAATATTTTTACTTTTAATTACTCGATAAATTTGAATTAAGGAGAAAATATGAATAAAAAATTTGCCGCAATTGATATTGGCGGAACTAATGTTAGATTTGCGACATTTACAAATGATGATAAAATTGAATTTAAGAAAAAATTTGAAACCAACCCAAATAACTATCGTGAGACAGTTGCTAAAATTGTTTCATTAATAAAAGAACATAATGTAAGTGCTATAGCAATTGGAATTCCAGGTCCGGCTGATTATCCAAACGGAATAATTTTAGATACACCAAATTTAGTTGACTGAAGACAAGTTAATTTAAGAGAATATTTTTTATCTCAAGTTAATTTAGAAGCTATTGTATTTGAAAATGATGCTAATGCAATGGCTTTTGCAAATCATAAATTTTTCAAACAACAAGCAGATGATGTTACTCAATTTTTTACTGTTTCAACTGGTTTAGGAGCAGGATTAATTATCAATAATAAAGTATTTACAGGCTCAAATTATCAAGCTCAGGAAGTTGCTTTTGCACCACTAGCTCCAATAGCTGAAAAAAAATATCACCACTTGAGTCCATATTCGCTTGAATTATTTGCTTCAGGAACAGGTATGTCAATTAGAGCTAAAAATTTAGGACAAAATTGAGAAGCAAAAGATTTATTTAATAAATATGAATCAGATGAAATAGCTAAAAAAATAATTGATCAAGGAATTGATACATTAGCTAGAACTATTGCAACTGCCATGGCATGAGTTAATCCTAATTTATTTGTTTTTGGTGGAAGTGTTTCAACATACAATAATTGATTTATTTATAAAGCATTTGAAGAAGCAAAAAAATATACTACACCAAGTCATTTTGATAAAGTAAAAGTTGAAATAGATCAAATGGGAGATGATTCAGCTTTATTTGGTTTATATTACTTAATTCAGTCTAAATTTTAAACATAGCACAAAAATAATTAATTTAATATTTAAAAATATAATTTTCAGATTAAATTGAAAAAAATCTATAATAAATTACATAAAAACTTTACTAAAAGGAGTCTCAAATGCAAAGAAGTATTCAAAAAATGCACACTATGTTTAAAATTTGATACTCCTGAAGTAGGGTTTTTTAACATATATAAAATAAACATATTGATTTAAAAGCCATACAACAAAAGTGTAGGGCTTTTTTAGAAAGGAAAATATGGATAAAAATAATGCGCATTCAAAAGCAAGAAAATTTGGTTTTTGAGTCGCTTTGGCTTTCGTAGTTGGTTCCATAATAGGAATAGGAATATTCTTTAAAAATGGTGGTGTCTCAAGAGCCGTTGAAGGTCAATCAATAACATGATTACTTTCTTGAATAGTAGGAGGATTAATTTCTTTAGCTGCCGCTATAAGTTTTAGTGAAATTTCAGCACTTAAAGTTAATAAGATTACCGGTATTAGTGGTTGAAGCCACAGAGTCGGAGGAAAAAATCTTGGATATTTTACAACTTTTTCCTGATCGATTTTTTACTGAGGAATTTTAGTAACAATATTAGGGATATTTGCTAGTGAAATGTTCTGAAGTTTTATTGGTGCAGTAGGTGCTGATATTAGTTGAATTCAAGTTTGACATCACGTCATATTTGGAGTCATAATTTCAGCTTCATATTTATTAATTAATTTATTAGCTCCAGCAATATCACATTACACTCAAACTACAACTGTAGTACTTAAGTTTATTCCTTTAGTAATTGCTATTATAGTTGGTTTAGTTTTTGTCTCAAGCACTAAAGCTGGATCAGTAAATGGTTTTACTAGTGCAGCAGGAACTGGACAAGGATTTAGTTTTTCAAATTTAATCTTAGCGCTACCAGGTGTTTTATTTGCTTTTGATTCATTCTTATCAGTTGGATCATTAAGAAAAGATATGAAAGAAGATGGTAAAAAATTACCGTTAGCAATTATTGTCGGAATGATAATTGTCGTAACAATTTATACATTAATTGCAATAGCATCAATTTTACATACACAAGGATCAATACAAGGTTTAATTTCAGTAGCAGTTCCTGGTGATAGCAGTTGAGTACAAGCATTTGTTTTATTCTTCATATTTGTGTCAACAATTGGATTAATAAATGGTTTAAGTGCTTTTATTCTAAAAGACTATACAAACATGGTTGAAACTGAATTAGTAATAGGAGCTAGAATACTTAAAAAGAAAGTTAAAGCTCAATTTTTAGGTAGAGATATTTCTAAAGAAATGAGAGGCTTAATAGCAATAGGTTTTGTTTTTGCTTTTTGATTTTTAATTATTTCTGTACCAGCTATTGTTTACAATACAGATGCATTTATGGATGCTGCAAGTAACTGACCAACAGTGTTTTTCTTCTGAATTTACGGACTAGTAATGTTACTTTACTTAGTTAAAAAAATTAAGGGACACTTTAAAGATGAAATTAAAAATGCTAACGTAAATAAATACTTATTTTATGTTGCTACAGTATTTGCAATATTCATGATAGTAGTAGCTGAAATTGGATTAATTTACACATACGCTCAAAGCGTTGTTTCGAATCCATTAGGATTAAATTCATGAGGATTTTATTGAACAAACAATAATTATCAACCTAACAATATTATTCAAATTTTAATGTATTTAGTTTTTGGAATAATATTCTTATTATTACCAAAATTGAACACAATCTTAATAGAGTGAATTGAAAAAAGAAATGTAATTGATGAATTGCACAAAAGTGCGATGACATTTGCGTAGATATTACAGAATTTAGATTAAAAAAAATGGCTTCGGCCATTTTTGCTTATTGATAGATATTAGAAAATTTACCTATTTTCACTTAACTTATTGGTGAGCTAACTTTAATTTTTTTACTTGCTCATCATAAAAAATATAGTTAGTTTATTTTGTGATTGCAAATTTCAACTTTAAATCAAAATTAAATATCGCCACAACATTAGTAAGATATTATTATCTTTTAATAATATCAAAATAACTGACACATAATTTTCCACTTTTGTGTTTATCTGGAATAAAAATTGTTTCTGTTTCATTTTTTTTACATATTCCTTTAACCAATAAATTTCCGTTATTTGAAATGGGTATATAGGAGCTTTTCTTATTTTTAACTAAATAAGATCATAATTGTAAAAAATTATTTTCATTTTCATAATTTAAATTTAATATTGATTTTCATTCTTTATTTGAATTGATGTTACTATTTTTTAAAAATTCAATGACTTGTTTTGAAGAATTTCTTAATAAAACGAAATTTTTTATATCACCATCTAATTTTTTTTTATTTTTTGGTGAATAATTAATGAACAACTTAATGTTTTCTAGCTTTTGATTTACTACTTCATCATAGTCTAGTTTAATAAATATATTCACATTTGTTGCTTTGAAAATTACAGAATCTGATATCTCTCTAGAATTTTTCATGCGGATCAATCACCGTTTTTTTATTTTCGAATTATTTGGTTGTATAAATTTATGTATAATACTTTTTTGTATTTTATTAATATATCCTTTCTTTAATAAATCAAAATATTCAAAAAAATCATTTTCTTTTGCAAGTTTCATTGAATTTAGAATTTTAGTTTGTGATTCATCATAATAAATATTTCATTTACATTTATTATGATGAAATTCCGTTTTATATCTTTTGAAATAATTTACTAAATTATTGCTTGACATAAAGAGACTAGTTACTTTTCCGTTTTTTAAACATTCATAACATAAAGCTAACACATTGCGGTTTTGCATTCTTAAAGAAAAAACCATTTTTATTGCTTTGTCATAGGTAACTGGTTCTTCTGATACATTTGTCATAAGTTTGACATAGTCGGAACTTTTGTCCGTATTTTTTTATCTTTTAATATATATAGTTTATTCATGCTTGAATTATATCATTTTTTTAAATCTATAAAGAAATTTAATTATATTTTAGTAGCGAGTTACCATATACATAATTTAGTAATATGTGTTAAAAAATGATGGACGCATTAGATATATTACTTTATATTGACAACATGAAATTTCGGGGTATTAAATTGAAATAATAGTAGTTAAGAATCGATTTTTAATCAGAAACTGAGAAAATTTAAAATTAAAACTAAATTTCACGCCCTATATTATTCATACAAAAATATAATACTATGCTAAAACTTTATAGATTTTAAAGTGTGTTTTATAAGATATTGATACAAAAATATAATACAACGTAAAACAAATAAATTGATAAAAAACAATATTTGTGACGACTGTTTTGAAAGCGACTGTTTTATTTTAAAGGATGAAAGTGAGTAAAATTTATAAATGAAAAAAATAACAGTCAGAGAAAGAATGGAATCAGCGAAAATTGCAAAATCCATATCAAAAAAGAATGCATTATTATCCCCCTTATTCCCTTGTTTATTGATACAAAAATATAATACTATGCCAAAACTTATACCCTTATATCAGATACTAACACTACGTTTATTGATACAAAAATATAATACTATGCCAAAACTCAAAACGTGAAATTGAGAACTCTCTAAAAGTTTATTGATACAAAAATATAATACTATGCCAAAACTACAACTAACATTTACAGCCAAATTGGCGAGTTTATTGATACAAAAATATAATACTATGCCAAAACTAGCGGGATGCCGCTAAATGCCTGCTTAAGTTTATTGATACAAAAATATAATACTATGCCAAAACCACTATTCATTTTGAATTTTTTTCGAAATAGTTTATTGATACAAAAATATAATACTATGCCAAAACATCATACTCTAGTAGTTTAGTTATTGGTAAGTTTATTGATACAAAAATATAATACTATGCCAAAACCTAAGGACTACACTCTAGATAATACTAAGGGTTTATTGATACAAAAATATAATACTATGCCAAAACTAAATAAATTAATTAAAGAAAGAGTAAAAAGTTTATTGATACAAAAATATAATACTATGCCAAAACCGCTTAGAAAAACTACAGAAAAAAAAGGATGTTTATTGATACAAAAATATAATACTATGCCAAAACTTCATACTCTAGTAGTTTAGTTATTGGTAAGTTTATTGATACAAAAATATAATACTATGCCAAAACCGCTTGTACGCGTAATATATTTAATATAAGTTTATTGATACAAAAATATAATACTATGCCAAAACTAGAACCCGGATTTATCTCCGAATTTATTAGTTTATTGATACAAAAATATAATACTATGCCAAAATGTAGAGAACCCTTTAAGTAGGACCAGATCTAAACTTAAGGGGTTTTTCTTATGAAACTAACATATGAAGACAAAATCAAAATAATCGAGATGATCGATAAAGGTGTT